>NZ_JAIBNX010000157.1 GCF_026130045.1 Micromonospora sp. CPCC 205371
TGGATCGGCCCGACCGGGTCGAGCCAGTCGGTGGTCGCTGGGGCCGCTCCAAACGCCGCCGCGCCACGCCGCTCGCTCACTGTGTCTCCTGGTTCGCGAGCGGCGCGAGCCGCGCCGCGCGCGCCTCCAGGTAGCGCTGCTCGGGAACGCTGCTCGTCCGCTTGGCCGCGAGCTGGTACTGGGCGCGGGCGGCCGCCGTGTCGCCGGCCATCTCCAGCAGGTGCGCCCGGGTCGCGGCGAGCCGGTGGTGTGAGGCGACCCGCTCGTCGGAGTCGAGGGTAGCGAGCAGGTCGAGCCCGGCCCGCGGCCCTTTGACCATCGCGAGCGCGATCGCGTGGTTCAGGGTGACCATGGGGCCGGGCGCGACGCGTTCCAGTACCGAATAGAGGCCAAGGATCTGCGGCCAGTCGGTGTCGTCGGCGCCCGGCGCCTCGTCATGGACGGCGGCGATGGCGGCCTGGATCTGGTACGGGCCGATCGGAGCGCGGGCCAGCGTGTCCGTGATGAGCGCGACTCCCTCCTCGATGTCGGGCCGGCTCCACAGGGAGCGGTCCTGCTCGGCGAGCGGCACCAGCGACCCGTCGGCTCGGGTGCGTGCGGGTCGCCGGGCCTCCGTGAGGAGCATCAGTGCGAGCAGGCCGGCGACCTCGCCGTCGTCGGGCAGGGCCCGGTGCAGGCCGCGGGTGAGGCGGATCGACTCGCGGGTCAGTTCGCCCCGGTGCAGCTCCGGACCGGAGGTCGCGGTGTAACCCTCGTTGAAGATGAGGTACAGGACGTGCAGCACCGCACGCAGGCGCTCGGCGCGCTCCGGCTCGGGCGGCATCGTGAACTCGCTGCCCGTTGCCTTGACGCGCTGCTTGGCCCGGCTGATCCGTTGGGCCATCGTGGCCTCCGGTACCAGAAAGGCGCGCGCGATCTGCGCGGTGGTCAGGCCGCCGACCGCGCGGAGAGTGAGTGCGATCTGCGACGCCGCGGTGAGCGACGGGTGGCAGCACAGGAAGAGCAGCGTGAGCGTGTCGTCGTGCGCGGGCGGCTGATCCTCGTACGCCTCCTCGGCCATCGCCGCCGCGGTTGCCTCGCGGCGGCGCCGGGCGGCTTCGCTGCGGAACTGATCGGTCAGCCGGCGCGACGCGACGGTGACCAGCCACGCGCGTGGATTGTCTGGTATGCCCTCGCTTGGCCACTGGGTCGCGGCGCTCAGCAGCGCCTCCTGCACGGCGTCTTCGCACGCGTCGAACTGCCCGTACCGCCGGATCAGCACGCCCAGCACCTGCGGCGCCGCTTCCCGCAGCAGCTCCTCGACCCGCCCCATAGCGCACTACCCTAAGCCGATGGTCACCGTTGAGGCCGTGCGACGGGTGGCATTAGCGCTGCCGCGCACCTCCGAGCATCTGATTCGCGACCGGATCAAGTTCCGCGTGGGGCAAATCGTCTATGTGGCGTTCTCGCGCGACGAGACCACCATGGGCTTCGGCTATCCCAAGGAGGAGCGCGCCGCGCTGATCGCCGCCGAGCCCGAGAAGTTCTTCCCGCCGTCTCGCGCGGATGAGCGGTTCAACTGGGTGCAGGCGTGGATGGCCGCGCTCGACGAAGACGAGATGCGCGAGCTGGTCATCGACGCGTGGCGGATGTGCGTGCCAAAACGGGTGGCGCGCGAATGGGAAGAGGCGCAGCGTTAGTGGAATGGATTTGATCATGCGCCCGATCTCGGGACGCGACGAGCTCGACCTGTTCTGCCGGTTGACGTACACGCTCGACGACGAGCTGGCCGACGACCTCGCCGCCGGACGGCGGCGCCCCGAGTGGATGTGGGTGGCGCTGCGCGGTGACCAACTGGTGGCGCGGATCGCGGGGTGGGGCGATCCCGACCCGGAGCCGCTCGACATCTTCGACATCGGGGGGGGCGCCGTCGACGAGGGGATCGCGCTGCTGGAGGCGGCGCTCGGTGCCGTCGTCCCTGCCGGTGGTATCCCGCCGGAGTACATCCGGTTCGTGCCGCCAGACTGGCGAGAGCATCCGGAGAGCCGGCGGGTCGTCGAGGAGCGGCTGGCGGCGATCGCTCGGACGGGCGCGCAGCCCCTGGTGGAGCGGCTGCGGCTGGAGTGGCGGCCGGGCACCCCGATCGTGGAGCCGAGCGGGCGGCTGCTCTTCCGCCAGACGCACGGCCGCGACGAGCTGATCGAGCTGATGACCCGCGTGCTCGACGGCACGCTCGACGCGCATAGCCGCGATGACCTCACCCACATGACGCCCGTCGAGTCGGCTACCGCGCACTTCGACCGGGAGCTGGCGCCGTACCACAGCCCGCGGGAGTGGTGGCGGGTCGCGACGCTGCCGGATGGTGAGCCGGTCGGCTTCGTCACGCCGGGGCGCAACGCGTACCACCCCGTCATCGGGTACCTCGCGGTGCTGCCCGAGCACCGTGGCAACGGATACATCGACGAGATCCTCGCCGAAGGCACCCGCGTCCTGGCCGCGCAAGGCGTGCCGTGCATCCGCGCCGCGACCGACATGGGCAACGTGCCGATGGCCGCCGCGTTCGCGCGAGCCGGTTACGTCACCTTCGAAAAGTCGGTCAACTGGACGTGGCACCCAGCTCGGTAAAGAGCGTGACGTGCAGGCCGGCCGGGGCGTCCAGCCGGGCGTTGAGCGAGTCCCACGGCGTGCGTGTGGGCTCGGCGACGACGGTGGCGCCCTCTGCGGCCAGCGCGGCGGTCTTCGCGGCCGCGTCGTCGACCTCGAAGCAGACCCGGATGTGGCCGGCCACTCGCCGACCCACCTCGACCTCGTCGACGTAGTCGGCGTGGCTGGGATCGGCCAGTTCCAGCGTGGCGCGACCGGCGTCGAGGATCGTCACCCGGCCGTCCTCCGACGAGAACGCCGCCTCCTCGGGCATCCCGAGCACGTCCCGGTAGAAGCGGAGGGCGGCGTCGTAGTCGTCGGCCGTCACCACGATGCGGAGCTGCCGCACGTGCGCGTTGTCGCTCATCGCACCAAGGGTAGGGCGGCGCGCGCCGCGATCACGAGCGCACCCGCGAGTGGCGCGTCGAACGGGTGCCGGGCCACCAGAACCTCGGGCGGGAACGGCACCGCCCGGCGGAGCACGGCCGCCAGCCGGGGTACCAGCACGACCGCCTGCCCGACCAGGCCACCGGCCAGCACTACGCGGTCGGGGTCGAGGGCAACGGACAGGTTGGCGACGTGCGTGGCCAGCGCCTCGATCGCCGCGTCCACCACCGCGGCGACCGCCGGATGCGTGGGGGCCAGCGCGAACGCCTCGATGGCGTCCACTGGCCGGCCGAGCACGGCAGAGGCGTTCGCGCTGATGGCCTGCCCTGAGACGATCTCCTCCAGCGGGGCATGGCCGTCGGCGTACGCCGACGGGTGCCGAAGGCCCGGCAACTGGTACGCGATCTCGCCGGCCGCGCCGTGCGCGCCCTCGACCACCGTGCCATCGACGACGAGCGCCGCCGCCAGACCGGTGCCGAGGTTGAGATAGATGCCGGAACGGGTGCCGACGAGCGCGCCGGTGACGCTTTCCGCGAGGGCGCCGGCCTTGACGTCGTTCATGACCGCCACGGGTACGCCCGGGAAGGCCGCCGCAAACGTCTCGCGCAGCCGCAGCGTCTCCCAGCCGGGGTTGTTGGGCGCGAGCGCGACGCCGTCGTCGCGGATGACGCCGGGGCAGACGACGCCCACGCCGGCCAGCGGTGCCGGATCGGCCTCGACCAGTTCGCGCGCGGTCCGGATGATCCGGTCGACGACCGCCTCGACGCCTTCCGCCGCTTTCGTGGGACGGTGCGTTTCGTGGAGGCGGTTCCCCGCTGCTGCGGTCGCTATCGCCACCTTTGTCCCACCGATGTCGATCCCCAGCACTTGGCCAGTCATGCGTGACCCGCGCGAGCGCAGCGAGCGCCAGCCAACTCTGTCATGGTCGGTGAGTGTAAGGGAGCTTTCCTTTCAATCGCGCACGCGGGTGGTGTTTACTGGTCCGATGACCGCGTCCGAGGTCGCCACCAGCGCCGCGTTCCTGCGTCAGGTCAACGAGCGCACCGTCTTCAAACGGGTGCTCGAGCTCGCGCCAACCTCGGTCACCCAACTTGTCGGCGAGACCGGCCTGTCCAAGCCGACCATCGGCCTCACCCTTGCCCGGCTGGAGCAGGTCGGGCTGGTCCAGAAGGTCGGCCTCCGCACCGGCGCCGCCGGCCGGGCGCCGCAGCTTTTCGGCCCGCGTCCGGAAGCCGGGTGGGTGGTCGCCATCGACGTCGGGCTGCGGTGGGTGGGAGCGCTGCTCGCCGACCTGACCGGCACCATCGCCGGCCAGTCGCGGCGGCGCTCCAAGCGCAGCGCCTGCGGGCTGGTCGACCAGATCGGCGACATGGTCGACGAGTTGCTCGCCGGCACCGCCGTCGCGCCTGAGTCGGTGCTCAGCGTCGTGGTCGGCAGCCCCGGCGTGTACGACGAGACCGGTCACCGGGTCCGCCACGCCTCCAACCTGCCCGGCTGGGAACGCCCCGACCTGGTGCCGACGCTGCGCGAGCGGCTCGGCGAGCACATCGCCTTCGAAAACGACGTCGACCTCGCGGCGCTCGGCGAGCAGGCGTACGGACTCGGACGCGGCGTCGACAACTTCGTGTACCTGCACATCGGCAGCGGCCTCGGCATCGGCGCGGTGCTCGGCGGCAAGCTGCACCGCGGCGCACACGGCACCGCCGGCGAGGTCGCGTTCCTTCCTGTCGTGACGACGGCGTCAGACCCCGCCGCGCTGCGCCGCGGCCTACTGGAGACCGCCGCCGCGGCCGACGGCCTGGTTGCCGCGGCACGCCGGCACGGTCTCACCACCGCGGCCAAGGCCGAAGACGTGCTCGCCGCCGCAAAGGCCGAAGAACCGGCGGCGGTGCGCGCCATGGCCGACGAACTCGACCACCTGACCACCGCGCTGGCCGCGGTGATGACGCTCCTCGACCCCGAACTGGTCGTGCTCGGCGGCGGCGTCGGCCGCCACTTCGGCGACTATCTGGTACCCCTGCGCCAGCGGCTCGCAGCACTGCTTCCGCTGCCCGTCCCCGCGTTCGCGGTGTCCGCGCTCGGCGACGACGCCACCCTCCTCGGTGGGCTGGCGAGCGGCCTCCGTAACGCCCGAGAACGTGCCCTGCAACGAGCGGAACCTGTGTGATAACGGAAATCCAGTCCACCGATCTCTTCATAGGCCCCGCCGCCGCGCCCTGCCAGGTCGTGCGCGTCACGCTGTCTACTGTGCTCGCACCGGTGCACGTACGGGTCGAGGGCCCGACCGTGACCACGCCCGAGCCGGTGCTCGTCGCGGCGCCCGGCGTCGTGGAAGTCGGCGTGCGGATCGCCGCACCCTCGCGCCCCGGTTCGGTGCACCGGGTCACCGCCGTGGCAGGTGCGTCCACGTTGGACGGTGTGATCACGGCGGCCGAGACCGGCTGGACGATGTGGATGGTGTCACACTTCCACTACGACCCGGTCTGGTGGAACACCCAGGCCGGCTTCACCGAGACGTGGTACGACCTGCCGGTGGCCGAGGAGCGCCGGCCGGAGTTCAACCGCACCGCGTTCGACCTCGTGCGCGCGCACCTCGACGCGGCGCGCCACGACGAAGACTACAAGTTCGTGCTCGCCGAGCTCGACTACCTCAAGCCGTACTGGGACGTGTTTCCGCAGGACCGGGACGACCTGCGGCGCTTCCTCCGGGAGGGCCGCGTCGAGCTGGTCGGCGGCACCTACAACGAGCCCAACACCAACCTGACACACCCCGAGTCGACGATCCGCAACGCCGTGTACGGGGTCGGGTACCAGCGCGATGTGCTCGGCGGAGACCCGCGTACCGCGTGGATGCTCGACGTCTTCGGTCACGACCCGGCCTTTCCGGGGCTGATGGCCGACGCCGGTCTCGACTCCTCGGCGTGGGCGCGGGGACCGTTCCACCACGTCGGCCCGCGCCGGCACGCCGGTGACATCAAGCGGATGCAGTTCCCGAGCGAGTTCGAGTGGATCTCGCCGACCGGGCGGGGACTGCTGACGGCGTACATGGCCGACCATTACGTCGCCGGCTGGAACATGGAGCGCAAGGACACCCTCGACGAGGCGATGGCCGAGGCGTACGCCCAGTTCAGCGAGCTGAAGCAGGTGGCTGCCACGCGGCACGTGCTGCTGCCGGTCGGGCACGACCACAACATCCCGTCCCGCTGGTGCACGGAGATCCACCGGCTGTGGGCGAAGCGGTACGTGTGGCCGCGGTTCGTGCTCGGACTGCCCCGCGACTACTTCGCCGCAGTGCGCCGGGAGCTTGCCGACAGCGGGCGCGTGCCGTCACCGCAGACCCGGGACATGAACCCGGTGTACACCGGCAAGGACGTGTCCTACATCGACACCAAGCAGGGGCAGCGGGCCGGTGAGGTCGCTGTCCTCGACGCCGAACGGCTGTCCACTGTGGCGGCTCTGTTAGGCAGCCGGTACCCCTCGGAGGCGCTGGACAAGGCGTGGCGGCAGCTTGCCTACGGTGCGCACCACGACGCGGTCACCGGCACCGAGTCCGACCAGGTGTACCTCGACCTGCTCGGCGGCTGGCGGGAGGCGTACGAGCTGGGGGAGCAGGCCAGGGCGACGGCGGTCGCGGCCATCGGGGCGGCTGCCGACACGAGCGGGCCTGGACGGGCGCTGGTAGCCGTCAACCCGCTCTCCTGGGCCCGCGACGGCATCACCACCGTCCGTTTGCGTTACCCGGCACCGGGTCCCACTGGTGTGGCGGTGTTCTCCTCCGAAGGCCGGCCGGTGCCGGCCATGGCCGAAGGAGTGGTGCGGCACCCCGGCGGTGGGCTCGCCGACGTGACCCTGTCTTTCCTGGCGCGCGACGTGCCGGCACTCGGCTACCGCGTGTACCGGGCCGTCACGGCTTCCGCGTTGCCGGCGGGATGGAAATCCACACCTGGCTTCTCTGTCGTTAGCGACGCTTTCGCCGTCGAGGCTTCGCCCAGCGGCGCGCTCAGCAGCATCGTCGACCGGCGCACCGGGCGCGAGTTGCTGCGTCCCGGCGGGCTCGGTGCCGCACTGGTGTGCCAGCCCGAGCACGCGACCCACCCGCACTGGGGCGAAGGGCCATGGCACCTGCTTCCTCGTGGGCCCTTCTGGGAGGCCGACTCCGCCGACGTCTCCATTGAGGAGTCGCCGATCGGGCGCCGGATCGTGTCGTCCTTCGCCCTGGGCGATCTGCGCGTCCGCCACGAGGCCATACTGTGGGACGGCATCGACCGGATCGACTTCCAGACCCACGTCGACGGCTCCATCGGGCAGGACCACCTGCTGCGCGTCCGCTTCGACCTCGACCTGCCCGGCGCGCTTCCCGTTGCCGAAGTGGGATACGCGGCCATCGGGCGATCATTCGGCTTTCCCGAATCGGACGCAGCCGAGGATCTGTGGACATTGGACAGTCCGGCGCACGCCTGGGCCGGACTGTCCTCGACCGCCCGCATCGCGCTGGTGGGGCCCGATGGCAGCCGCACCGCGCACGCGATCGGTGTCGCCGAGGTCGTGGCCGCTGGACCCGTGCGGGATCTACTCGCGAGGCTAGTAGCGGTAGGCGTGACGGCGACTCTTACGCGGCCGGACGGGCCACGGTACGGCGCCCTCGACGCCGACTCGAACCTGCCCGACGTGCGGATCGTGCTCGGCGCTGGCAACGCGTTCGCTTCCCAGGTGCTCGATGCCGCCGCACCTGAGTACCGGGAGGCGTTGGCGCGCAACGGGATCGTGTTCGTGCCAGCGACTCGCAGCCGCCTCTCGGCGTGGACGCCGGGTGCCGACCTGCGCGGGCCGCGTGACCTGCCGGTGCTGATCGTCGCCGGCGACACGCTCGACTTCGACGGCTCCACCATCGAGGTGCCGCTGCCGAGCGGGTTGCCGGGCACCGCCGAACCGGTCGACGAGTACTCGGTCGCGCTGGTCAACCACGGCACACCCAGCTTCGTCGCTCAGCCAGACGGCACGCTGTACCTCTCCCTGATGCGCGCGTGCAGCGCGTGGCCCAGCGGCGTCTGGATCGACGGCCCTCGCCGCACCGCGCCGGACGGCAGCGGTTTCCAGTTGCAACACTGGAGTCACACGTTCCGCTACAGCCTGGTCGCGGGGCCGGGTGACTGGCGCGCCGCTGGATTCGTGCGCGCCGGCCAAGAAGCCAACCACGCGGTACGCGTCGACGAGGCACCCGCGTCGCCGGGACGGCTGCCGGCGCGGTTGAGCCTCGGCTCGGTCGAACCCGCGCACGTCATCCTGTCGGCGGTCAAGCCGCGCGGCAACCCGATGGCGTCCGGCCTGCCCGGCGACGTCGACCCGCGCGACGGTGTGACGCTGCGGCTGTACGAGTCGAGCGGTGCGCCCGCGACCGCCAAGGTCCGCTTGCACGGCGGGCTCACGGCGCCCGAGCGGACCGACATACTCGAGGCCGGCGAGCGGCGACCGCTCACTGTGGACAATGAGGCGGTGGTCGTCGATCTTGGCGCCGCCGACGTGGCCACCGTGATCGCGCGCCCGTCCTCGGCGGCGCCGTCCACGTCGCCGTCTCCGGTCGTGGAGCCGGCTCAGCCCGTCTTCACCCGGTACTGGCTCCACAACAAGGGACCGGCACCCGTCGGTTACCTCCCCACCACCGTCCACGTCTCGCCGTCATCCCTGACCGGAGGCGGTGAGGTGGTCGTGCGAGTGGCCACGTCGAGCCGACCAGCTACCGGCGAGGTGGAGCTTGACGTGCCTTCAGGGCTCCACGTGGAGCCGGCGGGCCCGTTCCGGTACGACCTCGCGGCGGGCTCCCACGCGACGTTCCGCGTGACGGTGCGTTCCCCCGAGGCCTCGCCGGGCACCTACGTGGTGGCGACCCGCATCCGCGACGACCTGGGCCAGCTCCTCGAAGACGCGGTCGCCATCTCGGTCGGCGCCGCAGCCGCGGAGCCGGCCGAGTCAACGCGCGGCGCCTCACAGGCTCTGCGGCCCGCGGGAGCGGGGCCAGCGCCAACCGGCATGGCTTCAGGAGCATTCGTAGCGGCGACTCTTCACCCGGCTGGCTCCGAGCCTCCGGCTGTGCGGGTGGCGCCCGGTGGGCGAGCCGAGCTGACGCTTCGGCTCACCAACCTGCTGCGCAGTGAGCTGCGCGGCGAAGCGCAACTGCTAAGCCCTGACGGCACGTGGGGCGGCCGCGACGGCGTCGCGATCACGCCATGGACGCGGGGCGTCGTCGTGCCGGCCGGAGAGACCGTCGAAATGCCCTTCGCCGTAGAAGCGCCGCCGACGGCCCGACCGGGTGCGCACTGGTGGGCAGCGGTGCGGGTGACCTGCTTCGGCCAAGTCCACTACACCGAAACCGTTTCGGTCGAGGTCACGCCGCTCGGTGAGGCGTCCGCGACGCCATAGCGGCCACGACTGTGGCGATCGTTGGCCCCTCGCTACAGTGAGCGAGCGGCGTGGTGCGGTGGCTTTTGGAGCGGCCCCGGCGACCACCGACGGGCTCGACCCGGTCGGGCCGATCCAGGCGTCGCCTCAGGGCGCCGCGCCGCTCGCGAACCAGGAGAGACAGCCTCCGGCGTCAGGGTGCGGTAAGGGCGCGGGCTTCCGTCATGCCACGATTCGCGAGGCGGTCGGCGTGCTCGTTGCCCTCATCGCCAGCGTGGCCCTTGACCCACACCCACTCGATCTTGTGACGTTCGGCCGCTGCCGCGAGGCGGCGCCATAGATCGGCGTTCTTGACAGGGGTACGGGCCGATGTCATCCAGCCGTTGCGCTCCCAGCCGCGCATCCACTTGGTGATGCCGTCCCGCAGATACGTGCTGTCGGTGTGCAGGCGCACGACGACCGCACGGTTGAGGTGCTCCAACGCCTGGATGGCGGCGGTCAACTCCATCCGGTTGTTGGTGGTGCCGGCGGGCTCGCCACCCCACAGCTCCCTGACATGCCCGCCGTACCGCAGCACGGCACCCCAACCGCCGGGGCCGGGATTTCCGCTGCAAGCCCCATCCGTGTACACCTCAACCACCGTCACCCGCCCACGGTACCGGCGCCCCCACCCGCCCTCCACGCGCCTCACCGTCCCCACAGCCCCGCCCGGCCCTTCGCCCGGCCCTTCGCCCGGCCCTTCGCCCGGCCCTTCGCCCGGCCCTTCGCCCGGCCCTTCGCCCGGCCCTTCGCCCGGCCCTTCGCCCGGCCCTTCGCCCGGCCCTCGCCGATCAAGGGCGAATGCACGTGGTTGGATCTCTTTTCCACGTGTATTTGCCCTTGATCGATGGAGATCTCCTTGATCGGCGTCGTCCGGGGTGCGAGGTGCCCCGCGCGGACCGCGCGGCGGGGCGTTCGCGCGGCAGCGTGGCCTCTAGCCCGGCGATCTTGCAGTTGTCGCCGATGGAACGCCCGGTTTGGGTCACGACAACCGCGAGATCGCCGCGCTTGGGGCCGGCGTGCGGTGAGCGACGGGCGGTGGGTAACTGGCAGCCGGGTCCGCGATCAAGGGCATTCGCATCGATCAAGGGCGAATGCACGCGGAAATGAGATCCAACCACGTGCATTCGCCCTTGATCGGCGGGAGGGAGGAGGGGCGGGGAGGGAGGCGGGGGGGCGGAAGGGAGGCGCGCAGGAGGAGGGGCGCGGGGTTAGGCGGGGCCGGTGGAGTCGCGGACTACCAGGCGGCACGGTTGGCGGATTACGCCGGATGATGGTTGGCCGTCCAGGGCGGCGAACAGGTGCTTGACCGCTGTCTCGCCCAGCTGCTGGAGATTGAGGTCGACGGTGGTCAGCGGGGGCTGGCAGTCGGCCGCGAACTCGTGCCAGTTGTCGTAGCCGACGATCGATACGTCGTCGGGAATGCGCCGGCCGAGGTCGCGGAGCGTGTTGGCGACGCCCGTCGCGATCTGGTCATTGCCGCAGAAGATCGCGTCGATCTCCGGGTACGAGCTGAGCAGCATTCGCGCCGCGTGCCGGCCCCAGCGTTGCGACCATTCGCCGTACAGCGGCTCGCCGCCGATCAGTGATAGGCCGGCGCCGTCGAGCACGTTGCGCAGGCTGGCGACGCGGTCGCGGGCGGCGCGGTAGTTTTCGGGGCCGGTGATGTGGGCGATGTTGCGCCTGCCCAGTGACACGAGGTGTTCGGTGGCGAGGCGGGCGCCGTCGGCGTCGTCGGCGAGCAGGGACAGGTCGTTCGGGTCGTCGGACTCGCCGTACACGTAGACGACCGGCACCGGGATGTCGCCCGTCAGCGACGGGCGGACGTCGTTGGAGTCGCCGAGGATGATGAAGCCGTCTACCTGCCGGGCGAGCAGCGTGCGGATGTAGTGGCGGCGCCGGATGGCGTCGCCGCGGGCGTCGCACAGCAGGACTGACATCTGCTCGCTGCCGAGCGCGTTTTCCACGCCGAGCAGGATCGGGATGGAGAACCGGCCGGCGAGCTCGTCGGTGAGTAGCCCGATGGTGCGGGTGCGGCCGGAGATCAGGCCGCGCGCCAGCACGTTCGGTTGGAACGAGAGCTCGTCGGCCGCCTGGAGGACGCGGCGGCGGGTTTCCGGCGCCACCTCGTCGCGGGCGTTGAGCGCTTTGGACGCGGTCGCGACGGACACGCCGGCGCGGCGGGCCACGTCGGTGAGTGTGACGGACTGCGAACGCTGCCTGGCCACCGAAACCCTTTCGAAACTCTTTCGGGTACCTCAACAATGTAGACCATGGTGGCATGAGATCCATAAGAAATGTGACCTTGACAGCGGTGTAATAGCGTGGCTACATTGCCGAAAAGGTTTTCGGGGATCGATGGAGGTGGAATGCCAGTGGGTCCCCATTGCGTCCAGCCGAGCCAGTTGCTGGTGACCACGGCACCGGCGGCTAATCGCATACGCGAGTGTCGGGCGCTCTGAAGGGGTGAAGATGATCGGACCGGTGCATCCGTCCACCGGGGCGTTGAGCCCGGTGGGGATCGACCAGGTGCGGCTGACCGGCGGCTTCTGGGGCGAGCGGCAGGAGCGCAACGGTGCGGCGACGATCCCTCACGCGCGCGGCTGGATCGAGCGGACTGGCTGGCTCGACAACTTCCGCCTCGCCGCCGCGGGCGAACTGGCTCCGCACCGCCGCCAGGGCCGGGAGTTCTCCGACTCGGAGGTCTACAAGCTGGCCGAGGCGATGGCCTGGGAGATCGGCCGGGGCGGCGACGCGCCCCTCGACGACCTGTCCATTGTGGTCGCGGCCGCGCAGGAGCCGGGTGGATACCTCAACACCATGTTCGGGCGGCCGGGGCAGCAGCCCCGCTATTCGGACCTCGTGTGGGGGCACGAGCTGTACTGCTACGGGCACCTCATCCAGGCGGGCGTGGCCCGGCTGCGCACCGGTTTCGAAGACGCGCTCACCGCCACGGCCATCCGCGCCGCCGACCACGTGTGCGTGGAGTTCGGTGCGGCCGGCCGGCAAGTCCTCTGTGGACACCCCGAGATCGAGATGGCGCTCGTCGAGCTGTACCGGGTCACCGGCATCACCCGATACCTCGACCAGGCGCGGCTGTTCATCGACCGGCGGGGGCAGGCCACCCTCCCCGACATCGAGCTTGGCCGGGCGTACTTCCAGGACGACATGCCGATCCGGGAGCGCGCCGCGTTCGACGGTCACGCCGTGCGCGCCCTGTACCTGGCGTCCGGCGCGGTCGACGTGGCGGTGGAGACGGGAGACGACAAGCTGCTCGCCGCCGTCGTCCGGCAGTGGGAGCGCACCGTGGCCGCCCGCACCTACCTCACCGGAGGCATGGGCTCGCGGCACGAGGGTGAGGCGTTCGGCGACGACTTCGAGCTGCCAACCGACCGGGCGTACGTCGAGACCTGCGCCGCCGTCGCGTCGGTGATGCTGTCGTGGCGTCTGCTGCTCGCCACTGGCGAGTCGCGCTTCGCCGACCTGGCCGAGCGCACGCTGTACAACGTGGTGGCCGCCTCGACCTCGCTGGACGGGCGAGCCTTCTTCTACACCAACCCGTTGCACCAGCGGGTGGCCGGTGCCCCGGTGGACTCGTCGAGGCCGTGGCCGCGTGCCTCGTCGAGCGAGCGGGCACCCTGGCGAGACGTGTCGTGCTGCCCGACGAACATCGCGCGCACGCTCGCCTCGCTCGGCGGCTACCTGGTGACCGCCGACGGTGACGGGGTGCAGGTGCACCAATACGCGTCCGCGGAGGTGAGGGCGGACGGCATCGGATTGGCCATCGAGACCGGGTATCCGTGGCATGGAGACGTGACCGTGCGGATCACCGCGACCGAAGCAAGGCCATGGCGGCTTTCGCTGCGGGTGCCGGGCTGGGCCGGTGAGGCCACGCTCGTCACGCCCGACGGCACCCAGCGGGTACGGCCCGGATACGCGGGGGTTACCCGCACCTGGCGCGGCGGCGACCAGGTGCGACTGGAGTTGCCGATCGGTCCACGGTGGACCACGCCCGATCCGCGCATCGACTCGGTGCGTGACTGCGTCGCGGTCGAGCGGGGCCCGCTGGTGTACTGCGCGGAATCGGTCGACCAGGACCCCGCGATACCGCTCGACGCGGTTGCGGCTGACCGGTCGGCGCCGGCGGTGGAACGACCCCTGCCAGCACTGGGGCCGGACGCCGTCGCCCTCGACGTACCGGCCGCTCAGCTTCCGGTCTCCGCCAACGGCTGGCCGTACGGGTCGCCCGGCGACGGCGAGCCGGAGGTGGGCACGCTCAGGCTCGTTCCGTACCACCTGTGGGCCAACCGCGGTCCCGCGACCATGCGCGTCTGGCTGCCACAGAGGAGGAGGTGAAACAGATGTCACCTACCCGCCGCACCGTCCTCCGGGCGGGAGTCACCGGTGTCGCCGGTGCCGCCGCGGCCGCCGGCCTCACGGCGTTCAGCGGCCGGCCCGCGTCCGCCGCCCTGCCCGACACCGGGGTGTCCGTGTACCCGTTCCCGCTGTCCGCCGTCACGCTGCTCTCCGGCCCGTTCCAGGCCAACATGGCGCGCACGCACAGCTACCTGAGCTTCCTCGACCCCGACCGGATGCTGCACATGTTCCGCCTCAACGTCGGTCTGCCGTCGTCGGCCGCCGCGATGGGCGGCTGGGAGTCGCCGACCACCGAGCTGCGTGGCCACTCGATGGGCCATCTGCTCACCGCGCTCGCCCAGGGATACGCCAACGCGGGCCCGGCCGCGTTCAAGACCAAGGGTGACTACCTGGTCGCCGAGCTGGCCAAGTGCCAGGACCGCGCGACCACCGCCGGCTTCAACACCGGGTACCTCTCCGCGTTCCCGGAAAGCTTCATCGACCGTGTCGAGGCCCGGCAGCCGGTGTGGGCGCCGTATTACACGCTCCACAAGATCATGGCAGGTCTGCTCGACATGCACCTGCTCGCGGGCAACGCGCAGGCGCTCGACGTGTTGACGAAGATGGCCGCGTGGGTGAAGTTCCGCAATGACCGGCTCACGCAGACGCAGCGGCAGAACATGCTGGACACCGAGTTCGGCGGCATGAACGAGACGCTGGCCAACCTCTACCAGCTAACCGGTGACCCTAACCACCTGGCGACCGCCCGGTACTTCGACCACGCCGAGGTCTTCGACCCGCTCGCGTCCAATCTGGACCAGCTCAGCGGGTACCACGCGAACACGCAGATTCCCAAGGCGCTGGGCGCGATCCGGGAGTACCACGCCACGGGCGAGACGCGATACCGCGACATCGCCGCCAACTTCTGGGACATCGTGGTCGGGCGGCACTCGTACGCGATCGGCGGCAACTCCAACGGCGAGTACTTCAAGGCGGCGGGCCGCATCGCCAGCGAGCTGAGCGACACGACGGCCGAGTGCTGCAACACATACAACATGCTGAAGCTGAGCCGGCAGCTCTTCTTCACCAACCCGACCCGCGCCGACTACATGGAGTACTACGAAAAGGCGCTCTACAACCACATCCTCGGTGCGCAGAACCCGTCGTCGTCGCACGGATTCCACTGCTACTACGTGCCGCTGCGTCCCGGCGGCATCAAGACGTACAGCAACGACTACAACGACTGGACGTGTTGCCACGGCACCGGCATGGAGAGCAACACCAAGTACGCCGACAGCATCTACTTCCACTCGGGCGACACGCTGTACGTGAACCTCTTCATCGCCTCGGTGCTGATGTGGTCGGAGCGGGGCATCACGGTGCGGCAGGAGACCAGCTTCCCGGAGACGACGACCAGCCGGCTGACCATCACCGGTTCCGGGGCGTTCACGTTGAAGGTGCGGGTGCCATTGTGGGCCGCCGGCGCCCAGATCCGCGTCAACGGCACCCCCGTCACCGAGCCCGTGACGCCCGGCTCGTACGCGACGATCAGCCGCACGTGGGCCTCGGGCGACGCGGTCGACATCTCGCTGCCGATGGCGCTAACCCGCGAGTCCACTCCAGACAGTGCGGCCACGCAGGCTGTCAAGTACGGGCCAATCGTGCTCGCGGGTGCGTACGGCACCAACAACCTCTCGTCGCTGCCCACGCTCAACGCCTCGACCATCGCGTCGACGTCGACGCCGATGCAGTTCACCGCGACCGCCAGTACGGGACAGGTCACGCTGCTGCCGTTCTACAAGATGCACGGCCAGCGGTACACGGTGTACTGGAACGTCAGCACCACACCACAGCTGCCGCCGTTCGTGGCGCACTACCGCTTCGACGAGACGACCGGCACCACCGCGGCGGACGCGACCGGCAACGGGCGCACCGCCACCATCGCTGGCGGTGCGGGCTGGATAGCGGGCCGCACCGGCAACGCGGTCAACCTCAGCGGTTCGGCCGCGCACGTGGCGCTCCCGTCGGGCATCCTCGCCGGCGCGACCGCGTGCAGCGTCGCCACCTGGGTCCGGGTGGACACGATCGCGACCTGGGCCCGGGTGTTCGACTTCGGCACCGGCACCGCCGCCAACATGTTCTTCACGCCGCGCACCAGCGCGGGCACGGCGCGCTTCGCGATCACCAGCTCCGGATCCGGCGGCGAGCAACGCATCAACGCGCCGGCCGCGCTGACGGCGGGCGTGTGGACGCATGTCGCGGTCACACTCTCCGGCAGCGTCGGCATCCTGTACATCAACGGCGTCGAAGCGGCCCGGAACTCCTCGATGAGCCGGCGCCCGGCGGACCTTGGCACCACCACCCAGAACTGGCTCGGTCGCTCGCAGTACGGCGGCGACCCTTACCTCGACGGCGCCCTCGACAACTTCCGCGTGTACAGCCGGGTGCTGACCGCGGCGGAGGTGGCGGACCTGCACGCCACCGGCGGATAGCGCCCCACGAACCCCCGGCTGGTGGGTCCGACCTGCGCCCGGCGGGGCGGGCCACCCGCCGGGCCAGGTTCAGCTCCCCGGCTCGGGGTATCTCGCGTGCATGCGAGCGGTTACCTGGCACGGCAAGAGGGACGTCCGGGTCGACGACGTTCCCGACCCCACGATCAAGGAGCCCACGGACGCGCTCATCAAGGTCACGTCGAGCGGCATCTGCGGTTCCGATCTTCACCTGTACGAGGTGATGGGCCCCTTCATGGGCAAGGGCGACGTGCTCGGCCACGAGCCGATGGGCATCGTCGAGGAGGTCGGCGCGGAGGTCACCGGCATCAGACCCGGTGACCGGGTCGTGGTGCCGTTCCAGATCGCGTGCGGCCACTGCTATATGTGCGGCCAAGGGCTGCAGACCCAGTGCGAGACCACGCAGTGCCGGGACACGGGCATGGGCGCCGCGCTGTTCGGCTACACCAAGCTGTACGGCGAGGTGCCCGGCGGTCAGGCGGAGTACCTGCGGGTGCCGCAGGCGCACTACGGGCCGATCAAGGTACCGGAGGGGCCGCCCGACGACCGTTTCGTGTACCTGTCGGACGTGCTGCCGACCGCGTGGCAGGCGGTCGAGTACGCGGCGATCCCGCCGGGCGGCTCGGTGGTCGTGCTCGGACTCGGACCGATCGGTGACATGTCCGCCCGGATCGCCATGCACCGAGGCGCCGGTCGGGTCATTGGCGTAGACCTCGTGCCCGAGCGCCTCGAGCGCGCACGCGCACGGGGCATTGAGATCGTCGACCTCGGTGCGGTCGACGATGACCTCACCGAGATGATCCGCGATCGCACCGACGGACGCGGCCCTGACGCTGTGATCGACGCCGTCGGGATGGAGGCGCATGGCGCGCCCGCCGGCAAGCTGGCTCAGCAGATGGCCGGCCTGCTACCCGACGCGGTCGCCGCGAAATTCATGCAGAAGGCCGGCGTCGACCGGCTGGTGGCGCTGCACTCGGCGATCGACATCGTCAGGCGTGGCGGCACGATCTCGCTGATCGGCGTGTATGGCGGGATGGCCGATCCCATGCCGATGCTGACCCTCTTCGACAAGCAGGTGCAGGTGCGGATGGGCCAGGCGAACGTGCGCCGCTGGGTCGACGACATCATGCCGCTGCTGACCGGAGACACCGATCCGCTCGGCGTCGACACGTTCGCGACCCACCACCTGCCGCTGGGTGAGGCGCCGCACGGGTACCAAATCTTCCAGAAGAAGCAGGACGGCGCGGTGAAGGTGCTCCTACATCCCTAAGCGGCGTCTTCGAAGCGCGACCGCAGGTCGCGCATGTCCTCCGGGTCGATCAACGCCTTGAAAGCCTGCTCCTGGTACTGCGCGGGGATGATCTGGCGGACCCGCTCCGGGTAACCCTCGCCGCCCTCGGCCACCCGGATCACCGGCGGCTGGGCGAACTGGACGGACAGTGGCCCGCTCAGCTTGACCGCGAAGTCCCACGGGCGATCCTTCTCGGCGACCGCGCACAGGTGGTATCCGTAAAAGGTCTTCACCTCGGCGAGCGTGGCGGCGCCCGGCGGGTCGAAGCCGAGCGTCTTCGCCTCGCACACCACCTTGCCCGCCTCGGTCACCTCGCCGTGCCCGTGCGCGTGGTGCTCGGTCGTCGTGGACTGCTCGAGAATGGCGGCGACCTGGTCGGCGAGCTGGTTGTGCAGGGACGGCGGCTCGGCGGTGCCACCCGAGCCGATGCTTCGCAGCACCACCGCGACCAGCACGGCGGTCAGGACGACGACCCCGATGGCGATCCAGCGGGTGTGGCCGCGCCGGCGTGGCGGCTGGGTGGCCGTATCGACAGCGGTGGACATGACTACATCGTCCCATCCAAATGTCCCTGGGTGTGGCCCCTCGACGTCCCAACGAGGGGCCACACCCGTTTGTGGGGGCGGGTCAAGCTGTGCAGCCAACACCGTTCAGTGTGAACGCGGTGGGCGTGCCTGGTGCACTGCCGGTGTAGGTGCCCTGGAAGCCGATGCTGGTCGTGGCGCCGGTGGCCAGCGATCCGTTCCAGGCGGCGTTACGTGCGGTGATCTGGGAGCCGGACTGGGTCCACGTGCCGCTCCAGCCGGTGGTGAGCCGGACGTTCGAGCCGACCGTGAACGCCAGCGTCCAACTCGTCACCGCGCTGCCCCGGTTCGTGATCCGGATCTCCGCGGTGAAGCCACCGGTCCACACGTTCGGCGTGTACACAATGGAGCACGCGGTCGGTGCCGGCGATTCCGTCACCGGCGGAGTCGTCGCGGGCGGGGTGGTCGCCGGCGGCGTCGTCGCCGGGGGAGTGGTGGCCGGGGGAGTCGTGGCCGGGCGCGTCGTCGCGGGCGGAGTCGTCCGCGGCGGGGCCGCGATCGCAAGATCATAAGCCCGCTGCGGTACGAACTGGCCGGCCCCCGCGATGCAGCCGTCGGCCTCGCCCGGCAGCTTGATCCACAGGTACGCGTCGATCGCGGCGTCGCCGGTCACGTTGGTGGTCTCGATGCCGATCGCGCGTCCCGGCGGGTCGCACCACTCAGAACCGGCCGGCCCATTGCCGTTGCGGCTCGTGTCGACGACGATCTTCAGGTTTGGCGCGCCGATGGCGGCCACGACCGCCTTCGCGTACGGGATCAGCTCGCTGTTGGCGCGATAATTCGACACGTTGACCGAGATGCCGTGCGCGCTGTTGGCGATGTCGGCCTGCACGAGACGGCGGGCCATCTCGCCGGCCGACAGCCACGCCGAGTGAGCGGCGTCGAAGTACACCCGCGCCTGGGAGGAGCCGGCGCGCAGCGCCTTGCCCGCGTACGCCATCGAGGCCGCGGTCTCGGCCTGCTGGGCCGCGCTCTGGCAGTCGCTCATCAGGGCGAGCACGTCGGGTTCGAGAATGATGTAGGCCGGGCGGCCCGCAAGGCCGGCCGCGACCTGGTCGACCCACTGGCGGTACGCCTGGTGGCTGGGCGCGCCACCTGAGCTGGCGCCACCACAGTCCCTGTTCGGCACGTTGTAGACCACCATGATCGGGATCTTGCCCGCTGCCGCGGCGGCGCCGACGAACCCGTCGACCTGCGCCCGTACCGCCGACGTGTTGGTGGTGGTAAACCACCGCGCCTGGGCAACATTTGCGATGCGATCCCGGATGACCGGGGTCCGTGAGTCGTTAGGATTGGCGGCGACCCAGCGGGCGGCCTGCGTCTCCGGGTCAATATAAAACGCGGACTCGGCCGCGGCCGCGACGTGTGGTCGCAACAACCCGACGCCGACCACGGTCGCCGCGGCCAGGCTCATGGTCGCAGCAGCGACGGCCGCGGTGAGCACGGATCTCCTGAGCATGCGGGACTCCCTTTTCATCGAGCATGTTCTTTGGAAGCGCTCCCAGACATCGATTACCGTACGTGGATGTTGCGAGAATGTGAAGTCCTAGCAACTCTCTTTCTCGCTCCCGCCAAACTCCCCGGCCCCGACCACGAACGGCAACATCACGTCCCGTCCCCCTGTCCGCGCCACCTCCCAGCCTCCGCCCACCGCCGTGCGCGCCTGCCCCGCACCGCATGCCCGGCCCCGCGCCGCACGCGCCGGGCTCCGCGCCGCACGCCCGGTCCCGCGCCGCGCCCGCGCGCTGCCTTCCCGCCGATCAAGGGCGAATGCACGTGGTTGGATCTCTTTTCCGCGTGCGTTTGCCCTTGATC
>NZ_JAIBNX010000158.1:0-19598 GCF_026130045.1 Micromonospora sp. CPCC 205371
GGTGGCCTGGAGCTCGTCGGTCTTGTACTGCGGCACGTCGTCGTAGAACCACGTCAGGCCGACGACCGCGCCACCGGCGAGCATGACGAGCACCGCGAACGCCGCGACGATCAGGTTGACGCGCTTGCGCCGCTTGGCCTTCTTGATCGCCGCCGGGTCGCCGCCCTTGCCGCTCTTACCGCCGCGCCGACCGGGACCGGTCGGCCCACCGGGCCCGCCGGGCCCTTCCAGAAAGTCGGGACCGCCGAACTCGGGGGCAGCCGGCGAGACCGGCCGCACCGACGCCCGCCCGACCGTGGCGCGTCCGGCGGCACCCGCCGAACCCGCCGCCGCGCCGACGCTGGCCCTGCCGCCGACCCGCGCCCGTCCGGCCGAGCCGACCGAAGCGGCGCCGGCCGAGGCGGCACCGACGGACGCGGAGCCGACCGAAGCGCGACCGGCTGGCGATACTGGCCGCGGGGACGGCGAGGCGCTGGCCCGGCCGTACCCGTTGCCGTTCGCCGGCCAGCCGCCATCCGCGCCTGCCGACCCCCGGGCGCCCGACTCGCGGTCGGAGCCGTGGTCGCCGGACGGGCCCGGAATCTGGGCCCGACCGCGCGCGGAACTAGGGTCGTCGTACGAGTTCATTCGTCACACCCTGCCGGTCGCGGTGGCACGCTGCTGCGACACCACCGGTTTGCGGTGAGTTAGGACACGTTGTGTGGTGGGCACGGCGGCCCACCAGTTACCCGACATATTCGGACTTATCCGATTAACGAGTGAACGCTCGCCCCGCCACTTGGGAAAAACCCTGTCGCTCGGGCAAGCGGTGGTCACCGTCGGGCCCCTCGCCTTCGTTTGGAAGCCGGCGCGCCGGAGCCCGAGGGGGTACCGGTCGGTGCGCCGGAGCCGGCCATGGAGCCGACCGGCGTGGCGGAGGCGGACGCACCTGCCGCGACGGACTCGGGGGTGGAGTCGTCGCCGGACAGGCCGTCGCGGCCGAGAAGGTACTGCTCGACCAGGTGGTTCCAGTCGCAGCCGCGGCACACCTCGACCACGTAGACCTGAAACTCACGGAACGTCATCGCCAGGACGGGCAGCTCGGTGAGCGTGCGCGCTTGGCCGGCCGACTGCTTCAGCTCATCGCCATAGATGTAGTGGACCAGCGTTAGGTTCTCGCGTCGGCAGATCGGGCACCGTCGGTCGATCGGCTCACCATGGAAGCGAGCTGCGTTCTTCAGGTACGGCGAGGCATCACAGACCTCATACGTCCCAACCCGGCCCGACAGGACTTCACGCAGCAGCGCTCGCTTCTGAAGCGAGTAGTCGACCACCTGCCGCTGCGTGCGCATGCGCACGAGGGTACGCGGTTCCGCCCCGAGTGGCGACAGGCGTCACTTTCCGTAGCGACACCGACCCGTTTCGGGGTTTGAAACTCATGCCGAGTCGAGCTAACGTGACGATGTATCGGGCCGATACATCGGGGCTGGAGGTGGTGGTGACAATGCTCGAGCTCGCCATCCTCGGCCTCCTGCAGGAGTCACCGATGCATGGATACGAGCTCCGCAAGGAGCTCAACACCAAACTGGGGGCGATCCGGGCGGCGATCAGCTACGGCACGCTGTACCCGACGCTGCGCAGGCTGCAGAGCGACGGCTGGATCACCGAAGCGGGCGAGACGTCCGCCGACGCGGAGGAGATCCCGCCACTGACCACCCGGCGGGGACGGGTCGTCTACAAGATCACCGCGGAGGGCAAGGAACGGTTCGCCGATCTGCTCGCCAAGGTAGGGCCGGAGACGTACGACGACGCCGGATTCGGCGTCCACTTCGCCTTCTTCGCCCGCACCGACCGCGCCACCCGGCTACGCATCCTGGAAGGCCGCCGCCGGAAGGTGGAGGAGCGCCGGGAGGGGCTACGCGACGTGCTCGCGCGCGCCGCCGAGCGCCTCGACGCCTACACACTCGAACTGCAGCGCCATGGTCTCGACGCCTGCGAGCGTGAGGTCCGCTGGCTGGAGGAGCTCATCGCCAACGAGCGCTCCGGCCGGGCTCCCGACATCGGGGGTCCACAAGTCGAAGACAGCCCGCCTCCGCCTGGGTCTGCCAGGGAATTGCCGGAGCGGCCGTGATGAACAAGAAGGAGGCAACCGCGATGGGCTCCGTCCGCGTGGCCATCGTCGGCGTGGGTAACTGCGCCTCGTCCCTGATTCAGGGCGTGGAGTACTACCGCGACGCCGACCCCAACGACCGCGTTCCGGGTCTCATGCACGTCACCTTCGGCGACTACCACGTGTCCGACGTGGAGTTTGTCGCGGCGTTCGACGTGGACGCCAAGAAGGTGGGCCGAGACCTCGCCGAGGCGATCACCGCCAGCGAGAACAACACGATCAAGCTGTGCGACGTGCCCCCGACCGGGGTACAGGTGCAGCGCGGCCCGACGTTCGACGGTCTGGGCCAGTACTACCGCGAGATCATCGACGAGTCCGACGATGCTCCGGTCGACGTCGCCCAGGCACTGCGTGACGCCCGGGTAGACGTTGTCGTGTCGTACCTGCCGGTCGGCTCCGATGAGGCCGACAAGTACTACGCCCAGGCCGCCATCGACGCGGGCTGCGCCTTCGTCAACGCGCTGCCGGTCTTCATCGCTTCCGACCCGGTGTGGGCGAAGAAGTTCGAAGACGCCGGCCTGCCGATCGTCGGCGACGACATCAAGAGCCAGGTGGGTGCGACCATCGTGCACCGCGCGCTGGCGAAGCTCTTCGAAGACCGTGGCGTCGAGCTGCTGCGCACGTACCAGCTGAACTTCGGCGGCAACATGGACTTCATGAACATGCTGGAACGCACCCGGCTGGTCTCCAAGAAGATCTCCAAGACCCAGTCGGTGACGTCTCAGGTGCCGCACGAGATGGCCAAGTCCGACGTCCACATCGGCCCGTCCGACCACGTGCCGTGGCTCGACGACCGCAAGTGGGCCTACATCCGGCTGGAGGGCAGGTCGTTCGGCGACGCGCCGCTCAACGCCGAGCTCAAGCTCGAGGTGTGGGACTCGCCCAACTCGGCCGGCGTCATCATCGACGCGGTCCGCGCGGCGAAGATCGCGAAAGACCGGGGCATCGGCGGCCCTGTGCTCTCCGCGTCGTCGTACTTCATGAAGTCACCCCCCGTCCAGTACGCCGACCACGAGGCACACGCCGCGGTCGAGGCGTTCATCAAGGGCGAGGTCGAGCGGTAACGCTGCGACTTTGAGGGCCGGGCGCGCGTGCGCCCGGCCCCTTTCATCGCCAGGGGCGCCCCCGCGCCCCCCCGGCCTCCAGCTCCAGCCAGGATCGCTTGCGGTGCCGCCCCCCACCGAAGCCCACCAGCTTGCCGCCCGCCCCGACGATGCGGTGACAAGGCACGATCACCGGTATCGGGTTGCGGTTACAGGCCACGCCGACCGCCCGCGCCCCACCCGGATCACCCACCGCTGCGGCGATCTCGCCATAGGTGCGCATCTCCCCGTAGGGAATCCGCGACATCTCCCGCCAGACGGCGCGCTCGAACTCGCTGCCGCGCCGAACCGACAGTGGCACGCTGAACTGCATCAACTCACCCGCGAAGTAAGCCGCGATCTCGTCGACGGCCGTCTTGAGCATCGGGTCATCGGTCGTGGCGGGCGCGTCGACTCCGCCAAACCGCACCCCACAAACCCCGACGTCATCGACGGCGACGCCCAACGCGTCAATCGGCGAATCGACTACCAACCAGTGCACCCGACCATTGTCGCGCCGGGGTACGACACCGTCAGCTGACGCGGGTGAATTCGGTCGTGAAGAGGAAGGTGCGCTGGGTCAGGCTGTCGCCGGAGCAGGTGTAGGTGACCGGGTCCTCGCTGCCCTCGAAAGGCAGCGGATCGCCGTACTGCTCGCCGTCCAGGAACAGCTTGCCGGTGGCGTTCGACTCCAGCTCGCTCAGAGTGACCTTGCCGCCCGTGGCGGTGTACCGGTACTTCACGGTGCCGGAGATCTCCAGGGTCACCTTCTGGCCGTCCATGTCGCCCTCGAACTTCGTGCCGCCCCGGTAGTCGGTCTCGCCGGTGCCGTCCGCGTTGAGCCGGAGCATCGCCTCTTCGCCGCCGGTGAAGGTGACCTTGCCCTGGTCGGGCACGTTGACGTCCTCCCGGTGCGAGGTGACTCGCCACGTGCCGATCACGCACTCGTCGATGACGCCGGCGGGCGAGGCCGACGGAGAAGCGCTGGACGACGGGCCGGAGGAGGGCGTAGCCGTCGCGGTGGTGGGGTTGGCGATGGGGTCGGGTTCTTCACCGCCGCCGCGGGTGGCCGCCACCACGACGATCGCGACCACGAGGACGAACAGTGTCGCCCCGAGCGCGATCAGCGGCACCAGGAAGGAGCGGCCGCGCTGCGGGGGATAGCTGCCCGGGTAACCGCCGCCGCTGGTCTGCTGTGGATAGCCGGGCGGCACGCTCGTCGGGTACGGCGTGTAGGGCTGCTGCTGCGGCACGCCGCGAAACGTGCGGCACTGGGTGCAGTAGCCGGCCGCGTCGACGAGCACGCCGCCGCAGACCGCACACGGCTGCATCCCTATGGCCTCCCCTTCGTGGATTCGCCTTGCGACGGTAGCCGAGGGACACCACGACCGGTAACCGCGAAGCGGCCCTGCCTAGATCACACCTTCGTCTCGCGCCCATCGCCGCAGCTCAGCCTCTGCCTCGTCGCGGTCGAGCGGGCCGCGTTCGAGCCGCAGCTCCTTGAGGTGCCGCCAGGCCTTGCCGACGATCGGGCCGGGCGGTACGCCGAGCAGCTCCATGATCGCATTGCCGTCGAGGTCGGGCCGGACCCGTGCGAGATCTTCCTCCGCGGCGATCCGGGCGATCCGCTCCTCCAGCGCGTCGTAGTCCGAGGCGAGCTGGGCGGCCTTGCGGCGGTTGCGGGTGGTGCAGTCGGACCGGGTGAGCTTGTGGAGCCTGGATAGCAGGTCACCGGCGTCAGCCACGTACCGGCGCACCGCCGAGTCGGTCCACTCGCCCCGCCCGTACCCGTAGAAGCGCAGGTGCAGCGCCACCAGCTTGACCACCTCGGACGTCACGTCCTTGGGGTACCGCAGCTCTTTCATGCGGTGCTTGGTCATGCGCGCGCCGACCACCTCATGGTGGTGGAAGCTGACCCGGCCCGCCCGGTCGACGACCTTGGTGGCGGGCTTGCCGATGTCGTGCATCAGCGCCGCCAACCGCAGCACGAAGTCGGGGCCCTCGTCGTCTTCGAGGCGCACCGCGTTGTCGACCACGGTGAGGGTGTGCTCGTAGACGTCCTTGTGCTGGGCGTGCTCGTCGATGGCGAGCTTCAACGCGGGCAGTTCGGGGAGGAAGCGCTGGGCGAGTCCGGTGTCGACGAGCAGCCGCAGGCCGGCGACCGGGTCGGCGCCGCACATCAGCTTGGTGAACTCGTCGCGGATGCGCTCGGCCGTGATCCGGTCGAGGTCGGTGGCCATCGCCTCCATCGCCATCCGCACATCGGGGTCGACCGCGAACCTGAGCTGGGCGGCGAACCGGGCCGCCCGCAGCATCCGGAGCGGGTCGTCGCCGAACGACTCCTGCGGCGTGCCGGGAGTGCGGATGCGCCGCGCGGCGAGGTCGTCGAGGCCGCCGTACGGGTCGGTGAACACGTGCTCGGGCACGCTCACCGCCATCGCGTTGACGGTGAAGTCGCGCCGCCGCAGGTCGTCCAGGAGGTTGTCGCCGTACTTGACGACCGGGTTGCGCGTGACCCCGTCGTACGCCTCCGCGCGGAACGTGGTGATCTCCAGCCGGATGCCGTGGCGCTGCGCCCCGATCGTGCCGAAGTCGCGCCCGGTCTCCCAGGTGGCCTCGGCCCAGCCCTTGAGCACGCGGAGCGTGTCGTCCGGCCGCGCGTCGGTGGCGAAGTCGAGGTCGTCACCCAGGCGGCCGAGCAGCGCGTCACGCACCGACCCGCCCACGAGGTGCAGCTCGAATCCGGCCTTGGCGAACCGGCGGCCCAGCTCGTCAGCGACGGGGGAGACCCGCAGGAGTTCGGCGACGGCGTTGCGCTGCGCGGCGGTGAGGTGGCGGCGCTCGGTGGCGGCGGCGTTTGGGCTCTCGGACATGGGACAGCCAGCCTATCGGTGGGGCAGGATGGTGCCTCGTGCCGGTACCCGAGGTCCTGCGGACCCTCAGCGAAGACCCCGCCTTCTGGGCCGAGTGGTTCCGGGGCAGCGACCCGGACGAGACGGACCCGGTCGAGTTACGGATCACATTTCCGGTCTCGCACGGCTTCGGGCTGGTGCTCGACGTCGACCGGCACCACGGCACGTTCGGCCTCGGCCTGCGCACCCCGATCACGATCGAACCGATCCAGCTCGGCTGGGACGACCCGTCCGACTGGCATCCGCACTGCCTGCGCTGGCCGGAGGTCGAGCTGATCGGGCGGGTCACCGCGCTGGACGACCCGTCGCTGCCGCATCCGGGGCTGCCGGTGGTGCTGCTGTCGCGGTTCGCGCCGATCACCCCGGAAGACGACGCGGACGCGGTCCGTGCGCTGCTGGGCGCCGCGCTGCGGTCTTTGCGGGTACCGGCACCGCCGTTGGAGCAGGAGCCACTGTTCCCTGACGCGGGGGAGCCGTGGCCGGTGCTGAGCGAGGAGCAGGTGGCCGAGTACGTGGCGATAACTCAGCGCGACCTGCGCACACTCAGGGTCACCGACAACGAGCGGTTTCCCTTCGACGAGCTGGCCGAACTGGTGCGACTGGCCGAGCGGCGGATCGCCCGGCTGCTCTCGGAGCCCTGGTACACGGATCAGGTGGCCGCCGCGGCGCGGGCGTCAGACATATCCGCGCTGCTGGCCGCCCTCGACGCCGCTGACTGCGACCATCCCACGATCGTCGACGCGCTCACGCCGCCGGTCGTGCCCGCCGAGGCGGCATGGGTCGTCGAAGTATTGGGCGGCGGCATGCCCGTACCCTTAGGGCGGCGAAAGCGAGACATTGGGGTGAGATGAGCGGCGGTCTGTACCGGAGTGCCAACGCCGGGCACCTCGACCCGTCAGAGGCGGACGGCGCGGTACTGATCTCGACCACCGGTGCGCCACCGCCGGTGAGCGCCGGCACCGCACCGCAGCCAGGCGAGGCCAGCGCCGCCAGCAACAGCGCGATCATGGCGATCGGCAGCCTGGTCAGCCGCGGCACCGGTTTCCTGCGCACGCTCGTGCTCGCGGCGGCCCTCGGTGGTGGCGCGATCGGCGACGCGTACACGACCGCGCAGGTCGTGCCGAGCGTGGTCTACGAGCTGCTGCTGGGCGGCATCCTCGCCAGCGTCGTGATCCCGATGCTCGTGCGCCGGCGCAAGGCCGACGCCGACGGTGGCCAGGCATACACCCAGCGCCTGCTGACACTGGCGGTGGTGGCACTCGGCGTGGCGGCGCTCCTGGCCACGCTGTGTGCGTCGCTGTTGACCGCCCTGTACGCCAGCGACAAGCAGGGACCGGATTTCCAGGACCTGGTCACCCAGATGTCGTACCTGATGCTTCCGATGATCTTCTTCATCGGCATCTCGGGTGTCCTCAGCGCGGTGCTGAACACGCGGGGGCACTTCGCCACCCCGATGTTCACGCCGATCCTCAACAACCTCGTGGTGATCGCCACCGGCGCGCTGTACATGATCATCTATGGCACCGAGGCGATCAGGCCCGGGCAGATGACGGCCGGCCAGATCGCGTTGATCGGTGGCGGCACGCTGCTCGGCGTGGTGGTCCAGAGCGCGGGCCTGTTTCCCGCGCTGCGCAAGGTCGGCTTCAAGTGGCGCTGGCGGTTCGACTTCCGCGAGCTGGGCCTGCGCGAGCTGGGCCGGCTCGGCGGCTGGGCGCTCTGCTACGTGGTGGCCACCCAGATCGGCCAGGTCGTCGCGTTCAAGTTGCTGAACGCGGCCAGCGGCGAAAACGCGCCCGGCCCGATGATCTACAACAACGTCTTCCTGCTGATGATGATGGCGCACGGCATCATCTCGGTCTCCATCATCACCGCCCTCGCGCCCCGGATGAGCGCCGCGGCCGCCGACCACCGCAACGCCGACCTGGCCGCCGACCTCGCCCGCGGCACCCGCATGATCACCGCGGTGCTGACACCGGTGGCGATCTGCTACGCGGTGCTCGCCGCTCCGATCTCCATCACGCTGTTCCAGCGCGGCGCGTACAGCGCGGAAAACGCCACCGACACCGCCCTGGTACTGGTCGTCGCGGCGGTGGCGCTCGTGCCGTTCTCGATCAGCCAGCTCTACACGGTGGGCTTCTACGCCCGGCAGGAGACGAAGACCTCGGCGCTGATCAACCTGCCGGTGGTGGGCCTGCGCATCCTCGTGCAGCTCGTCATCTTCGCGCTCTTCTCAGCCGCGTTCGCGGCGCCGGGGCTGATGTTCGCCAACGCGGTGTCGTACGCGGCGGGAGCGCTGATCTCCGCGATGCTCCTGCGGCGGCGGATCGGCGCGATCCCGTTCGGCGCGATCCTGGCGAACTTCGTCAAGGTAGGCATCGCCGCCGTCGGCGCGACGGTCGTGGGCATCGTCGTCGTGTACCTGCTGCCCGGCGACTGGACGCCGAAGCGTCCCGAGGCGATCCTCCAGCTCGTCGTCGGCGGCCTCGCGATCGGCGGTACCTACATCGGCATCGCTCTCGGGCTGAAGGTCTCCGAGATCACCGAGGTGATGGGCATGGTCCGCCGCAAGATCGGCCGCTAGCGGCGGCGCTTCTTGGCGGTACCAAAAATCTGGCGCGCGGTCGCCGCGCCGGGGGGCGGCCCGGCGGCCCCGGGGGGCGGCGTCGTGGCGGTCGCGGGGGGCGCCCGTTCCACGACGCCAGGCTGGTCCTGTGGATAACTAGCCGGTTTGTCCACAGCAGGCTGTGGAGAAGCCGGAGCCAGCTTCGCGGCCAGCTTCTCGTACGCCGACTCCCGGTCGACCGGCTTGGAATACTTCGTGTGCAGGGCAGAACCCCGCACGATCGACTCCATCGTGGCGGCGTCCACGGCTGCCATCAGCGACTGCGGGGCGCGCAGCCGCGTCCAGGCGACCGGGGTGGGCGCCCCCCTCTCGGAGAGCACCGTGACCATGGCCTCCCCGGTGCCGAGCTGGGTGAGCGCCTCCTCCAGGTCGTACGCCGAGTGCGGAAACGTCGAAGCGGTCGCCTTGAGCGCCTTCGCGTCGTCCGGCGTGTACGCCCGCAGCGCGTGCTGCACCCGGTTGCCGAGCTGCGCGAGCACATCGGAGTGCACGTCTTTGGGGGTCTGGGTCACGAAGAAGACGCCGACGCCTTTGGACCGGATCAGCCGGACCGTCTGCGTGATCGACTCCAGGAACTCCTTGGACGCGTCCTTGAAGAGTAGGTGGGCCTCGTCGAAGAAGAAGACCAGCTTCGGCTTGTCGAGGTCGCCGACCTCAGGCAGGTCCTGGAACAGGTCCGCCAGCAGCCACATAAGGAAAGAGGAGAAGAGTGCGGGCTGGGTCACCACACCGGGCAGTTCGAGAATCGAGGCCGTGCCGCGGCCGTCAGGGGCGACGCGCATGAGGTCGGCGGTGTCGAACTCCGGCTCGCCGAAGAAGTCGTCGGCGCCCGCGTCGGAGAACGCGACCAGCTCGCGCAGCAGCACGCCGGCGGTCTGCTTGGAAAGGCCCCCGAGCGACCGCAGCTCCGCCGCGCCCTCGTCGGAAACCAGGTACTGGATGACCGACCGCAGATCCTTGACATCGAGCAGCGGCAGTCCGTGCGCGTCGGCGAAGTGGAAGATCAGGTTGAGCGAGGACGCCTGGATGTCGGTGAGCCCGAGCACCTTGGCGAGCAGCACCGGGCCAAACGATGTCATCGTGGCCCGCACCGGAATTCCCGCACCCCGACCGCCGAGCGCGTAGAACTCGACCGGGTACGCGGCCGGCTGCCACTCCTGCCCAATGTCGGCGGCCCGCGCAGTGATCTTTTCGTTGCTGGCGCCGGGCGCCGACATGCCCGACACGTCGCCCTTGATGTCGGCCAGGAAGACCGGCACGCCGGCGGCGCTCAGCTGCTCGGCCAGCACCTGGAGAGTCTTGGTCTTTCCGGTACCGGTGGCGCCCGCGACCAGCCCGTGCCGGTTGAGCATGCCGAGCGGGATACGCACCTGCGCGGTCGCGTCGCACGCGCCATCGACCACCAGAGCGCCGAGATCGAGCGCCGCGCCGTCGAACGTGTACCCGGCGCGCACCTCCGCCACGAGATCAGCCATGTGCAAAAGGGTACCTAATAGGCCTATAGCTACTAATAGGGCGTTACTCCGCTGCCGGCGCGCGAGGATGCCGTGTCCGGAGTTAGCGCCACACGGGTAAGGTCGCTCTCGGCGGGTGTCCGAACCGCCTACGCTATGAAATGGCACCACAGCCAAGACCACGGCAATACGGGTCCGCTGATCGCACGATCACCGAGGGAGGACGGGGTGACCCAGGTCGGCGAAGGTCAAGAGGCGAGCGAGAGCACGCCTCAGGTAATGACCTTCGGTGCGCCCTCCGTCGGTGAGATCCTGGCCGAGCGGTACGAGCTCGCTGAACACATCAATGACGACAGCGCCGGACGACAGGTCTGGCGGGGTGTCGACGTGATCCTGCGGCGGCCCGTCGCGGTCGTGCTGCGATACCCGGGCGGCGACTCGGCGGCTGAGATGCTCCAAGCGGCCGTTGCGGCCAGCCGCGTCATCCACCCCAACCTGGTGGGTGTCTACGACGCCATCGATGAGACCGACCGGGCGTACGTCGTCCGGGAGTGGGTCGACGGCCAGGCGCTGCGCGACGTGGCCGCCGACGGCCCGCTCGACGCGACGCGCACCACCACCGTGGCCCACGCGATCGCCGACGCGGTCGCCGCGATCCACGCCACCGGCATGGTGCACGGCAACATCCACCCGGGCACCGTCCTCATTGGCGACGACGGCCGCGTCGTGCTGGCCGACGCGCGCGCCGACAGCGCCGACACTCCCGAGACCGACATCCGGGCCATCGGCGGCATCCTCTACTTCGCACTGACCGGCCACTGGCCACACGACGAGGTCGGTTCGTCCAACCTGCCCGACGCGGTGCGTGACGGCAGCGGCGCGATCGCCGCGCCTCGCCAGGCTCGCGCCGGTGTGCCGGCCTACCTGGACGACCTCACCATGGACCTGCTCGACAAGCGGCTCGCGCTGCCGGCCTCCGACGTGCTGGCCGCCGAGTTAGCGCGCCTCGACACCGCTGGGGACGAGGCCTACTACGAGGACGCCGGCCCGCTGAGGCTGCTCGGCTCAGGTTCCGGTGGCCAAGGCGCGGCCGTCGAGCGGAGCGCACCCGATGCGACCCGGCCGGCCGGCCGGAAGATCGCCGCGGGGGTCGCCGGGTTGCTCGCGATCGCGGTCGTCGGGCTCGTGTTCGGCATCAGCGCGCTCGGCGACGACGACCCAGGTGCCGGTGCCGCACCCGCCGGCAATGGCACGAGCGTGTCGCCAGCGCCCGGAAGCAACGCGCCCGTCGCGAAGCCGCAGCCCTTCCCCCTCACCGCCGACCAGGTGCGCATCGTCGATCCGCCGACGGGCAACCGGCAGGGTCTCGAAGGTGTCGACAAGATAGTCGACGGCGACGACAACACCGGCTGGGAGCCGTACAGCTACAAAAGCGCCGATTTCGGCAACCTCAAGCCGGGTATGGGCGTCCTCGTCAACCTCGGCCAGCCCCGCACCGTCAGCTCGGTGACGGTGACGCTTTCGCACCCCGGCGCGTCCGCCGAGATGCGTTCCGGCGACAGCGATCCGGGCGCCACCTCCGCCGGTGACGACGCGATCGTCAAGACGTACCAGCGGGTCGGCGAGGAGCAGTTCGAGAAGTACGACGGCACCAAGATGGTCTTCAACGGCTTCGACCCCGACAAGAAGTACCAGTACTTGCTGTTCTTCATCACCGAGATGCCGGCGACCCAGGACGGCCCGTACCCGTACAAGGTTGGTGTGCAGGAAGTCGCGGTAGCCGGCCTCAGCTAGGGTGCAGCCGTGACCCACAGCACACGCAGCGACGCCGAGCTGCTGCGTGCCCACGTCGATGGCGACCGGCACGCCTTCGGCGAGCTGTTCCACCGCCACCGCGACCGGTTGTGGGCGGTGGCGATCCGCACGCTCACCGATCGCGAAGAGGCGGCCGACGCGCTCCAAGACGCTCTGCTCAACGCGCACCGGTCCGCGCACCGGTTCCGGGGCGACTCCGCCGTCACCACGTGGCTGCACCGGATCGTGGTCAACGCGTGTCTCGACCGCATCCGCCGCCGGCAGGCGCACCCGACCGTGCCGCTGCCCGACAGCGGTCGCCCCGACGACGAACGGTCGGTTCGTGGCGTCGAACCAGCGGCCCCGGCGACCGACCACGACACCGTCCTCGACGTGCAGCAGGCGCTCAGCCAGCTGCCGGAAGAGCAGCGCAGCGCCTTGATCCTGGTCGACGTGCAGGGGTACCCGGTGGCTGAGGCGGCGGTCATGCTCGGCGTCGCCGAGGGCACGATCAAGAGCCGGTGCGCCCGCGGTCGGGCGCGGCTGGCCACGATGCTGGGCCATCTACGGAACCCCGAGACCAGCAGCAGCGTCGGATCGAGTACGGCAGAGACGCGCGCCGCGAAGGTGGAGGAGTCGAAGTGACCGGGCGGGAGTTCAGCGAGGTCGACGCCGACCTGCTCGCCGACTATGTCGGTGGGGCGCTGGACGGTACCCCTGAGGAGGCCACCGTCGCGCGCCTGGTCGCCGACGATCCGGCCTGGGCCCGGGCGCACGCCGACCTTTCCGCCGCAGTGGCCGCGGTGCACACCGACCTCACCGCGTGGGGCGCGGCCGCGGAGCCCATGCCATCTGGCATCGCCGACCGCCTCGGCGCCGCCTTGGCCGACGAGCCGCTCCGGCCCGCCCTGACGGCCGTGCCCGGCGGCCGCCCCAGCGGCACCGCGAGCAGGTCGGCGCGCCGCAGCCGCTGGCCCGCGTGGGGCACGCCCGCGGCCGTCGCGGCCGGCATCGCGCTCTTCGCCGGTCTTGGCATCAGCCAGCTCGGTGACCTCTCCGAAGGCAGCCAGGACGCGGGCAGCAGCGCCGACGCGCCGGCGGCCGCGCAGGACGAGGCGGCCGCGGGAGCCGCCGCACCGCAGGCGCTCGTCGACGTCACCAGGCAGCTGGTCGCGACCGGCCAGGATTACCGGAGCGCGACGCTGTCCAGCGCGCGGGCACCCGGTGCCGACGCGCGCGCCGGCGGTGACCAGCCCTTCGCGGGCCAGGAAGGCGCCAAGACGCAGATCTCCGTCCCCGACCATCTGCGCGGGCTGACCAATCCGGGCGCGCTGACCAGCTGCCTGAACGCGATCGCCCAGGAGCACAACCGAGGGGCGACAACCATCCAGGTGGTCGACTTCGCCCGGTACGACGGGAATCCGGCGCTCGTCGTGTTTTTCACCGACGGCAACGGGGAACGCTGGGTATGGGCGTCCGGACCGGCCTGCGGGCAGTCGGGGTCGGGCGCGGACACCCGCGGTAACGCGGCGCTAGGGTGAACTGACCCACTCCCATAGCGGGTTCGGGAATCATCGCTTCGTACGATGGGTTCTGCTCTGCGCACCCCTCAACCGGTGCACACCAAACCTTTGGGAGTTCGGAAGTGGACGAGGTCCGCAACCTGATAATCGTCGGCTCGGGTCCGGCCGGCTACACGGCCGCCGTGTACGCCGCGCGCGCCAACCTGAAGCCGCTCATCATCGAAGGCGCGCAGTCCGGTGGCGCGCTGATGACGACCACCGAGGTGGAAAACTTCCCCGGCTTCCCGGACGGCATCATGGGTCCGGAGCTGATGGACGCGATGCGCAAGCAGGCCGAGCGGTTCGGTGCGGAGTTCATCACCGACGACGCGACGCGGGTCGAGCTGGTCGACACCGGCGTGCCCGGGTCAGCGGCGACCCAGACGGTCTACGTGGGCGAGACTGCGTACCGCTCCAAGGCTGTCATCCTGTCCACGGGTTCGGCCTGGCGGCCGCTCGGCGTGCCGGGGGAGCAGGAGCTCCTGGGCCACGGCGTCTCGTCCTGTGCCACCTGTGACGGGTTCTTCTTCCGCGGCCAGCACATCGTGGTGGTCGGCGGCGGCGACTCGGCGATGGAGGAGGCGACGTTCCTCACCCGGTTCGCGGAGAGTGTGACGATCATCCACCGCCGCGACCAGTTCCGCGCCAGCAAGATCATGGCTGACCGCGCGCTGTCGAACCCGAAGATCAAGGTTGAGTGGAACACCGTCGTCGAAGAGGTTCTCGGCGACGATGGCAAGGTCAGCGGCGTCCGGGTGCGCAACACGCACACCGGCGAGGCCAAGGTGCTCGACGTCACAGGCGTCTTCGTCGCTATCGGCCACGTGCCGCGCAGCGAGCTCTTCAAGGGCCAGGTCGAGATGGACGAAAACGGGTACGTCGTCGTCGACGCCCCGACGACGCACACCAACGTGCCGGGCGTTTTCGCGGCCGGCGACGTGGTCGACCACATCTACCGCCAGGCGATCACCGCAGCCGGCACCGGCTGTGCCGCGGCGCTCGACGCCGAGCGCTTCATCGCAACGTTGGAAGTCTGAGTTCACCAGGAGGGTCCTAAGTGGGAGCGACCAAGTCAGTCACCGACGCGAGCTTCGTCAGCGACGTGCTGCAGTCCGACAAGCCGGTACTGGTGGACTTCTGGGCCGAGTGGTGTGCCCCGTGCCGCAAGGTCTCGCCGCTGCTGGAAGAGATCGCCGGCGAGATGGGCGACAAGGTTCGGATCGTCAAGCTCAACATCGACGAAAACCCGGAGACCGCGCGGGCTTACCGGGTCATGTCGGTGCCTACGCTCACGATTTTCAAGGGTGGGCAGCCGGTGCAGTCTGTTGCTGGCGCGCGGCCTAAGGGTGACCTCGTGCGGCTGATCGAGTCTGCTCTTTAGGTCAGGTCTTTCGGTCAAGGGCGCATTTCGGGCCAGGTTCGACTCCGCCGTCCGTCAGGCTTGAAGCCGTCGGAGTCGAACCTGGCCCGAAATGCTGTCTGGGTCGCCCCATGTGGGTATGTTGCGGCTCAGGAGTTGCGCCCGACGTTGAGTTACCTGGGGGTCCTTGTGCGTCCTTACCGGCTCGGTGATTCTGGTCCGGCGGTTCGTGAGATCAACCAGATCCTCGTGGGGCTCGACCTCCTGGGGGACGGGCATGACTCGTATGACTTGGCCACCGAGAAGGCGGTCCGCGGGTTTCAGCAGGGGCGGGGGCTGACCGTCGACGGGCAGGTCGGTGCGGAGACCTGGCGGGCTCTCGAGGCGGCTCAGTGGCGGCTCGGTGCTCGGGCACTGTTCCACGCGGTTCCCGAGCCGCTCGTCGGCGAAGACGTCCACGCTCTCCAGGAGCGCCTCCTAGAGATGGGGTACGACGTGGGGCGCGCCGACGGCATCTACGGCCCCCGTACGGCCCGCATGGTGGCCCAGTTTCAGCGCGAGGTCGGTCTGCACCCTGACGGCGCCTGTGGGCCGCAGACGATGCACGCGCTGCGCCGGCTCGGGCGCAAGGTGGTGGGTGGCCGGCCGCAGTGGCTGCGGGAGGCCGAGGAGTTCCGCCGCTCCGGGCCGAACCTGATAGGGAAAACCATTATCATCGATCCCGGCCATGGCGGAGACGACGCCGGCATCGTCGTACCCGACGGGCCGCTCCGCTGGACCGAGGCCGATCTCGCCTTCGACCTCGCCGCCCGGCTGGAGGGCCGGCTCGCGGCGGCCGGCATGCGGGTACACCTCACGCGTGGACCAACGGGCACCGGTGAGCTGACCGACCTCGCCCGAGCCCAGCTCGCCAACGAGCTCGGCGGCGACCTGTTCATCTCGGTACACATCGACGGTCACGCCAACACCGACGCCGACGGCGTGGCGAGCTTCCACTACGGCACCGGAAACGGCGTCACGTCGACCGTGGGAGAGCGGCTCGCCGGCCTCGTCCAGCGTGAGATCGTCGCGCGCACGGGCCTGCGGAACTGCCAGACCCACGCGAAGACGTGGGAGCTGCTGCGGCTGACCCGGATGCCCGCCGTGCGGGTCGACGTCGGGTACCTAACGTCGCCGCTCGACCGGGAACGCCTGATCGACCCGCACTTCCGCGACCGCGTGGTCGAGGCCATGATGGCGGCCGTGCAGCGGATGTACTTCCCGGTCGAGCAGGACGTGCCTACCGGCTCGTTCGACGTGCGGGAGCTTCGGGCTGCCGTCGCCTAGGACGGCTAGGACGTGGTCGTGCGGGTCGCCGGACGCACGGGTCGCAGCAGGCTCTCGGGGCTCATCGAGCCGAGCAGCTTCTCCAGCGCGTACTCGACGTCGGACTTCCACGACAGCGCGGTGCGCAACTCCAGCCGCAGCCGCGGGAAGCGCGGGTGCTGCCGCACGGTCTTGAAGCCCACCGAAAGGAAGAAGTCGGCGGGCGCCAGGCAGCCCGGCTCGCCGTCGTCGCCCGCGTCGCCGAACTTCGCGTCGCCGAACGCCTCGATGGCCTTGATCCCGCGCTTCGTCAGGTCGCGCGCGACGCCCTGCACCAGCATCCGGCCCAGCCCGCCACCGGCGAACGCGGTGACAACGTGCGCGGTCATCAGCAGGGCGGCATCGGCGGACACCGGCGAGGTCGGAAACGCCATCGAGCGGGGCACGTAGGCGGGCGGTGCGTACATCACGAAACCGGCCGGCATGCCGTCGACGTAGGCGAGCTTGCCGCAGGAGCCCCACTCCAGCAGGGTCTGCGAGACCCACGCCTCCTTTTCGAGACCGGGGTCGCCGGCGGCGCACGCCCTTTCGGCAGCCACCGGATCGAGCTCCCAGAAGACGCAGCGCCGGCACGGGCGCGGAAGATCTTCAAGCGTGTCCAGCGTCAAGCTGACCAGGCGTCGCGACATCAGCGATTCCTCATGTGAGCCTTGTTGTGTAAGCCCTTGAAAACGCAGCCACGCGCCCCTGAATCTCCGCCGTACCCGGCTGGGCGATGCGGATCTGCCCCCAACGAGGCATCGTACGCGGGAAGTACGCGTCAGGGGAGAGGTCGGGCAAGATGGTCAGCCTTGGGTCAGCCATTCGGACGGCGTCGGGGTAATAGAGGGCGCCCGTTGGGGCAACAGACTAGGATCGACCGACCAGTGCTGTGCCGTCATCGCCGCCGGCACATTCACCCCTCCGAGGCGAGGTGATGTCATGACCGGCACGACGCTCGACGACTATACCGACCGCTACGCCCGGCGGGTTCGCGGCATGACGGCATCGGAGATCCGAGCCCTCTTCGCCGTGGCCAGCCGGCCAGAGGTGGTATCGCTCGCCGGTGGCGCGCCGTACATCGCCGCTCTTCCGCTCGACGCCGTGGGTGAGATGCTCGGCCGGCTCGCCTCCGAGCAGGGTGCCACCACGCTGCAGTACGGGATCGGGCAGGGCACCCTCGACCTGCGCGAGCGAATCTGCGAGGTCATGTCGCTCTCCAGCATCGACGTCGGATGCGGCGCCTCCCCGGACGACGTCGTGGTGACCGTCGGCGGCCAGCAGGCCCTCGACCTCGTGGCGCGGCTGTTCCTCGACCCCGGTGACGTCGTGCTCGCCGAGGGCCCCACCTACGTTGGTGCGCTCGGCGTGTTCCAGGCCGCGCAGGCCCAGGTGGTGCACGTGCCCATGGACGCCGACGGGCTGGTCCCCGAGGCGCTGGAGCAGGCCATCGCCGAGGTTGCCCGGTCGGGTCGTCGGGCCAAGTTCCTCTACACGATCCCGACGTTCCAGAACCCGGCCGGCGTCACGCTGACCGAGGAGCGCCGCGAGCGGGTGCTCGACATCTGCGAGCGCGCCGGTCTCCTCGTGATCGAAGACGACCCGTACGGCCAGCTGAGCTTCGACGGTGAGGCGCCCGCCCCGTTGCGCTCCCGCCGCCGCGACGGCGTGTTCTACCTCAGCACGTTCTCCAAGACGTTCGCGCCCGGCCTTCGAGTCGGCTGGATTCTGGCGCCGCACGCGGTGCGGGAAAAGCTGGTCATCGCGAGCGAGGCGCAGATCCTCTGCCCCAGCGCGTACGCCCAGGCGGCCGTCACCACCTACCTGTCGAGCATGCCGTGGCGCGAGCAGCTCAAGACGTACCGCGAGGTCTACCGCGAGCGGCGTGACGCGCTGCTCTCCGCGCTCACCGACTACATGCCAGCCGGCACCACGTGGACCGAGCCGCAGGGCGGCCTCTTCGTGTGGGCCACGCTGCCGGAAGGGCTGGACTCCAAGGCGATGATGCCGCGGGCCATCGCCGCCCGGGTGGCGTACGTGCCGGGGACCGGCTTCTACGCCGACGGCACCGGCACGGGCAACATGCGCCTCAACTTCTCCTTCCCGCCGCCGGAGCGTATCCGGGAAGGCGTGCGCCGCCTCGCGAGCGTGATGGAGCAGGAGACCGCCATGCGGCAGGTCTTCGGCTCGCTGGGCGCAACCCCTGGCCGCCGCCGGGGGCAGGCCGGGGCCGATGCCCCCGGCCCCGACTTGGCATGATGCGAGGCATGGATACCGCCACCACCACCGATCTCCGCGTGCTCGTTCTCGCTGGCGGTCTCTCGTACGAGCGGGACGTCTCCCTGAAGTCCGGCCGCCGCGTGCTCGACGCGCTGCGCAGCGCGGGCATCGAGGCGGAGCAGCGCGACGCCGACGTTTCGCTGCTGCCCGCTCTCCAAGCCGACCCACCTGACGCGGTGGTGATCGCGCTGCACGGCGCCACGGGAGAAGACGGCTCGCTGCGGGGCGTGCTCGACCTGTGCGATGTGCCGTACGTCGGCTGTGACGCCCGTTCGGCACGGCTGGCGTGGGACAAGCCGTCGGCGAAGGCGGTGCTGCGCGAGGCGGGCATCCCCACGCCCGACTGGGTGGCGCTGCCGCACGACCGCTTCTCCGAGCTCGGCGCCGTGGCGGTGCTCGACCGGATCGTCGACCGGCTCGGGCTCCCGTTGATGGTCAAGCCGGCGCAGGGCGGTTCGGGTCTGGGCGCCGCGGTGGTGCGAGACGCGGGTGCGCTGCCGGCCGCGATGGTCGGCTGCTTCGCATACGACTCGACGGCACTCGTCGAGCGATACGTCGCTGGGATGGACGTCGCCGTGTCTGTGGTCGACCTCGGCGACGGGCCCCAGTCGCTTCCCGCTGTCGAGATCGTGCCGCGCAACGGCGTCTACGACTACGCCGCCCGATACACCGCCGGCCTCACCACGTGGCACTCGCCGGCCCGCTTGGAGCCGGCGGTGGCCGCCGAGGTCGCCAGGACCGCGCTCGCCGCGCACACCGCGCTCGGGCTGCGCGACCTTTCCCGTGTCGACCTCATCGTCGACCAGGAGGGGCGGCCGCACGTGCTGGAGGTCAACGTCTCGCCCGGGATGACGGAGACGTCGCTGCTGCCGCTGGCGGTACAGGCGGCCGGGCTCGACTTCGGCAAGCTGCTCTCCACGATGGTCGGCCGGGCGGCAACCCGAGGCGCATAGCGTCTCCCTCCGAACGACGCAGCGCCCCCCCCTCCCCCCCCCGCGCGGGGCGCGGGGGGGTCCCGGGGGTCACGCCCCCCCCCCC
>NZ_JAIBNX010000158.1:19608-19979 GCF_026130045.1 Micromonospora sp. CPCC 205371
GCGCCCACCCCGGCCCCCCCCCCCCCCCCCCGCCGCACCGGCCCCCCCCCCTCCCCCCCGGGGAGGGGGCGCGCTTGTTCCCCGTGAAACCACTAGCCGACGGCCGGCGCCGCCTCCTTCTCGGATGTCGTCGCCGCGCCGGGCTTACCGCCGCTCGGCGCATCTTCGGCGGCGGCGCGCGGCGACGGCAGAGCGCCGCCTTCGGGTGTGCCTGCCGCGCCGCCCGGCTCCTCGTCGCCGCTGCCGGTCGCGCCAGCACCGTCACCGCTGACGCCGGCGGCGGCATCCAGCACAGCGTCGGGCGCGCTGGCATCGGCGCGCCCCGCCGGCGCCCCCCCCGCCGCGGCGGGGGGGGGGGGGGCCGGGGGCGG
>NZ_JAIBNX010000159.1:0-6281 GCF_026130045.1 Micromonospora sp. CPCC 205371
CCGCAAGAGCGGGCGCGGCGTCGCGCCGGGGCGGGCGCGGGGCAGCCAGGTGGCGTTGTCAGGTGCGGGCGCGGAGGGCGTCGCGGAGCCAGACGTAGTTCGGCGTCTGGGGCGCGAGCGGCGGCCAGCCGTTGATGACGGCCATGAGCTGCCAGTACCGCTCCGGACGCGGGTCGGTGCTGACCTCGAGTTGGGCGAGGACCTCGCGACGGTAGGCGTCGTCGCCGGACCGGCCGGACGCCTCCGCCATGGCGGTGACCAGCCGGTCGAGGATCGGCGTGGCCTCCGGGGAGGCCGGGTCGATGCCGGCCGCCACCGCGGCGCCCGCTTGTCCACTGACCAGTTCGTGCGTCTGCGCACCCATGGCCGGATCGGCGGAGCCGCCACCGTGCGCGTTGCTCATGCCGCGCAGGAGCGAGCGGAACTCGGGGTCGCTTACCAGCTCGGACAGTTCAAGCCAGGCCTCGATCTGCTCGTCGCTCGGCTCGTCGGGCAGCTCGGGAGTCACCGAGCGCAGCCTTGCCTCCAGCTCCGGGTTCGCCGGTACGCCCTCGAAGATGCTGTCGAGAAACTCGGAAATGATGCGGCGGCGCTCTTCAGCGGTCGCCCTGGCGATGCGGTTCACGCGGTCCACCTCCTGCGGTGACGGGTTGCTTCTGGCCAGCGCGCGCAGCACGGCTCGCCGCACGCGCAGCACTCGGATCTGTGCGTCGATCGCCGAGGCGTGCCGGGCGGCGACGCCACCCAGGTCCGTCTCCTGATCGAGCACCCGCCGGATCGTCGCCAGGTCGATGCCCAGCTCGCGGAGCGTCCGTACGAGGTCGAGGCGCGCCGCGCTCTCGGCGTCGTACCGGCGGTGCCCCGCGTGGGTGCGGCTCGATTCGGGCACGAGTCCGAGATCTGAGTAGTACCGCACCGTCTTGACCGACAGGCCGGCTCGCTCGGCCAGCTCTCCGATGTGCATGAGGTAGATGGTCAGATCTCCCGTCGCTGGAGGTTCAACGCATTAAAAGCGTCCGTACCGCCGCTGCGTACGCGTTTTTGTCGGGGCCGTCCGCGAGGATGCGCTGAAGGGCGTATGCGGGCACCATGCCGAAGAGCGCGGCCCCGACGGCCTCCACATCGGCGTCGGGTGGCAGCTCGCCGGCCTCCTGTGCTCTCTTCGCGATGGCCGCGTAGTGCCGCCGAAATCGGCTGTACCGCTCCTTGACGAACACGGCCAGTTCCGGGTCGCGCAGCGACTCGGCCCACACCTGGATCGCGATGCGGAAAACGCCGTCCGGCCCGGCCTGGCCGTCGGCGAAGTCGATCGCCCGCTCCACGGCGTCGGCGAGGGGTAACGGCGGCTCGTGTGCCGCGATCTCTCCGAGGACGGCGTCGGCGTTCTCAAGCACCTGCTCCGCGATCGACGTGACCAGTTCCTGCTTGCTCTTGAAGTACCGGTAGACCGCGCCGACGGACAGGCCCGCCTCGGCGATGACGTCCTGCATCGACGTGGCGTGGAAGCCGTCCCGGCTGAAGCAGACCCGGGCGGCGTCGAGGATCTGCTGGCGGCGGGCGGCGAGGTGTTGGTCTGACACGCGTGGCATGGCACACAGTGTAAAACGAATGTTCGTTCTTGACACCCGAAGATCAACATAGGAGTCTGTAGGCATAAGAGAACGAGGGTTCGTTTTAGGAGTTGAGATGGCGCAGCCACAAGCGCACCGCCAGCCGCCCGCAGTCGTCCTGGGCGTCGTCATCGCCGTCGCCGTGGTCCTGCTGCAGGCGCTGCTCGTGCCGCTGTTCGTGGCTCCGGTCGCCGAGCCGGAGCCCCACGACCTGCCGGTGATCGTCGCTGGCCCGGCACCCGCCGCCAGTGCGTTCGCCGGCCAGCTGACGAGCGCGCGACCCGGTGCGTTCGAGATCACCACCGTGCCCGACGCGGCCACCGCCGACGCGGCACTGCGCGACCGTGAGGCGTACGCCGCCTTCGTGGTCGGACCCGAGGGCGTGGCCCTGCACACCGCCTCGGGCGCCAGCCCGACCGTCGCGAGCCTGCTCACCCAGGCCACGCAGCAACTCGGCGGCGGCCAGCCGGTGCCGGTGACCGACGTCGTGCCTACTGACACGAACGACCCGCGCGGCGCCGGCTTTTCGTCCGGGTTCCTGCCGCTGGCCATGACGAGCCTGGCCATCGGAGCGGTGCTGGCCCTGGTGCTGAGGCGTCGCGGCCCGCGCCTGCTCGGCCTGGCCACCTACGCGACCCTGGCCGGCCTGGTGGCCGCCGCGGTCCTCCAGTACTGGCTCGGCGTCATCCCCGGCGACTACCTGATGAACGCCGCCGCGATCGGCCTGTTCGCGCTGGCCGCCGCGGCGACCGTTGCCGGGCTTGGCTCGCTGCTCGGCCGTGCCGGTGTGATGCTCGGTGCCCTGGTCGTCTTCCTGATCGCCAACCCGCTGTCGGCCGTCGGCTCGGCACCCGAGCTGCTGCCCGAGCCGTGGGGTGCGGTCGGCCAGTGGCTGCCGGTGGGCGCGGGCGCCACGCTCTTGCGCTCGACGGCGTACTTCGACGGCGCCGGCGGAGGCACCGCGGCCTTGATCCTGGCGGGATACGCCCTGGTCGGGTTGGCCCTCGTGGCCATCCGCCGGGCACCGCGGGGCGAGCAGCCCGCGGCGGCGAGCGCGCCGGCAACCGAGCTGGTCGCCGCATAGCTCGCGCTGCTTTGCTCTGCTTCCTCAGAGGCAACACCTGGCGTCCGGATAGCGGGCGCCAGGTGATTCCGTGAGAGAAGCAGAGCAAAGCAGCGCGCGGCCCTACCTCGCCCCATGGGGGCGAGGCGCGGTCACCCGTATAGTGCCCGCGTGGAAGCTCTTCGGCTGATCCTGCGGTACATCCACCTCATCGGCTTCGCGCTGCTCCTTGGCGGCGCGATCGTGCAGTACGTCTCGGCGAAGCTGCGGATCAACTGGGCGATGCTGTGGGGCTCTGGCATCCAGGTGCTCACCGGGCTGGCGCTGGCGGCACCGCTGCGCGGCGGCGGCGACGAGGAGCCGGCCCCGGCCAAGCTGGCCGTCAAGCTGGTGATCGCGCTGATGATCTTCGTGATGGTCTTCTTCTCGCGGAAGCGGGAGGAAGTCAACCGGGGCCACTTCATCGGCATCATCGTGCTCACCCTCGGAAACGCGGCGGTGGCCGTCTTCTGGTGACGGACTTGGAGAAACCTACGAGGCTCTACCCGCGCGGCGATCTTCACTTTGGACCGGGCGTCCATACATCGACCGCCGGACGGCTGCTCTAATACCGGCAACATGCTGTCTGTACTCGCCGGTCACGGGCGGGTAACAGCGGCTAAACAACCGTGCACGATTCTCAGCCGTCGGGCGGTCAGGGGCGTACGCTCCCGACCGTGGAAACACCGCACGTCGCGGTGCATGTGGGGAAGGAGACCGTCTTGCGCTCTGCGCGAGGTATGCGGGTCGTCTCGATTATCGCGGTGGGCGGGCTCGCACTGAGCGCCGCCGCGTGTGGTGACGCTCCGGAAGAAGACACCGGCGGCACGACCGCCGAAAAATACACAGCCTGCATGGTGACCGATGTCGGCGGCATCGACGACCGCTCGTTCAACACCTCGGCGTGGAAGGGCGTTCAGGCGGCCGCGACTGAAGATAAGAACATCGACGCAAAGTACGTCGCCTCCACCGCCGAGGCCGACTACGAGCCCAACCTGACGCAGTACGTCAACCAGAAGTGCAAGTTCATCCTCGCGGTGGGCGGCCTCATGGGTGACGCGACGCAGAAGGTGGCCGCGGCCAACCCGAGCCAGCAGTTCGGCATCGTCGACGCGAAGCTCGAAGCGACCAACGTCTACCCGATGCAGTTCGACACCGCGCAGGCGGCGTTCCTGGCCGGCTACCTGGCCGCCGGGTACTCGAAGTCGGGCAAGGTCGGCACCTACGGTGGCCTGCCGATCCCGCCGGTGACCATCTTCATGGACGGTTTCGCCGACGGCGTGGCGCACTACAACACGGCCAAGGGCAAGAACGTCCAGGTCCTCGGCTGGAACAAGGGCACCCAGAAGGGCTCGTTCACCAACGACTTCGTCAAGCAGGACGAGGGCAAGAAGGTCAGCGACACGCTGGTCGCCCAGGGCGCCGACGTGATCATGCCGGTGGCCGGTGGCGCCGGTCTCGGTACGGCCGCCGCGGCGCAGGCCGCGAACGGCGCGTACAGCGTGATCTGGGTCGACGTCGACGGGTGCGAGAGCGCGCAGCAGTACTGCTCGACGTTCCTCACCACCGTCGTCAAGAACATCCCGGACGCCGTGAAGGACGCCGTGCTCAAGGGTGCCAAGGGCGAGGCGCTCTCCAGCTCGGCGGGCTTCCTCGGCACGCTGGAGAACAATGGCGTCTCCATCGCGCCGTACCACGAGTTCGACAGCAAGATCCCGGCCGACCTGAAGGCTGAGGTCGACAAGCTGAAGGCCGACATCATCGCCGGCACGATCAAGGTCACCTCGGCGGCTCAGCCCAAGTAAGATTCCGTGATCAAGGCGTCCTTCAAGTCGTTCCAACGACTTGAAGGACGCCTTGATCACAAGCGACGGGAGGAAGCCGGTGAAGCTGGAACTGCGGGGCATCACCAAGCGTTTCGGTGACCTGGTCGCCAACGACCACATTGACCTGACCGTCGAGCCGGGCGAAATCCACGCCCTGCTGGGCGAGAACGGCGCTGGCAAGTCGACGCTGATGAACGTCCTCTATGGCCTCCTCCAGCCGGACGAGGGCGAGATCCTCGTCGACGACAAGCCGGTCCAGATCCGCAGCCCTCGCGACGCGATCGGCGCGGGTATCGGCATGGTCCACCAGCACTTCATGCTGGTACCGGTCTTCACCGTCGCGGAAAACGTCATGCTCGGCGCCGAGAAGGTGCGCGGCGGCATCGCGGGTTTCCTCGACCACCGCCGCGCCCGCCGCGAGGTCGAGGAGGTCTCCAGCCGGTACGGCTTGCGCGTCGACCCCGATGCGGTCGTCGAAGACCTGCCCGTCGGCATCCAGCAGCGGGTCGAGATCGTCAAGGCGCTGACCCGCGAGGTCGACCTGCTGATCCTCGACGAGCCGACCGCGGTGCTCACTCCACAGGAGACCGAAGACCTGCTCGCGGTCATGCGGTCGCTCAAGGAGTCCGGTAAGTCCATCGTCTTCATCACGCACAAGCTGGGCGAGGTCAAAGCGATCGCCGACCGGATCACCGTGATCCGCCGTGGGCGTACCGTCGGCACCGCCACGCCCGACGCGAGCCGCGACGAGCTCGCGGCGCTCATGGTGGGCCGCAACGTGAGCCTGACCGTTGACAAGGACCCGAAGGAGGCGGGCGACCCGGTCCTGCTCGTCGAAGGGCTTGTGGTCAACGACGAGCGCGGCCATCAGGCGGTCGCCGGCGTCGATCTCACCGTCCACTCGGGCGAGGTGCTCGGCATCGCGGGCGTACAGGGCAACGGCCAGACCGAGCTGATCGAAGCGATCATGGGGCTGCGACCGGCGCTCGCCGGCAGCGTGACGCTCGCGGGCAAGCGGATCGACGGCTGGACGACCAAGAAGGTGTTGAACGCCGGTGTCGGGTACGTGCCCGAAGACCGCAGCGTCGACGGCTTGGTCAAGGAGTTCACCGTCGCGGAAAACCTGGTGCTCGACATCTACGACCGGCCGCCGTTCGGCAGCAGGTTCGCGCTCAAGCCGGACGCGATCGCCGAGTCCGCCAAGGAGCGGATCGAGCAGTTCGACGTGCGTACCCCGTCGTCCGGAGCAGCGGTCGGCACGCTCTCCGGCGGCAACCAGCAGAAGGTGATCGTGGCGCGGGAGATGTCCCGCCCGCTCAAGCTTTTCGTGGCCGCCCAGCCCACCCGCGGCGTCGACGTGGGCTCCATCGAGTTCATCCACAGCCGGATCGTGCGTGAGCGTGACATCGGCACCGCCGTACTGCTGGTCTCCAGCGAGTTGGACGAGGTCATCGGGCTGGCCGACCGGATCGCGGTGATGTACCGCGGCAAGATCCTTGCGATCGTCCCCCCGGACACGCCCCGTGAGGAGATCGGCCTGCTGATGGCCGGCGTCCACGGTGAGGAGGCGGCATGACCGAGCTAGCTGGCGCTCGCCTCCGCTCGCGCGGGTCATGCGCCCCGAAGCCTCCCTGTAGCCGCCAGTCGCTTCGGTCGCTGCGATGCTGGCCCGCGCTGCGCGGGGGGGGGGCGGGGGCCGAACGCCGCCCCGCTGAACGCCGGAGCCCCGGGCGCCTCCCCCCC
>NZ_JAIBNX010000159.1:6291-16804 GCF_026130045.1 Micromonospora sp. CPCC 205371
GTCGCTGCAATGCTGGCCCGCGCTGCGCGCGGGCGGTTCGGGCGCCGAAAGCCGCCCTCACAGCTCCCTTCGCTTGGTGGCGGCTGCGGGAGGCGGCGCATGACCGACGTGAAGACCGACGAGAAGAGCGAAGCGCGGCGACCGAGCCTCGGGCAGCTCTTCCTCCAGAACCTCTGGGCGGCCAACACCGTCATGGTCACCGTGCTCGCGGTCGTCCTGGCGCTGCTCATCGGCGCGGTCCTGATCATCATCTCTGACCCCGACGTGCTGGCGACGTACGAGTACATCACCGCGCGACCAAGCGACGCCCTGAACAGCAGTTGGACCGTGGTGAGCGAGGCGTACGCGAACCTCTTCAAGGGCGCGATCGTCAACCCCGAGGCGGTGAGCGCCTGGATCAGCGGTGACGGCGACTGGCAGCCGGTGTTCGCGCCGATCTCCGAGACGCTGACCTACACCGCGCCGCTGGTCTTCACCGGCCTGTCGGTGGCGCTGGCGTTCCGCGGTGGCCTGTTCAACATCGGTGCGCAGGGCCAGGCCACGGTCGGCGTGATCCTGACCGCGCTGGCCGGCTTCCTACTGCCGCTGCCGCCGGTCATCCACCTGATCGTGGCGTTGCTGGCCGGCGCGGTCGGCGGCGCGATCTGGGGCTTCATCCCGGGCTTCCTCAAGGCGCGCACCGGCGCCCACGAGGTGATCAATACGATCATGCTCAACTACGTGGCGCTGTACTTCCTGAGCTGGATCATCATCCAGGGCGGCGTGCACAATCCCGAGCGCACCGACGCGATCAGCAAGCCCGTCGACTCGTCGGCCCAGTTGCCCCGGCTGCTGGGCGACGACCTGCGCGTGCACGCTGGCATCCTGCTGGCCGTCGCCGCGACCTGGGCGGTGGCCTGGCTGCTCGACCGGTCCACGTTCGGCTTCGAGCTGCGCGCCGTGGGCGCCAACCCGGATGCCGCCCGCACGGCCGGCATCAGCGTCACCGCCACGTACACGATGGTCATGGTGATCTCGGGCGCGCTGGCCGGCTTGGGCGGCGCCAACATGGTGATCGGCTCGACCGCCAACGCGCTCACGCCAGCGGTCGTCGCCCAGATCGGCTTCGACGGCATCCTGGTCGCGCTGCTCGGCCGGGTGAAACCGTGGGGCGTCGCGCTGGCCGCGTTGCTCTTCGGGGCGCTCCGCGCCGGCGGCAACACGATGCAGTCGTTCAGTGGTATCTCGCTGGAGCTGGTCACCGTGCTCCAGGCGCTGATCGTCATCTTCATCGCCGCGCCGGCGCTGGTGAAGGCGATCTTCCGGCTGCGGGCCGCGCGCGCCGCGCGCCTGTCGACGAGCATGGCGAAGGGCTGGTGAGCGGGGTGTCCACCATCACCGCGGACGACGTCACGGTCGCTCCTGTACCGGTCAGCTTCTGGACCCGCTCCCGCAAGGTCGGCGTCGGGTTCGTGGTGACCGGTGTGCTGGCCGCCGTGATCTTCGGCGCGCTGGCCACGTCCGAGACCGTCCGGTTCACGCTCAGCGAAAACGCCAGCGGCGCAGCCCTCAAGATCGACGGTACGGTCGGGGCGATCCTCTTCGGAGTGATCGCGGCTGCGGCCGGCGGCGTGCTGATCGCCGTGCCGGGCAAGAAGTGGTTTTCCTGGATGCTCGCCGTCGGCGTCGTCGGGCTGATCCTGTCGTTCCTCTGCTGGCAGATCTCCGACGCGCCCGCCGGCCAGAACTTCATGCCGCTGGTCAACATGCTCCGCGGCACGTTCCTGCTGGCGGTACCGCTGATCTTCGGTGCGCTCGCGGGCGTGCTGTGCGAGCGGTCCGGCGTGGTCAACGTGGCGATCGAGGGCCAGCTGCTCATGGGTGCCTTCGCGGGCGCGCTGGTGGGCACGATGACGGGCAGCGCCTGGGCGGGACTGTTCGCGGCGGCGCTGGGCGGGGCGTTCGTGTCGCTGCTGCTCGCCGTCTTCACGATCCGGTACGTGGTCGACCAGGTTGTCATGGGCATCGTGCTCAACCTGTTCGCGGTCGGCCTGACCGGCTTCCTCTACGAGCGACTCATGCAGACCGACCAGCAGAAGTACAACCAGCCGCCGCACTTCGGTGTGTGGGAGATCCCGCTGCTCAAGGACATTCCGGTGCTCGGGCCGGCGCTCTTCCGCAGCAACATCTTCCTGTACACCGCCCTGATCCTGGTGGCGGTCATCCACGTCGCGCTGTTCCGCACCCGGTGGGGCCTGCGCACCCGGTCGGTGGGCGAGCACCCGACGGCCGCCGACACGCTGGGCGTACGGGTGCTCGGGCTGCGGTACCGCAACGTGCTGCTGGCCGGAGTGGTGGCCGGCATCGGCGGCGCGTCGTACACGTTGCTGCTGTACTCGTTCACCAAGAACATGATCGGTGGCAAGGGCTTCATCGCACTGGCTGCGCTGATCTTTGGACGGTGGAGCCCCACGGGCGCCCTGCTGGCCGCGCTCTTCTTCGGGTTCGCCGACCAGCTCGGCACGTACCTGAGCGCGATCAACAGCGTGATTCCCAGCCAGTTCACCGCGATGCTGCCGTACCTGGCGACGATCTTCGCGGTGGCCGGGCTGGTCGGCCGGGTGCGCGCCCCGGCGGCGGACGGCAAGCCGTACATCAAGGGCTAAGGTCGGATTGTGGAGATCAACTGGGCGGAGTTGCGGGCCGCCGCCGTCGAGGCGATGCGCACCGCGTACGCGCCCTATTCGAACTTTCCCGTCGGGGTCGCCGGGCTCGTCGACGACGGCCGGGTCGTGGTCGGGTGCAACGTGGAGAACGCCTCGTACGGCGTGACCCTGTGCGCCGAGTGTGGCCTGGTCTCCTCGCTGCACGCCACCGGCGGCGGCCGGCTGATCGCGGTGTCCTGCGTGGACGGTGACGGGCAGCCGCTCATGCCGTGCGGGCGCTGCCGGCAGTTGCTGCTGGAGCACGGCGGCCCGGACTGCCTGGTCGAGGCGGTGCCCCGTCCGCTGCGGGTGGATGAGCTTCTGCCCCACGCGTTCGGTCCCAACGACCTGATCGCGGCGGCCATCCGCGACGAGGGTGGCAAGTCGCCGGTGCCGCCGCGACTGCTGCGGTGGCGCGGGCGCGGCACGGTGTTCGTGCACCCGGATCTCGCCGACGGCAAGCGGGTCTGGACCGGGTACTGGGACCAGTCCACGGGCACCGACGGCGGCGAGACCGGCATCCTGGAAGAGGCGCCGATCTGGCCAGACGTCGACGACGCCATCGCCTGGGGCCGGGCGCGCACGCCGCGCGTGGTGCTGGTGAACGAAGACGGCACGATGCGCTGGGTCGGCGAAGGACCGCCGCCGGGAGGGGAGTAACGGCTGTGTTCAGTGCCGTGGACGTGATCAGGACCAAGAGGGACGGCGGCGTGCTCTCCGACGCGGCAATCGACTGGGTCGTCGACGCGTACACCCGCGGGGCGGTCGCCGACGAGCAGATGTCCGCGCTCGCGATGGCGATCCTGCTGCGCGGCATGACTCCCGGCGAGATCGCGCGGTGGACGGCCGCGATGATCGCCAGCGGCGAGCGGCTCGACCTGTCCGGCGTGTCCCGCCCGACCGCCGACAAGCACTCCACGGGTGGTGTCGGCGACAAGATCACGCTGCCGCTCACCCCGCTGGTGGCAGCCTGCGGCGCGGCGGTGCCACAGCTGTCCGGGCGTGGGCTCGGGCACACCGGCGGCACCCTCGACAAGCTGGAGGCCATACCGGGCTGGCGCGCCGCTCTGAGCAACGACGAGTTCATCGCCCAGCTCCAGGACGTCGGCGCGGTCATCTGCGCCGCAGGTGAGGGTCTCGCCCCGGCAGACCGAAAGCTGTACGCCCTGCGCGACGTCACCGGCACCGTCGAGGCGATCCCCCTGATCGCCAGCTCGATCATGAGCAAGAAGATCGCCGAGGGCACTGGCGCGTTGGTGCTCGACGTGAAGGTTGGCTCCGGCGCGTTCATGAAGTCGGCCGAGGACGCCCGCGAGCTCGCCCGCACGATGGTGGAGCTGGGTGGTGCGCACGGCGTGCGCACGGTCGCCCTGCTCACCGAGATGTCCACCCCGCTCGGCCTCGCGGTCGGCAATGCGGTCGAGGTCACCGAGTCGGTCGAGGTACTGGCCGGTGGCGGACCGCCGGACGTGGTCGAACTGACCCTCACGCTGGCCCGCGAGATGCTCGCGGCCGCGGGGCTGGACGCCGACCCCGCCAAGGCGCTCGCCGACGGGCGCGCCATGGACAGCTGGCGAGCGATGATCCGGGCACAGGGCGGCGACCCGGACGCCCCGCTTGCGGTCGCCCGGGAGACCGAGACCGTGCGCGCCGAGCGCGACGGCTTCGTGACGGCGGTCGACGCGTACGCCATCGGGGTGGCGGCGTGGCGGCTGGGCGCCGGCCGGGCGCGCAAGGAAGACCCGGTCAGCGCGGCTGCGGGCGTGGTGCTGCACAAGAAGCCGGGTGACCCGGTACGTGCCGGAGAAACGCTCTACGAGCTGCGTACCGACGAAGCCAGCCGGATCGCGGCGGCGCGCGACGCGGCCGGCGGCGCTGTCGTGATCGGCGACGCCGCGCCGGCCAACCGCCCACTGGTGCTCGACCGCGTCGCCTGAGCGGCGCTATCCTTCCGGCCCAGGGGGAAAGAACGTCGCGACCAGCAGGGAACTGACACCGTGGTTCTACTCGCCCCTGACCCCAGATCCGTCCGCGCCGCCAGCGTCGAAGTGCTGCGCCAGTTGCGCCTGCCGCTGCCACCTCCGCAGTTCCCGCTCGTCTGGGAGCCGGGCGACCAGGTGGAGCTGCGCCCGACCGCCGAGATCGAGGCGCGTGCCGCGATCCTGCACCTCGTGCTCGCGCGCTGCTTTGGGATGCCGCCCGACGCGGCGATGAGCTGGCTGCTGGGCTCCCACCTCGTCGAGCAGGTCACACCGCCCGAGTGGCAGTTCGTGATCGGCGGGCGGGGCGACCACCGGTCGTTCGTGCTGCACCACGAGGCGGTGTACGCGCTCGCCTGGGTGCTCGGGCTCACCAAGCACCTCGACCCGGAGGTGCCGCCCGACGAGCGGTTGGCGGAGATGCTGCCGCACCTGCCGGCCGCCGAGACGTTCGCGCAGTGGCGTTCCCGCACCCTCGCCGCGCCCCGGGCGGTCGCCGAGTGTGCCGCCGCGCTCGACCTGTATTACTGCCTGGACTGGGCGTTCCTGGAGGCGGAGCGGTTGGGCGCGCCGCCGCGCATGATCGACGCGAACGCCATCGGCCAGCGGCGCTGGGCGCTGGAGTGGGCGGTCATTCTGCGCGGGCCGTATCACGACCCACCAGCGGGCTGGGAAGAGATCGATCTGTCCACGTAGACGGCCAGCTTGACCGACGCCGTGACGGTGATCCCGTCGGGCACCGTCACCCGTGCGGTGTGCCAGGCGCTCGGCCCCATCGCCACCAGCGTGCGCGCCTCGGCGTCGCTGAGCGTGAGGGTGCGGCGCAGCGTGGCCTCGCCCGCGAGCGCGAACCCGTCCAGGCTGGCCGCCACGCGCTCGGCCTTGTCTGGGTCGACCCGCAGCAAACCCAGCCGGGACACCAACTCGGCGAGGTGGTCGGTCTCGGGCGTGACCACGAGCAGCGCGGCGCCGGGCCGAAGCACCCGGCGGGACACCGCGCCGTTGCGGGGCGCGGACACGTCGGGCACCAAGCCCGCCGCGCCGTCCGCGGGGGGCGGCCGCCCCCCCGACGTGTCGCACAGTGCCGCGCCGGCGCGCGGGTGGGAGCGGGCGGCCCGCCGCAGCGCCGGCTTCGACGCGTCGAGTGCCAGGCCGTGGGCGGTGGGCAGGGCATCGAGCACGGCGGCCAGATGATGGCCGGTGCCGGCACCGGCATCCACGATCAGGCCGCCTGGGTACGCCTTCCGGGCGGCCTCGCACAGCGCGGTGGTGATGAAGTCGTAATGCCCGGCCGCCAGGAACTCCGCCCGGGCGGCCACCATCTCCGCGGTGTCGCCCGAGTGCGGTGCCCGGCCCGTGGCCAGATTGACGTAGCCCTGGCGGGCGCGGTCGAAGCTGTGCCCTCGGGCGCAGCGCAGCGCGCCGGCGGAGGCCGTCATCGACTCGCGGCACAGTGGGCACCTGAGCAAACCGAGACCATTCATACTCTCTTCATGGTCGCAATCGCTTACGACGACATCGTCAAGGCCCCGAAGGCGCTGCTCCACGACCACCTCGACGGTGGCCTGCGACCGGCGACCATCGTCGACCTGGCCGGAGCGGTGGGCCATGAGCTGCCGCACACCGACCCAGACGAGTTGGGCAGATGGTTCGTCGCGGCGGCCGACTCCGGGTCGCTGGAGCGCTATCTGGAGACGTTCGCGCACACGGTGGCCGTCATGCAGACCGCGCCCGCACTGCACCGGGTCGCCGCCGAGTGCGCGCTCGACCTGGCCGCCGACGGCGTCGTGTACGCGGAGGTCCGGTTCGCGCCGGAGCAGCACCTTTCTCGCGGGCTGACGCTCGACCAGGTGGTCGAGGCGGTGCTGGCGGGCTTCGCGGACGGCGCCGCGCAGGCCGCCGAGACCGGCCGCCCCATCCGGATCGGGACGCTTCTCACCGCCATGCGGCACGCGGCCCGCTCGATGGAGATCGCCGAGCTGGCCGTGCGGTACCGCGACGCCGGGGTGGTCGGCTTCGACATCGCGGGTGCGGAGGCGGGCTTTCCACCCACCCGTCACCTCGACGCCTTCGAGTACCTCCAGCGGGAGAACTTCCACTTCACGATCCATGCGGGGGAAGCCTTCGGGCTGCCCTCGATCTGGCAGGCCATCCAGTGGTGCGGGGCGGATCGGCTCGGGCACGGCGTACGGATCGTGGACGACGTCACACCGGGGTCATCGCCGGTGCTTGGGCGGCTTGCGGCATATGTCAGGGATAAGCGGATACCGCTGGAGCTGTGCCCCTCGTCCAACGTGCAGACCGGAGCCGTGACCTCCATCGCCGAGCACCCGATCGGGCTACTGCGCGACCTGCGCTTCCGGGTGACGGTAAACACGGACAACCGGCTCATGAGCGGTACCTCCATGTCGCGGGAGATGGCGCTGCTGGTGGAGGCGTTCGGATACGGCTGGGCAGAGCTTCAGTGGTTCACGATCAACGCGATGAAGAGCGCGTTCATCCCGTTCGACGAACGGCTGGCGATCATCAATGAAGTGATCAAGCCGGCGTACGCGAAGCTGATTTGACCGACCTTCGGATGCCGGCAATGCCGATTCGGTGACTGTCAAGGGGACGACTGGTTACTCAGTGGTATGCGCGGACTGCGTAAACCGGCGTTTTGGTCTTGCCTCGGGTGTACGGTCGGGCAATGGTCGGCAGGGTTGGACCTTGGGAAATAATCAAGAAGCGCACAACAGGCGGTCCGGTACGCCCGACATAGGTTGGGTTGTCCCGGCCTAAAAAGCCGTCGGCGAGACAATTTGGACAGCCCTTGTGGTGACTAAGCGTTATGGGTCACAAACGCCTTGCTATCAATTGCCCTTGCTGTCCCAAGATCGGGGCGTTCAGGGGCAACCTGGCCTTTCTCTTTGACACGCGTCGTGATGGAATCTCGGAGGTTCGACCCGACCGGGTCGGTCGATGAGCGGTGCCCAGCAAGAAGGATCGGGCGCCGGTACGGGAGGGCGGTGACGTGAGCAAGCGGCCGAAGACGGCGGACTCTGTCATGTCGCGTCTCCGCCGGCCACTGGGTCGGCTCCGGGATCTTCCGATCTGGTCGAAGCTCGGCCTCATCATGATCGTCCCGACGCTGGCGACCATCGGGGTCGGCACCAACGGTCTGATCGAACACCTCGGCACGGCCAACGACGCCGACCGGGCACGCACGCTCGCGCAGCTCACCCAGGCCTCCGGTGCTCTGGTGCACAACCTGCAAAACGAGCGAGCCGGCGCGGTGATGGTGCTCGGCGCCCGCGACCAGGAGACCGCAGACCGGTACAAAGCGGCGTACAACAAGCTCACACCGCTCGTAGACGAGACCAAGCGGCCCTACCAGCAGGAGCGCAACGCCCTCAACGCCGGCGACCTCCCCGCGAACTTCCGCGAGCTGCTCGACCGCATCGACACGGGGCTCGCCGAGCTGCCGGCCACCCGCAGTCAGGTGACCAACGCGCGGCTCACGTTCAGCGACGCGTCCAAGGACTACACCGAGCTGCTCACCTCGCTGCTGTCCATCCGCGACTCCGCGGCGCAGCTCGCCGGTGACACGACCCTGGGCGACCAGATGCGCTCCGCGGCGGCCCTGGCCCGCGACAAGGAAGCCTCCTCGCAGGAGCGCGTCGTGGTGCACGACATGCTCAGCAAGGGCCAGTTCACGCCCAACCTGCGAAACAACTTCATCGAGACGCGGGCCGCCCAGAAGCAGGCCGAGCAGACCTTCGACACCGTCGCCACCAGGGAATACCAGGAGCTGTTCAGCCAGACGGTCGCCGGGCCTGACGAGCGCAAGGCGGCCGGCTTCGCGGGCTTCCTGACCAGCAAAGACTCCGCGACCATGAGCGACGTCCCGTTCAACACGGACACGTGGGACGACGCGATGGTCAACAAGGCCGACCTGATCCGCAGCGTCGAGACGCAGATCGACGGCGACGTCGCAGAACGGGCCACCGCGCTGCGCGACGACGAATACGAGCAGCTCCTCGTCGAGGCCGGTGTGCTGCTGGGCGTGCTCCTGCTGGCGATCCTCTTCGCCTGGGCGGTCGCCCGGTCGATGGCCCGGTCCCTGCGTGAGCTGCGGCACGGCGCGCTCTCGGTCGCCCAGTACGGGCTGCCGCAGGCGGTCGCCAGGCTGCGCGACCCGCAGATCTCCAGTCAGCTCTCCCCGGTGCAGGTCGCCAACCAGATCGCCGAGCCGCTGCCGGTACGCACCAAGGACGAGTTCGGGCAGGTGACCGAGGCGTTCAACGCGGTACACCTGGAGGCCGTCCGCACCGCCGCCGAGCAAGCCGCCCTCCGCGCCTCCGTCGCGACCATGTTCGTCAACCTGGCCCGCCGTTCCCAGATCCTGGTCGACAGGCTCATCGGCCACCTCGACCGGCTGGAGCGCGGCGAGGAAGACCCGGACCGGCTGGCCGAGCTCTTCCAGCTCGACCACCTCGCCACCCGGATGCGCCGAAACGACGAAAACCTGCTGGTGCTCGCCGGCGCCGACTCCACTCGCGTGCAGCGCGAGCCAGCGGCCCTCATCGACGTGCTCCGGGCCGCACAGTCCGAGGTCGAGCACTACACGCGCATCGAGTTCGGGGTCATCGACCGCGACATCGAGGTCGCCGCTAACGCGGTCAACGACCTCGTGCACCTGGTCGCCGAGCTCTTCGACAACGCGACCGCCTTCTCGCCGCCCGACTCGCACGTGGTCGTCGAGGCGCGCCGGGTCGGCGACCGTGCCGTCCTGTACGTCGAGGACCGCGGCATCGGCATGTCGCCCGACCAGCTCCACGATCTCAACGAGCGGCTCGCCACGCCGCCGATGGTCGACGTGGCCGTCTCCCGGATGATGGGCCTCGTCGTGGTCGCCCGGCTGGCCGCACGGCACGGTGTCAAGGTCGAGCTGCGGCCCGCCGCGGAACGCGGCACGGTCGCCGACGTCACGCTGCCCACCTCGGTACTGGTGCCGCGCGCGCTCTCCGGCCGTCTCCAGCCCGGTGCGCCGCTGCCGCCGCCGCCCACCCCGCTGTCGCAGGAGCCGCCGGCGCCGCCGCGTCCGCTGTTCAGCGCTCCGCTGGCGCTGGAGAGCGCCCCGACGGCACCGGTGGTGCCTCAGCAGCCCGGCCCCGCCCGCCCGTTCGAGCCCCTCAACGGTGGCGGCAACCAGCCCGGCCCGATGGCCGCCCCGCGCTCCATGCCCGCCTGGTCCGACCTGACCGGCGCTTCGTCGGCCGTCAACGGCACGGCCAACGGCACCGGCGGCCCCCACGGCGACATGTTCAGCCCCCGCACGCCGACCAACGGGCAGCACAGCGGCCCATTGCCGCAGCGCCGCGGTGGCGACCACTGGACCGTCGATGGTGAGGTCAGCAGCCCAGCGGGCAACATCCCGCGCCAGATGCCGCCGCCGGTCTCGGCGCCGCCGGCCCGGCCGGTCTCCGGTGCGCCCAACATGGTGCCGCCCGTGTCCGGCGTCCCAGTTTCGGGCATGCCCGCGTCGGCTCCGCCGTCGCAGGTGCCGCCCCAGCAGTCGCCGGCCAGCGTCCCGCCCGTCGTGCCGCCGGCAGCCGCGCCGCCCGCGTGGCCGCCGGTCAACACGCCCGATCGCGAGGCCACCACTCCGCCGGTACCCGAAAAGCTCGCCGCGGCGCTCGACATGACCGCGGAGCTGCCGAAGGTCAACAGGCCGCAACCCGCCGAAGGCGCGAGCCAGCCGCCCATGACCGCCGCCGGTGCCAACGCCGCTGCCGCCGCGTCGGCGGCAGCCCCCGCCCCCGGTGCCCAGCAGCCGTTCGCCGACGAGGCGATGGGGGTGCCGCTGGT
>NZ_JAIBNX010000159.1:16814-19946 GCF_026130045.1 Micromonospora sp. CPCC 205371
CCACCTGGCCGGCGGTGGCCCCCCCGCCCGCGGCGGCCGCGGGGGCGGCACCCGCGGCCGCGGGTGCCAAGCAGCGGTTCGCCGACGAGACGATGGAGCTGCCGATCTTCCGCGAGCTGGAGTCGGCGTGGTTCCGCACGCGCCGGTCGACGTCCGAGAAGCCGGCCGCCGCACCCGCCGCGACACCCGCGCCGGCCAAGCCCGCCGAGGCTGCCGCCGCGACTCCGGCGAAGCCGGCCGAGGCCAACAAGGACGACTTCGTCACCGTCGACGCCGGCATGGTCGCCGCACCGGTAGCAGCGCGCAGCGGCCCGCCACCCGCCGGCAACGGCGCCGTACGCCCGGAAGCCGCGACGAGCGGTTGGCAGACCGCTGCCGACGACGGCTGGCGGGCGGCCACCAAGGCCGCCGGCTCTTCATCCAGCGAGACCACCCAGGCGGGCCTGCCCAAGCGCGTGCCAATGGCACAACTTGTGCCCGGAGGGGTGGACAAGGGCGCTACTTCGGTGCAGCGTCGTACGCCAGAGGCGGTGCGCGGTCTGTTGTCCGCGTACCACCGAGGGGTGCAACGCGGACGCACGCACCCCAAGGACGAGCAACCGGCCAGCTCGGAGGCCACTCCTACGGAGCAGCCTCCAGCGGCCGGAGCAGGCCCCGCGGCCGGGAACGGCCAGAAGGAGCATGAGTGATGACAACAACGCAGGATCTCGGCTGGCTGCTCGCCAACTTCGCCGATCGTGTGCCCGGGGTCGCTCACGCGGTCGCGGTCTCGGCGGACGGCCTGTTGCTGGCGTCCTCGCGCGACCTGCCGCGTGACCGGGCCGACCAGCTCGCCGCCATCGCGTCCGGCCTGGTGAGCCTCACGCAGGGCGCGGCGCGGTGCTTCGAAGGCGGTGCCGTGCTCCAGACGGTGGTCGAGATGGACAACGGCTTCCTGTTCCTCATGTCGATCTCCGACGGCTCGTCCTTCGCCGTGCTGGCCGCCCGCAACTCCGACGTCGGTCAGGTCGGATACGAAATGGCACTGCTCGTCGACCGGGTCGGCGACGCGCTCACCCCGGCACCGCGCACGGCCGCGGGCATGCTGGGTTGATCAATACATACGTGAGCCGGGCGACCGGCTGTCATAACCAACGGGTCTGTTGAAGGGGGTGAACGGCGTTGATGGCCGAACGTGACGAACCAACCGGCGCGCTGGTCCGGCCGTACGCCGTTACCCGCGGGAGAACCCGTCCCAAGCTGGATATCGCGTTGGAAGCGCTCGTCGAGACCACGGTGCGAGGCCGGTCCGCGGGTGCCACCAAGGGTGGCCAGGGCAGGGAGCATCAATACATCGCCGCGCTGTGTGACGGCCGGCTGCAGTCGCTCGCGGAAATCGCGGCGCGCATGCAGCTGCCGCTCGGGGTGGCCCGGGTCCTCATCGCCGACATGGCCTCCGACGGCCTTCTCGCGGTGTACGAACCGGCGTCCCTCGAAGATGCCAATGACGCGGTGGGCACTGAATTGCTGGAGAGGGTGCTGAGTGGACTTCGCAGGCTCTGACACGTCGCACCGCCCCATGACCGGGCGCGTGACCTCGGCGAAGATCGTCATCGCCGGTGGGTTTGGCGTCGGCAAGACGACGCTCGTCGGCTCGGTCTCGGAGATCACACCGTTGACCACCGAGGCCATCATGACCTCGGCAGGCGTGGGTGTCGACGACACGCGCCAGGTGCCGGGCAAGACGACCACCACGGTCGCCATGGACTTCGGTCGCATCACGATCGATCGCGATCTGATCCTGTACCTGTTCGGTACGCCTGGCCAGACGCGCTTCTGGTTCATGTGGGACGAATTGGTCCGTGGCGCGATCGGCGCGGTCGTACTGGTCGACACCCGGCGGCTCGCCGACTGCTTCGCGGCGATCGACTTCTTCGAGCACCGGCGGCTGCCGTACCTGGTGGCGATCAACTGCTTCGATGGGATGCAGTACCACGACCCCCAAGACGTCCGCGACGCGCTCGCTATCTCCAGCGACGTGCCGGTGGTCAGCTGCGACGCCCGTAACCGCGAGTCGACCAAGCACGTCCTGATCTCGCTCGTCGAGTACGTGCTGACGATGCGCCGCTCCCGCGCCGTAGCCCCCGCCTAACCAACCCGCTCCTGGAGGGGGTGCCGCGCTGACGCGCGGCGCCCAGTCCCAGCAGTGCCCTTCCCTGCGCCGGCTGCGCTTCTCCGCCGGCTGGCGCTTCTCCCGCCAGCTGCGCCTCTGTCGCCGGCTGCGCCTCTGTCGCCGATCAAGGGCGAACGCACGTGGTTTGATCTCCGATCCGCGTGCATTCGCCCTTGATCGATGAGCTTTTCCTTGATCGCGAGCTGCGGTCGCGACCCCGCAGGCCCGCCGGCCCGCAGGTCCGGCGGTCCGGCAGGCAGGCCCCGCAGGCCGGCAGGCCCCGTACGCCGCCGGGCTGTTATCGGTATCCGACGACGCCTGCGGATGTCCGCTGCCGACCCGCCAGGCCTGCTGCCGATGTGCCGGGCGCTCGCCGGGCACCGGCTCCGGCGGTGGCATCACCGCCACTCATGATCGCCGGACCCAGCAACGGGGAAGATGCTGTGTCATCGCGGCCTGGAGGCCGCATTTTCGGGGAAGTCGCGGCATCGCCTGCGGCACGTTCGCCAAACGTCGATGCCGCGCAGCGGCCTGGGGATCTTGCGCCCGGATATGTCCCGAGATATCCGGAGTGTGAGGTCCCAGCGTGACCCATCAAGCTCTCGTGCATGGGCCAGGCGCCGTCATGCTGACGCGCGACACCCGCGAAGCGCCGGCGCTGTCCGCGCGTGGGCCTGAGGGGCCTTCTCGCGCCGCCGATCAAGGAGATCTCCATCGATCAAGGGCGAACGCACGCGGAAAAGAGATCAAACCGCGTGCATTTGCCCTTGATCGGCGGGAGGGGGCGCTGCGGGCAGCGCTCGGGCGGCGCCCGCGCGGCGGGGGGGGGGCTGCGGGCGGGGCGCGGGCGGTGCGGCGGGCGGCGGGGAGGGTGCTGCGCGGGCGGAGCTCGGCGGGCGCGAGCGGGGGCGGCGGGGGTAGGTGCGGGGGGCGGCGGGGGGGGGGGGGGGGGAGCCGGCGGGGGCGTGCGGGGTGGCGGG
>NZ_JAIBNX010000016.1:0-63203 GCF_026130045.1 Micromonospora sp. CPCC 205371
CTACCGTCACCAGGGGAGGCATTACTGCGCCGTATTGACCCACTCGTCGGCCTAACCTCCGACCTCACCCATTCGTCAGGGGTGGCAGCGCCATAGCAGTCCATGATCGGGTCAACTCTCATGCCGCCGTGCGCGCATCGCTTGCCCGCTTGGCGCGGGCGGGGCTGGCCATCGTCAATTCGGACTGGGAGGACCTTGGCAGAAGCGCCGTAGATTGCCTGTCGCGGGAGGGAGGAGCCTATGGTGCCCTCGCCATCTTCCAAGCGTCGGTGACGCACAGTTCGTCGTAGTCCCACCAATCATCACCTTGGCCCGTGTCCAGCAGGCGACGTACAAGGTAGAGATCAACGTCGGGCGGAACATCGATCACGGCCAGGCCGAACATGCCGGAGCCCGTGGCGCCTAACGCGGTGAACTTCTCCAGGATGGCCTCTGTCGCAGTATCGAGCGGACCGAGTGGGCTGTCGGATGCAAGCACCACCCGGATCGCGCAGTAACCGGATGCCTCAAGTTTCTCCTGCGCCCAGAGCTTGCCGTCCAGTTCCCGCTGAACACGGAAGATGTCGCCCTTGGCGGCGTTCAGCGCGGCCCACGGTGCACTCGGCAGCCGGACTCGGTCCGGCGCGAGTGCCTCGGCGCCCAGGCCGAGGGCGATGGCCGGCCCACCGGACATCGGGAACCACACCTGCACCCATTCCGTTGGCGGTTCGACCACGGCGCCACCTGTCGAGGACATCGCTCAATTTTGCCGCAACCGGCCAGTCAAAAGTGCAGCCGTCACCCAAGATCGACCTCACTCATCTGCCGCTGTTCGAGCGTCCGATGGGCGTGACGGGGACTACGGGCGATGGTCGGTGTGGGCGGGCGCGATGATTGTTGCTGCGGGCATGTCCTTCATGGCTTGTCGGCCCAAGACTTGGCAGCGGGCGAATCCGTGGCGGTGCCACAACGCTGCGGTCCAGGCGCAGATCACCGCGTCGATGAGGTCCTCGCGGTGTTTGTAGCTCCGATCATCGAGGGGCACACGACAGGGGCGCCGGCGTCAGTAGTTCGGCGGTGCGGGGGTGGGTTCGCAGACGCAGTGGCGGGTCAGCGTCCTCAAGTGAGGCCAACCGGCGAACGAGCTGGTCGCAGTTCAGGGCCCGCATCGGACGCCACTGCCCGACGGGGAGCCGTTTCGGCTTGCGCTTGTACCGAGGGCGCTGCCCGTCGCGGTGGTAGCCCAGTTCGGTGGCGCCGACGAGCGTCGTGTACGGATAGCACTCGGAGAAGACCCGGCCACCGGTGGGCGGGCCAGCGAAGCCGTCCTGGTACACCCAGCCGGACGCGGCTAGGTGGCGGTGCAGCGTGACTCCGGCTTGACGGGGTGAGGTTTGGTTGGTGGTGTTCGCGCTGACCTGCCACCGCCCGTAGCGCTGCCCGACCTGCGTCTCGCAGGGACGTTGGCCAGATGGGTTGTCGACCACGAGCGGGGCGTCGACAAATACCAGCGCTTCGGTGCCGGCGGTCACGGCCTCGATCCAGGTGAGTGTCTCGTCCATCCGGTTGGTCCATCCGGCGTCCAGAACGTTCCCATGGCGGTCGATGACCGCGACCCCGGTCTCGTTTACCGCCGCCGCGCCGCGATCCTCGGCCCAGGCGAGGTCAACGCCGACGTATCGCTCAATACCCATGGTCAAGTCGTACCCGGCGCCAGCCAACATCGGAAGCGGACGTACGTTTCCGCGGCTTCCGCGAGCTTGCGGAGCGTCAGGATGTAGGGGTGCCGTTGTTCGAGATGACCACTGATCGATCGTCGCGAGTGCGATTCGCATCAGATCGAAGCTCACAAGTGGGACCTTCGGCTCTGAGCAGGATTCAGAACAGCGTCGACCCGATTTCTCTTCGAAGCTTTGAGTAGCGCGTGATCGACTCCGGGCCAGTGCGCACCCACATGAGCGCTCCTGTCAGGATGCGATCAACGTTTGCCGGGAGGTCTGCCCATCGGCCGGGCGTGAGTCGCGTGTCCATGAAGATCTCCGCTACCCAGTCGGCATCGTCAGCCCGACTAAGTGTGTAACCGCGTGTCCATGGCTCGCCCGGAACCGACGCGGCAGTCTTGCCTTGCTCGGTTGCCACCTTGAGCGCCTCGGCCGACAGCTGCTCGTCGTCGTCCCACTGCGACCTTTTGACGACGCCTCGGCTACGCAACAGGTCCCCGATGGCGTACCAGGCCGACGATGACCAGCCTGCTGCGAAGCCGTCCTTCGCGCCGGCCCAGTCAGCCATGTTGTCCAAGCTGCCAAAGAGGCAGACGCCGACCCGCTCGCCAGCCGATGTCGTAACCTCGGTGTACGTGACAACACCGTTGTGGCCGCCCGAGTAGTTGGCGAACTCAACGCTTCCTCGCCCCTTGGCGATCTCTACCCGCGACGACTTTGCGAAGTCCTCCACGGCCGAGGAGCCGAGAAAGTCGAGGGTCGACTTCGCAATCTGATCCCTGGACTTTGTCCGGCGATCGTCGTTGACTTCGAATGTCAGCAGCTTGGGAATGCCGATCGAGAACTTCCAGGCACGCTTGTATATCCCCAAGTCATTATCGCCGGCAAAGGCACTTATCCGGCGTTCTGACCAGTACGCGTACTTTCTGATCATAGCCATGGCGTCACTGTATGACGCTCCAGGTTGGCGCACGACACGCCCTAGCCGGACATCCGCTCATAGCCGCGATAGCGCGTGTTCGTGCCGAACTCGGGCCAGCGAGCCAACACGACTGGTCGACCCCGTGATGGAAGCCATTCTGGATGGCACGAGCTGTCGCATGACGAAGGCCGCTGGTCGTCTCGTTCGGTTGATCGAGCTTCGACGCCGGCGGCTGTTTTCACGCGGGGGGCGACGCCCTCTACCAGCAGGCTGCCGCCCGTGACGAATTTGTTTATGCCTGTGCCAGCCGTCTTGCCACCGACATCGTGCGCTGGAGGCAGTTGCTGAACGCCTTGTTGGTGAGCGCAGAGGGCCGAACCGACCCAGTTCAGTCGCGGCTTTCGGCCTGCTGCGCGGCACCGGCTCGTACTGCGGCCTCGATCCGCAGTCCAATTCCAACCAGAACGATCAGGGCGGCCAGGACGAATGGGCGGTCGGAACCGGCGCTGGCCAGCGTGATAAGCGTGACGAGGAGCCCGACCACGATGGCTGCGGTCCCTACGTTGCGCAACGTAACAACGATCGGCATTTGACGAGTCTCGCAGGTCGCCCACGTGCTGTGCGGTCGCTGGGGGCGGCGGCTCAAGCGTCAGCCGAAGAGGCCGCGATATCGGATCGTGCCGAGGACCGGTGGATTCGCGACGGGGCGATCGGCAGGCGCTCGGGGGCGCGGTCGGGCGCCGCTATCGGCCGACGGTGGTCCAGTCCGTTGGTGCGGGCGGGGTTAGCTGGCCGGCGGCGTGGTCGACAGAGCCGCCGGACGATCTCGGCGATGTCGTACTGCGGAAACATGATCTGCATCAGGTGTAGCTGGAAGTTCGACGGCGTCGTCTCATCGAACATCGCGGTGTCGTACGGCTTGACGTTGATCCGCCATGCGTCCGGTGCCGCCCAGTGGACCATCCGGACGTAGAAAGCGTCTCGGACGCCGGCGCGAGCGACAGCGTCAAGGTACGCCAGTCCCTGGTCCACGGCGAAGTCGATGAAGGCCCATCCCTTCCGGGTTGTCACGTAGTCGGCCATGTGTGGCAGCTTCGGTACCCAGTCCGCGTTGCTCTCGCCGGCGTCCTGGCACGATGTCAAAGTCTGGATGCCGTTACGCCAGGTCGCTTCGATGACGGGCGGGAGCATCTGGTCGATGTCGGCGGTTTGGGTGCCGACCCGTACGGTGGTGACCGGGTGGACGTTGACGTACATCCCGGCAGACGACGCCGTTCATGTTCCGGGGGTACGTGTCCAAGCCGAACCGGATCGGCGAGTGCGAGCGGTGGCCTCGCGTCGTCGACGTCGCCCGCCTGAATGCTCGGAGGTATAGGCCCGGCCGCCGCGGCGCTCGTGGTCGCTTGTCGGAAGTTACGGTGTGGGCCGCTGTCGGCCCCATCGACTGGTGAGCCAGAGTGCGTAGTGCGGGAGCCACTCGGTGCTGCCCGGCTACACGAAGCCTTCCGCGGTGAGGCGTGCGTCCTGGGCGGTGATCGTGTGCTCCTGTCCCGAGCCGCCGACGACTCGGATCCAGCTTTGCGACTTCAGGCACCAGCCTTCGCGGTCGCGGGCGAGTTGGAAGTTGAAGCCTCCGTACATGCCCGGTACGGCGAACCAAACGGCTGAGGGTTCCGATTCAGTCAGTACCGCCAGTTCGGGCAGCCGTAGGTGGTGTTCGTCAACCAGGTCCGCGACTCGTCCGCGGATCACCTCGTGGAAGCGGCGCTGGATCTGGGTTAGCTCCTGGTCCGGAATGTCGATGACTGGGCAGGGTGTGAGTGGGTCGAGCAGGTGGGAGTGGCCTCGGCGGCGGGCGATCTCGACGGGGGTTTGTCCGTCAGCGGCGGGTAGGAGCCGCCACGATCCGAGTTGGACGAGGCGTTCCACCACGTCGGTCGTGGCGCCGCCGTGTGCGGCCTGGTGCAATGGGGCGTACCAGGATCGGCCGTCTGGGCGGCTCGCGTTGACCATGCCGGGATGATCGTCTAGGACGGCGAACACGCCGGTCCAGTCGTACCGCTTCGCGCAGTCGGCCAGCTTGTGTCGAGCGTCGGCCGCCCAGCCGCTGAGCGTGGCACACCGTGTAACCCCGTCCCACACCCGTTCAGGCATCTGAGCATTCTGCCCGGCCCCGGCAAGACGCGGTACCGCAGTCGTCCTAAGTAGCCCGTCGTCCATTGCCCAGTCACGAACGAACTGCGGCGAGTCTTCTTGTTTCTCGTCCTCAGGTGAGGAAGGATTTCGCGAAGAGTTGATCGTCTGGAGGCGATTGTGGCCGAGCTGTGTCGCGTGTACGAGGGTGTCGAGCTGGACTCGCGTCTGGCCGCGTTGGAGCTGACGGCGAAGATCGTTACGGGCGCGGTGGAGGCGGGTGAGGCGGAGGCACTGCAATGCACTGACAACGATCCGCCGATGGCCCGTGGGATGACCCGGTACTTCCGTACCGTCCGGGTGCTGCGTGAGGGCGCCGCGGTACTCGGGTGGACGAAGGACAACCCGCGCAACCTGGCCCGCACCGTGAGTCCCAACCGGGACCGTGCGGTCGTCACCGCGTTGGGGGACGAGAACACCGGGCGGCCCGACGTGCTGCCGTCCACCAAGTACGACAAGGGTGTCATGGTCATCGAGGCGGTCGACGCCAACGTCCAGCTGACCCTCTTCGACCTGCCGGAGCCCGACGATGAAAGCCTGCCGTCGTCGGTCACCACGTGGGTTCTGCTGTACCACATCGCCGAAGACGAGATCCGCTTCGAACTGTCCCTGCCGGTGGAAACCGCCGGCGGCTACATCTCCGGCTGGCGAGAGCGACTCATCTTCCCGCCCCTGCCGCGCGAGCCGCACGCCCATATCGGCGACGAGGAGGAGAATGTCGCCCCCGACATCGACGTGGCCGTCGCCCGCCGGTGACCGGCTATCTGATTTGATCACCGCATGGACACGCTGACCAGTAGCCGGTTGATCATCGCCCGGAAGCGGCGAGGACTGTCGCTGGTCAAGCTGAGCGAGACCACCGGCATCAGCGTCCGTAGCCTGTCCGCCTACGAGCACGGCAAGCAGCAGCCCGGCACCGACACCATCACCGCCCTCGCACGGGCATTGGGCTTCCCGCTCCGATTTTTCTTCGCGGCCGACGTCGACGAGATCCCGGTCGAAGCGATCAGCTTCCGCGCGCTCAGCAAAACCCCCGCGTGGCAGCGGGACGCGGCCCGCAGCGCCGGCCGAATCGCGCTGCTGCTCAACGACTGGATCGAGGAACGCTTCCGGCTGCCCGACCCTGACGTGCCGCACCTGCCGAACACGGACCCGGAAACCGCCGCCGAGATGGTCCGCGCCCGCTGGGGTCTGGGCAACGCCCCGATCCCGAACATGATTCACCTGCTTGAGGCCCACGGCGTACGGGTGTACTCCCTGGCAGCCGACTGCGTCGACGTCGACGCCTTCTCCACCCACCGCGGCGGCTGCCCGCTGGTACTACTCAACGTCGGCAAGTCCGCCGAACGAATCCGGTTCGACAGCGCCCACGAACTCGGCCACCTGGTTCTGCACAGCGAACACCGCGAACCCCACGGACCCGACGCCGAACAAGAAGCCAACCGCTTCGCCGCCGGCTTCCTCATGCCCCGCGACGACGTCCTCGCCCAACACCTACACGGCGCCACCACCGACCGGATCCTGGCCCGCAAAACCCGCTGGCGCGTCGCCGCCATGGCCCTCGCTCACCGCCTCCGCGAGCTGGACCTCCTGACCGAATGGGGCTACCGGACTGTCTGCATCAACCTGTCCCGCCAGGGCTACCGCAGCAGCGAACCCAACGGCATCACGCCAGAGACGTCACAGGTCCTCGCGAAAGTCTTCAAAGCCCTACGAGCCGAGGGGACCACACCCGCTGACATCGCCCACGACCTACACCTCGACACCACCGAACTCAACCAACACGTATTCGGCCTCATCCCCACCGCCATCGAAGGCGGCGCGCACACCACCCCGCACCAACGACCAAACCTCACCCTCATCCAGTCCTAGCCGCTTCCACCTTGGGAACGAGGGACGCGAAGTTGTCGATGTCGGGTGTCATGGGCCGTAGCTGGGCTCGTACCTGTACTGCGTGGGCTGGAGTGCCTCATCGGCGGGCAGCCAATGCTCGTCGGACCAAAGGCGCCCGCCGTGGACCTTCCACGTCCCGTCGGTCCGTAGGGTCAGCTCCAGGTCGTGGACGATGGCCAGAACCGTTCGGACCCCGCCGTCCCGCGCGGCACGCACCTCACCCGCAGTCACCAAGATTGGGCCCAGTCTGCCAATGGTGCCCTTGACCTCCACCCTGAACTTCGGCGCGTGCGCCGGGCCGACCTCCAAGTCGTACGGGCACGTCGCCGAGGTGTCCCTAATGCTGCGCCGACTGTGTCCTTTGCTGACAAGCCACCGGTGGACCTTCGACATGGCGGCGAGCTCGACCTTCCGCCGTAGCAGCGGATCGTCGAGCTGGCCTTGCCCGCCCTGACCGGTGCCGCCGACGCGGAGGGTGTCGGTCGCGCCCCACCCGTTTCTGCCCATCCGGTGCTCGGGGGTGCGTGGTTGCCCGATGAACCGGACCGGCCGGTACGCCCATCCAAGGAGCCACCCGGACTCCGGGGCGTTCGCGGTGTAGTCCTGGTTCAGAAAGGCAGTCCTGGAGATGCGGAGTTGGCGCATGAGTCGCGCGGCGTGCTCGTGGTCGTCGTAGCGGTCCTTCACGAGGTCGAGGACCTCGACCTCCCAGGTCAGCACCCCGACGTTCGGGCCGCCACCGCTGACCAGAACGACCCGGGTGCCCACCTCCAACTGCTGGAATGGCGCCAGCCGCCGCTTCCACATGTTCCACTCGACCTCACGGTCGCCTTCGTCCAGCGTGCCGTCGGTATTCCAGGGCTGGTGCTTTAGCAGGATCGCCATCGGCTATCGCCTTGCCCGCGTCCACAGCGCCACATCCAAGACCCTCAGCGGCGGATCGGGGGCCGGCAGGTCGTCAAGGAGTCGACGGATCTGCTCATCGCGCATGAACCGCTGATAGATCTCCCAGTCCCGCCGGTAGGAGTACGGCTTTTCGATGCCCAGGTATCTCCGGACCAGCCCGTCGCGGACCGGCATCAGGCGGGGGCGCTTGCGAGCCGCCAACTTCGCCGGCGCCACCCACGGATCCGACCGTTCAGCCTCCGGGTCGAGGAACAGGTGCCGCAGCGCCTCGTAGAACCGCCCCGCGAGGTCCAGCACCGTACCGTCCGCGTCCTCCAATCGAACATCGGTCGGGACCGCTTGCAGGTCCACAACCAGCTGCTTGTCAGACAGGACGCGCCGCGCGCAAGATGCTTGCCGTGTGTTGGTCAAGAACTCGATTCAGCGGACCGGTACTGCTCCAGGGCGGTGAGTGCGCGCCCGGCAGCTGTGATCGCCCGTTGTGTGGCTAAGACGGCTAGAAGGTCGCTGGCCTCGGTCTTGGCGATGGTGCGGCCACGGTCGTCGAACGGCGCCTGCTGTTGTGCCCACAACATCACCGCCCACTGTTTGGCGTGGGCATACCCGGAGTAGAGGCGGTACAGGTACTGAGCCTTGGTTCCCGGTTGTGCTCGTTCGTAAAGATCGAACAGCTCCACTGTCGCCGGGATGTTGATGCTGAGGATCCGCTTGCCCGTGCGATCTAGTCGGACCAGCCCGGCATCCTGCGCCGCATCCATGAGGTCGGCAAGGCGCTCGGCTGCCAGTTTGCCGGTGGGCGGAGCAGGCATGTTGCTGGCCTGCTCGAACTTGCGTCGTTCGTCGTAGTCCGCTGCCTGTGCTGCTACGCCGCGGGCAAGACGGGTATCGGCGTCGATCGAGGGTTCGGAGAGCCAGTAAGCAAGAAGGGCTGCCTCGTGCGCGGTCCGCAGGAGCGAGATATGCGCGTAGGTCGGCACCTCGCCGGCGCGCAGGAGAGCGCGCCACGCCCGAATGTGATCCAGAGCCGCTCTCAATGCTGTCGCTGCCTGGTCATGTGCGTACGCCCGCAAACGATCTTGGAGTGCGTGGTCCGCCGGACTTCCTTCGGCGGGCGGTGTCACCAGGGCGACATCCAGCCGTCGCCAAAGCTGGTCTAGCTCCGACAAGTCCCGTGTCAAGGCGGCATGTGCCTGTGGATCGACAGGTGTCCAAACGGGTTCACCGGGAAGGTGCAAGCGAGACACGCGAGCAGCATGCCCGACCGACCTCAGCGTGTCAGCTCAGTAACGGCGAGGCCGGCCTGGCGTGCCGGGTGACGTTGACAGCAGCCAGGCAGGTCGCGCTCCGACCAACGTCCACGGCAACGGTTCCCCAGACCGCCACCCCACCGGGGCTCTTCGCGGCGCCGACCCTGCGGCGTCTTCCCCTCCGGCGCCCGGTGACGGCCGGGACGTACCCGGCGTGCACACGGGTCGGCACCTCCTGGCGGCACCGCACCGGAATGCGCCGATGTGGCCCCGGCGTGCCGGTCCCGTGCGACGATGGGCCCATCGGACCCCGGCCGTGCCAACGAAGCCGGACCGGCGTCCGCACGGGGGTGGCCGATGCGCACCAGCGCGGGATCGCGGTACGTCTTCAAACGCTGCGGCTGCCGGACCACCGGGGGGTGCCCGCGGCTGCGCCGGCCAAACGGGTCGTGGAACCCCGGGCACGGCAGCTGGCACTACCGGCTCGAGCTGCCGCCCGGCGAGGCCGGCCGGCGCCGGCAGATGTGCCGCGGCGGCTATCCCAGCCAGCGGGACGCGCTCGCCGCCCGCGACCACGCCCGGGCCCTGCTCGCCCTGGCCGCCGGCGACCCGGCCGCGACCGTCGAGGTGACCGGACTGATCCTGGCCACCCGCCGCGGCCGACCGCTGCCGCCGGTCGAGACGGTCCGCACCCGGCTGGAGGCCCGCCGGGCGCCGGCCGGCACCACCACCGTCGCGGCGTACCTGGACCGGTGGCTGGCCCACCGGCCGGTGGACGAGAACACCCGCCGCACCTACGCCGGCCATATCCACGCCCACCTGGTCCCGCACCTCGGCCAGATCGCCCTGGACCGGCTGCGCCCGGACGACATCCGCGGCATGTTCACCGCCATCGAGGCGGCGAACGAGCGGCTCCGCGCCGCCCGCTGCGCCAAAAGCCCGGTGACGCGGCAGTCGGTGCGCGGCCGGCGGGTCACAGGCCCGGCCACCTGCCACCGGATCCGCGCGGTGCTCCGCGTCGCCCTCAACGACGCGGTCGCCGACGGCCTGATTCCCACCAACCCCGCCCGCGCGGTCCGGCTCCGGCCGGCGCGGCCGGCCCGGCCGCTGATGTGGACCGACCCGCGGGTGGACCGCTGGCGGGACACCGGCGAGGTCCCGGGACCGGTGATGGTCTGGACGCCCGAGCAGACCGGCGCTTTTCTGGACCACGCCGCCAGCCGCGACCCGGACCTGTATCCGCTGTTCCATCTGATTGCCCACCGCGGGCTGCGCCGCGGCGAGGCCGTCGGCCTCCGCGACGCCGACACCCACCTCGAGCACGCGGAGATCACCATCAGCCAGCAGGTCACCACCGCCGGCGGCATCGTCCAGCGTAAGCCCCCGAAGAGCGACGCAGGCTCCCGGGGCGGCGGCCTCGCCGGCGGCCCCGTGGCCGTGGTGCGCGCCCACCGCGCCCACCGGCCGGCCACCCGCGACAGTGAGCTGTTCTTCGTCCGCCCGGACGGGCTGGCATGGCACCCGAACGCGGTCAGCCGCCGGTTCCGTCGCCTCATCGCCGACACGAGCCTGCCGCCGGTGCGGTTGCACGACCTGCGACACGGCGCCGCCACCCTCGCCTTGGCCGCCGGCGTCGACCTCAAGGTCGTCCAGGCCACCCTGGGCCACTCGACACTTGCCCTCACCGCCGACACGTACACCAGCGTGCTACCACAACTCGCGCAGGCCGCGGCCGAGGCCGTCGCCGCGTTCATCCCCCGACGCTCCCACCGTCCGCCCAGCGTGGACTCGCCGCTGGCGGCGTAACAGCGCCACGGACTGTGCCAGAGGGCGGGACTCGGAACCTGCTGTTCATCACCAACATGCCGCTATCGGCCGACGCCGGTCGTGGTGGTGCCGGCAGAGCCAACGAGCTGATTAGTGCCTTCACGTCCAAATACGGCCTGAAGGATCGGGCGGTATGGCATGACGAACAGGTCTGCCGCTACCTCGACATCCACGACGGCATCCGGCGAACGTACTTCCACCGTCCGTTCGCGCTCGCCTGAGCCGGATGCCAATAGAGCGGCCCGTGGCCCGAAACGGGTGACCTATCGCGGCGCCGCGCGAGCGGGGAGCGCCTCTTGCTGGTGATCGATGGCATTCGTCCAGGTCAGAGGGTGAATGGGTGACACACGGATTCCTAAACCGTCGAGCCGATCTTGACCGCAGGCCGCTGGCCTGCGATTTCTTTCCTGGTGCCGGCGGCGAGGGTCAGAATGTGCTCGCCTGTCGGCGCCGCCCGCGGGTTCCTCCGATATTGCCGTGGGCACCCGGGTGCGGGGCGGCGGTCATGGCGGACGGGGCCTGGCGATCGTGGCCGCCGCGCCGGCGTCCAGGTAGGGGTGGGCGATGCGCGCCAGGCCGGGCTGGCGGCACGTGTTCAAGCGGTGCGGCTGCCGCACCGGCGGGCTCGAGCTGCCGCCGGCGGGGCGTGGGCGCCACTGCTTGGAGGGCGCCGGACCCTGGTCGGGTCGACCACAGTTGGCGTGTACCTGGTGTGGTCGCGGTGGACGGCTCGTCCCGTTCGGCCAGGTCGGCCCAGTCCCGCAGGCTAGCCGGCGCGCTGCACACCCGCTCAGGCATCCGAGGGAGTAACCAGTCGTAGACTGACGCCGTGCCACGGCTGATGGACGCGGACCGAAGTACTCGAGGGATGGCTGAGCTGTGCGCGCTAACGCGACGCAAGCCCCTATTGGACCAGCAGTGCCGCGCTCCCGTGCCGCCTGGTCCAGTGATCAACATCGACCAAGGACGATACGAACTGTTGCTCTGCTGTGGCATCGAGACGCGGCGAGCTGAGCGATCGATAGGATCAGGACGATGACGGTCGCGGAAGCTGTCTCCGCCACCCAGAGCAGCACCGAAATCGTCGCGGGCGACGTGCCCGGTGGCCCCAGCACGAGTCAGACGATCATGGTCTCAAGTCTGCGGCGACTGCTCGCCAATCTTCCCCCCGACGCACTACCAGACGCGTATCGAGCTGCAGTGATGGACGAGAACGTGCTCGGCAAGCAGACGGTGAGCGCCCGAGAATGGGCATTTCGACAGCTCCGCCGGTTCTACGCACTCGACCCCAATTCTGTGCTGTTCCGGGCTCTTCGGGACCTCTGGGATCACGAGAAGTCGGGTCAACCACTGCTCGCGATCCTCTGCGCACTCGCGCGCGACCCGGTTCTGCGTGCCACTGCCCAGGTGATCATCAGCACCGATGCCGGCGGCATCGTCGGTCCGAGCGAGTTCGAAGCGGCGATCGAGGCGAGGTTCCCCGGCGCCTACAAGGAGAACACCCGGCACACGACCGCGCAGAAGGTGGCGTCGTCCTGGAGTCAATCCGGACATCTGTACCAGAAGAAGCCCGGGACCAAGGTACGGACGCGGGTTCGCCCGACAGCAGCAGTCACTGCGTACGCGCTGATGCTCGGCTATCTGGAGGGCGCACGGGGGCAAGCCCTCCTGGATACGCTGTGGGTACAAATGCTCGACCAGCCCACGTCGCATCTTATGGATCTGGCGGCAACTGCCTCTCAGTTCGGGATGCTGGAGTTCCGCCACGCTGGCGGTGTAGTAGAGATAACCTTCCATCAACTCCTGCGCTCGTTCAACGGCGCGCAAGGGGCAATGCAATGAACTACATCGAGGGCTTGCTAGCTGCGTACTCGAGGTTCGTTAGCCTTCCGTGGCAACAGAACCTGGCGCCGCCGCAGCGGGTGTTGATGGCGGTGTACCCGCCAGAGTTGGAACGGCGTCTTCGGCTCCACCTTCCGGCGTTCAAAGCCTCCACGATCAAGGCGCAGCACGGCTGGAACGAGATCGACATCACCTCCTCATTCGAGACGTGGATGGCCAATCACGACTATCGCGAAGCCTACTTCGAAGATCCGGAACTGCTCGAGACGGCGTTACCAGCATTCGCAAACCACTTAGTGACCATGGTGAGAGCGCAACTTGCGACCTGCGACGCGGTTGACGGGGTCGTCGGTTTGGTGGGCGCAGGTACACTCTTTGGCCTCGGAGGCGCCGTGAAGGTGTCCGCTCTCCTCAACGGCGTGAACGACGCGATTGCGGGTCGGATGCTTGTCTTCTTTCCCGGCGAGCACGAGGGGAACAGCTACCGCCTGCTCGACGCCAGGGACGGATGGAATTACCTGGCGACGCCGATCACGCCTAACGGGAGCGGTCGATGACGATCACCAATCGAGAGCTCTTCCACCATGATCCGACCGAGACGAAGATACCGAACGATGGCGTGGCCAAGGTGGTCCGCCCTGAGACCGACCAGCAGTGGGACGTACTGCGGTGGGAGCTGCGCAGCTTTGTATGCGACGGTCAATACTCGCGTGGCCTTGAGCGCATCCTCGACAGCTTCCTCATCAATCTGAGTCAGGCCCAGCAGCCGGCAGTTTGGGTTAGCGGCTTCTACGGTAGCGGCAAGTCGCACCTCGTGCGGGTGCTTGAGCACCTGTGGCGCGACGTTGAATTGCCCACACGCGAGCGAGCCCGCGACCTCGTGACGCTTCCCGAGGAGGTTCGCGACCACCTCACCGAACTCTCCACCGCCGGCAAGCGACTCGGCGGCCTCTGGTCAGCTGCCGGCACCCTCGCCGCTGGCAAGAGCGACGCCGTCCGGCTGGCTTTCCTCTCGGTGCTCTTCGCGAGCGCCGGCTTGCCCGAGGAGTACGCACGTGCTCGGTTCGTGATCTGGGCCAGGGAGAACGACTACCTCGACGCGGTGCGAACCGCGGTCGAAGCCGAGGGACGCACCTTCAGCAAGGAGATCCACGACCTCTACGTGTCGCCGGTGATCGCCAAAGCCCTCCTTGTTGCCGATCCGACGCTCGGCGACTCGGTCAAGGACGTTCGCGATCTACTCAGGACACAGTTCCCACCTACGGCCAAGGACGTTACTGACGACGAAATGTTCGACGTTGTGGATGACGTCCTTCGGCTCCAGTCGACCTCCGACGGCAAGCTACCGCTCACACTCGTTGTACTCGATGAGATGCAGCAGTACATCGGCGACGACAACGAGAAGGCACTCGCCGTGCAGAACATCGCCGAGGGCTGCTCGGCCCGATTCAAGAGTCAGATACTCTTCGTCGCAACTGGCCAGAGCGCTCTCACAGCGACCCCGACGCTGCAGAAGCTGACCGATCGCTTCACCGTTCCTGTCGCGTTGTCCGACAAGGACGTCGAGACCGTCGTTCGCGAGGTCGTGCTTCGCAAGAAGCCCGAGTGCGTCCCGAGACTCAAGTCGACCCTTGACTCGGTGAGCGGGGAGATCGACAAGCACCTCGGCGGCACCCAGCTTGCCCCCAAGGCGGCCGACAAGCCGGACCTCGTGCCCGACTACCCCCTGCTTCCGACACGCCGACGGTTCTGGGAGCTCGCGTTGCGGGCCATCGACCGGGCAGGCAAGGCAGGCGTGCTTCGCACCCAGCTTCGGATAGTCCACGAGGCCGCGGCGCGTGTCGCAGGCAAGCGGGTCGGCCACGTGGTCGGCGCCGACTTCCTCTACGACGAGCAGTCGCCCGGGATGCTGCAGAGTGGGGTTCTTCTCAAGGAGATTGATGAGCTCATTCGCAGTCTTCGCTCCGACGGCCGCGATGGCGAGCTGAAGTCCCGCATCTGTGCACTCACGTTCCTTATCTCGCAGATTCCCGCTCGCACCATCAGCGGTGAGACTGGCCTGCGCGCGACGTCGCCGTTCCTCGCCGACTTCCTGGTCGAGGATCTCGCCGACGACGGAGCGCGGCTGCGCAAACGAGTCCCGGAACTGCTCGACGAGCTTGTCAGCGAAGGCCGCCTCATGCGCATCGATGACGAGTACCGCCTGCAGACTGAGGAAGGCGCCGAGTGGGAGAAGGACTACCGCAGCCGGCTGGCCGTCGTCCGAGACGACGCCACGCGCCTTAACCAGCTCCGCAGCGAACGGCTCAGCGCCGCTGTCGACACCGCGCTCGGCGGACTCAAGTTGACCCACGGCGCCAGCAAGACGCCCCGCAGGATCCACGTTCACTGGGGCCAGGACGAGCCGGTGCGAGGCGAGGGCGACGTCCCGGTGTGGGTCCGGGATGAGTGGTCGGTCACCGAGTCGACCGTGAAAAGGGCCGCTGCGGAAGCCGGCGACGAGAGCCCGATCGTGTTTGTCCTTCTTCCCAAACATGAGGTCGACCAGATCAAGGAGACCTTGGCGAGCCACGCTGCGGCCGAAGAGACGCTTCGGCGGCCGACACCGCAGACCGATGAGGGCAGGGCCGCCCAGCGAGCTATGCAGACAAGGCTGACGATCGATGACGAACGGCTGACAACTCTGTTCCAGGGAGTTGTGGCACGTGCCCGCGTCTTCCAGGGTGGCGGTGCGGAGGTTACGACCTCGAATTTGGGTCTGGCGGTCGAGACAGCGGCGAACCGGTCGCTTATCCGCCTATTCCCAAAGTTTCGGGCCGGTGATAACGCGAACTGGAGCAAGGTCGTCACGAAGGCGCGTGAGGGCGCGCCCGACGCGCTCGATGCGGTGGGCCACCACGGCGAGCCCACAACGAACGTGGTCTGCAAGGAGGTTCTGGCCGCTATCAGTCCCGGGGGCACAAAAGGCACCGAGCTGCAGAAGCGCTTCGCGGCGCCCCCGTTCGGCTGGCCGAAAGACGCCGTCAACGGTGCGATATTCACGCTGATTGCCGCAGGCAACGTCCGGGCAGTGCTGGACGGCAAGGACCTCGCTGGTACCAAAGAACTGCCGCCGAATCAGATCGGCAAGGTCGCACTTTACAAAGAGGACGAGCCACCCACCGTGGGCCAGCGCCTGGCTGTCAAAGGACTGCTCGCCGCCGCCGGCATCCCCTATGAAGCCGGGCAGGAGGGCGCCCAGCTCTCCGCGCTCCTACAGCGAATCAAAGATCTTGCCTCCCGAGCCGGCGGGTCGCCGCCCTTGCCTGAACGGCCGGACACGGACCATCTCGACGCCCTTCTCGCCCTTGGCGGGAACCAGCGATTCCGCGCCGTCGCCGACGACCACGACCACCTCAGCTCTGACTTGGATCGCTGGCGAGCCGCCGACCAGCGGCGGGAAAAGCGAGAGAGCGAATGGCACGATCTGCTGCGCCTCTTGCGGCACGCCGACGGATTGTCTGTTGCCACGAGCGTGTTACCGGGCGTCGCAGCAGTTCGCGACGGGCGCCAGCTCCTTGACGATCCCAATCCCCTTGCGCTGTTGCTCGCCGAGCTGACCACCGCCCTTCGCCACGAAGTTACCCGCCTCGCTGAACAGCTTGCCGATGCTCAGCGCCAAGCGATCGCCGATCTCGAGGCGTGGGGCGAGTGGGCGAAGCTCGATCCGGCCGATCGCGACGCCATCATCGCCGACGCCAAGCTCGTCGCGGCCAAAGCGCCGGATCTAGGCACCGAGGCCAAACTCCTCGAAGCACTCGACTCGACGCCTCTCAACTCGTGGCAGGACCGCATCAGCCTCGTGCCGGGCCGCCGCGATCAGGCTCGCCAGCGCGCCGCTAAACTGCTCGAACCCGAGAGTGTCGCCATCACCGCACCATCGGCCACCATCAAGGACAACAGGGACCTCGACAGCTATTTGGAAACGCTGCGGGTCCGGGTGCAGCCCCACCTTGACGCCCACAAGACCGTGATCATCTGAGGCTGGACATGCGCTCTCTCTCGTCTTCTCTCCGCAAGCAACTTGAGACCTCCGTTCTGGCCGCTCGCCGCGCGGCAGAATCTGCGTCACGAGCGTCAATCGATGGTCTCGGCGTGTTCGGCGACCGACGTCCCGAGCACCTCGACCCCAACCAGGCAGCGCTGCGCAACGGGCTGCGGGCGAAGTGGCGGCAGCTCGGCCACGATCGGGAGCTCCTTATCACCGAGTGCGCATACGAGCAGTGGCATCGCTTGTTGTTCGCCCGGTTCTTGGCCGAGAACAACTTGCTGCTGCACCCGAAGTACAAGGCGCCCGTAACACTCATCGACTGCGAGGAGTTAGCCGCCGAGCTCGGGGAGCCCGACGCATGGTCAGTGGCCGCCCGGTTCGCGGCCGAAATCCTCCCCGGGATATTCCGGCTCGACGATCCCTGCGTCCGTCTGCGGCTTGCCCCCGAGGGCCGTGACGCCTTGGAGCAGATCCTCGACAGCATTCCGCGCGAGACGTTCACCGCAGATGACGCACTTGGCTGGGTGTACCAGTTCTGGCAGAGGGACAAGAAGGACGAAGTCAACGCGTCCGAACGCAAGATCGGAGGCGCTGATCTCGGACCGGTGACCCAGCTGTTCACCGAGAACTACATGGTCCGGTTCTTGCTTGAGAACTCGCTTGGTGCGTGGTGGGCCTCCCGACACCCTGATAGCCCATTAGTGACAGAATTTGAATATCTCCGCTTCGACGAAGATCGGAAGCCGGCGGCAGGCCCATTCGACGGCTGGCCCGACCGCGTTGCCAATATCACGGTGATGGATCCATGTTGCGGCTCTGGGCATTTTCTGGTTGAAGCATTTTCCATGCTCTGGAAGATGCGCATGGAGGAGGAGGTGATTGGTCCGACCGAGGCCCAGGATGCCGTGCTACGCGACAATCTCTTTGGACTCGAGCTCGATTCTCGCTGCGTGCAAATCGCTATGTTTGCCGTCGCTCTCTACGCTTGGAGGGCCGGCGGAGCGTGGCGCCTCCTGCCCGTGCCCAACATCGCGTGTTCTGGCATTCCCGTGAAGGCGCCTGCGGAGGAATGGAAGGCGCTCGCTGACGGAAACCCAAGCCTCCAAAGCGCAATCGCTCGCCTTCATAGCCTATTCAAGGACGCCGAAACACTCGGAAGTCTCATTGATCCTAAGCTTTCGAGTGGAGTGTTGGACTTTGGAGACATTCAGATCGCAATAGACGATGTTGACTGGGATGAGTTTGCACCCGTTCTCGATCGCGCTCTCGACGCGCCGGGGTTATCATCAGACGATGCTATCTTGGCAGTGAATGTTGCTGACATCGGAAACTGCGCGCGCCTCCTGTCTCGGAATTATACGCTCATCGCGACGAATGTACCCTTTTTAAGTCGAGCTAAACAAACCGACACCCTACAGCGACACATTGATGCATACTTAAGTGGCGGGCGCGCTGACCTTGCTACGGCCATGCTGCTGCGCTGGGCACGGGCGGGAAGTTTGGCGGTCGTCACCCCCCAACATTGGCAGTCAAAGCTCAGCTATCGAGACTTGCGGCTGTGGCTGCTGACGAACGTCAAGTACGCAATGTTCGCGCGACTTGGAAACAATGTCTGGCAAACGCAGTCGGGCGGTCAGCCATTCAAGGTTCCCACCGTATTGTCGATCTTCGAATCAAGACATCCCGAAGCGGACTCGACCGTTCTAGCGATCGATCTCGGCGAGGGTCCGCCTTCTACGAAGGCTGCGAGCCTTCGTAGAACGCTCATGAGCCGGTCACGGCAGCGGGATCAGTGCGCCAATGTTGATCACCGAATCCTCGTAGTCCCCTTCGAGGAGGGGCTCCCCATGCTCTCTAGATACGCCAGGTGCTATCAGGGGACTAGCACAGGAGATAACGTTCGCTACTGCCGCAATTTCTGGGAGCTCCCAGAAATCGATGGGCCGTGGCGGCGTTGGCAGTCTTCTGTCACGGAGCAGGTCGAATTTGGTGGGCGTGATCAAGTTGTACTTTGGGCCGGCGCCCAAGGAGTAGAGCAGACCGGGGCGGCAGTCAGAGGACGCCGTGCCTGGGGCAGGAAGGGCGTGGCCGTGTCACAAATGGGCCTCCTCTACTCGACTCGGTATCTCGGTGACTTCTACGATAACAATGTCGCAGCGCTGATCCCGAACACAGAGGAAGATCTACCCGCGATCAGAGCGTTCGCCTCTTCGCGGGAATTCCATCAGCTCGTGCGGTCTGTCGACCAAAGCGTGCAGGTTCAGGTCGCTACACTCACCCAGATTCCTTTCGACCACGAGCGCTGGACGAAGGTCGCTGATCAGGCTGGACCGCTAGCCGAGCCATGGTCGAACGACTCGACTCAGTGGTTGTTCGGAGGCCGGCCCGAGATATCGACGGCGCCGTTGCAGGTCGCGGTTGGGCGGCTTGTCGGATATCGGTGGCCGGAGCAGACTGAGGCGGACAGTCTCGATTTGTTTGTAGACGCCGACGGGATCGTGTGTCTGCCGTCGGTCGCAGGCGAGGCGCCAGCGGCGGATCGCGTGCTGCAAGTAGTGGCGACAGCATTCGGCGAAGAATGGTCGCCGGCCAGAGTTGAGCAATTCCTCAATCGTGCAGGCAGCAAGAAGAAGAACCTTGCCGACTGGCTCCGGGACGAGTTCTTCAAGCAGCATTGCGCACTGTTCGGCAACCGGCCGTTTGTGTGGCACATCTGGGACGGTCAACGTGATGGCTTCTCCGCGATGGTGAACTACCACCGGCTCGATCGCAGTGCGCTGGAGAAGTTGACCTACACCTACCTCGGCCAGGACTGGGTGGAGAGGCAGCGCGCCGGCGTGCGCGACGAGGTTGCTGGCGCGGAGACTCGGCTCTCGGCTGCACTGGGGCTACAGCGAAAGTTGGAGGCGATCCTCGCCGGCGAGGCGCCATACGACATCTACGTGCGGTGGAAGCAAGTGCATGAGCAGCCGATAGGGTGGGAGCCGGACCTGAACGATGGCGTGCGACTGAACATTCGCCCGTTCGTCGAAGCCGGCGTCCTCCGCGCTCCGTTCAATATCCATTGGCGCAAGGATCGCGGCAAGAATCCGGATGGCTCGGAGCGCGACAACAGCATCCACCTTACGCTGGCCAAGAAGCTCGAAGCGCGGCAGCGAGCAGGGCGCATATGACCGAGACTGTCCTCGATCGCATCGTCGCGTGCCTTCGGAACGCGCTCGCGTATGACCCGAACGTACGCGTCGCGCCGGTGGCGCTGCTCTGGCCTGACGAGGGCGCGCAGTGGAGGCAGGTCATAGACCACATTGGTCATCGCCTGCCGCTCGTGTCGCTCGGCGAGTTTGACCCGGCGGCGCGTCGCGGGCCGGCCTACTGGCTTCGCTGTGTGGTGGCTGGGACAGTCGACATTGGTCTCCCAGATGGTCCGCCCGTCGTCTACCTGCCTGGCGTCAGTCGCAGTGCTCTCCGGGCTGCCGACAGCTGCCCAACGGAGCTCGCGCCGATCGCCGAGCTGCAATATCGCAGCCAATGGTTCTCCCATCCGAATAGCCGCGACTGGACCACTCGAGCGCTGCTCTCTCACCGCGACTTTGGGCTCGGGCTCACGCTCACCGGCGACGCCGACACAACTGCGGCGCTTGCGCTGGCGCTGGGCCGTCTGCTTGAGGAGCGCATCGACCGAGCGGCGAAGCAGGTGGTCGATGCTGACTACTTGCTCGAGTTGATCAACGAGGATCCAGTACGAAGTCTGCTCCGATGGCTCGACGACCCGCAAGGATACCGAGCTCGCTCCGATGACGCCCGATGGGCGGCGCTCGTCCAGCAGTGCAAGGCCGATTATGGCCTTGACCCGTCGGTTGACGGCGCGATCAGCGCCGCACGCAAGCTCGGCACCCGCCAGGGCCGATGGGCCAATGTCTGGAAGCGGTTCGCCGAGACACCCGACCGCTATCCGGGGGTCGCCGAACAGCTCCGCAGGGCTCGACCCGACCAGCTTTTCGTCGACAACCTGGGTGCCTGGCCGCAGGACAATGAGGCGGCCGAAGAGCAGCTTCGCAACCAGCTGCGCGGTTTCACTGTCCTTACACCGGAGGGAGCCCGGAAGGAGGCCGCCCTACTCGACGCCGAGCACGGCCGACGTCGCAGCACTGTCTGGGCAGACCTCGACATGGCACCGCTCGCCTTCGCTCTTGAGCAGCTCGTCGCGCTTGCGGGCCTGACCAAGCGACCGCTCGCCGACGGCGATCTCGGCTCCCTCGCGGCCGACTACGCCGAGCGTGGCTGGCGTGCCGACGATGCCGCGCTGCGGGCGCTGGCAGCGGCAACAAACGGACCGGACCGCGAGGCCGTGTCAGCCGCGGTAATTGCGATGTATCGGCACTGGCTCGAGGTTGGCGCGAAGGCGTTCCAGAGGGCGATCGGCCCGCTGGCCAACGCGCGCAACTACGAGCCAGGGCCACCAGCATCGACGGCTCCCGGGACCGTCACAGTATTTGTTGATGGGCTGCGCCTCGATGTATCCCGGCGCGTGCAGGAACGGCTCGCTGGCGCCCGTCTCGATGTGTCTGCCAGCACCAGCTTGTCCGCACTTCCCACGGTCACCCAGACCGCCAAGCCAGCCCTCGCGCCGACGGCCAGCGGCGCCCTGGTCGCCGGACCCGATCTGCATCCGGCGAACGCGGTGACTGGTACCAGAGCATCCATCCAGGTGCTGCGCAGTCTCATGGTCGACAACGGTGTACAGGTCCTTGGCCCCACCGAGACGGGCGACTTCTCGGGCACGGCCTGGACCGAGGCTGGGGAGATCGACCGCCGCGGTCACGCCGGCGGCGTGCGACTCGTCGATCATCTCGATGAAGAGGTCGGCCGTATCGTCGAGCGGATTCGCGAGCTGCTCGATGCCGGATGGCAGCGAGTCAACGTGGTAACTGATCACGGGTGGGTGCTTCTCCCGGGCGGCATGGAGAAGGTCGAGCTACCGCCTGCAACGACCACAGTGAAGAAGGGGCGCTGCGCCCGGCTAAAGGACGGCGCGGTCGTTGACGTACCGACGGTGCCGTGGTTCTGGGATGGTGATGTACGGATTGCGCTCGCCCCCGGCGTCACGTGCTTCGAGGCGAACAAAGAGTACGAGCATGGTGGGGTGAGCGCTCAGGAATGCATCGTCCCCCGCCTCTCCGTCAGTGCTGGCAATGCGACGACGATCACCGGCGGACCGGAGTTCACCAAGGTGAAGTGGCTTGGACTTCAGTGCCGCGTCGAGTTCAGCGGGGTGACCGACAAGGTCATCGTGGACCTGCGAGGCTTGCCGGCCGAGCCGAAGTCCAGCATCGCCGAGCTGACGAAAGAAACATCGAGCGCAGGCAAGGTATCGCTCCTAGTTGCCGACGACGAGCACGAAGGCGAACGCGCCCACCCCGTGCTCGTCGCCCCCGCTGGACAGGTCCTCGCCCCGCCCGAGGTCGTCGTCGGGAGGAACCGGTGACGGCACTCGACGAGCTCGACCACCTTGCCGCCAGGGCGTTCGAGGGTTACCTCGTCCGCAAGGACCTAGCCCAGCAGTTTCGGGGCCAGTACCCAGTGCCGACCTACGTCGGCGAGTTCTTGCTCGGCCGGTACTGCGCCACCACGGACCCAGACGAGATCGCCGAGGGGCTCACCGTCGTCGAGCGGTCGATGAAGGAACGGACCGTGCGTGCGGGCGAGGAGGAGCTGTTCAAGTCGCGCGCCCGCGAGAAGGGCAAAGTAAAGATCATCGATCTGCTCCGGGCCCGGCTCGATGCCAAGGCCGACGCATACAAGGCCGAGCTGCCCAGCCTTCAGCTCAACGACATCCATATCGCCGACGATCTCGTTAACAAGCATGACCGGATGCTTACGGGGGGCTTTTACGCCGAGATCACGCTCGAGTACATCGCGACGCTTGCCCGCGAGTCGGGTGAACAGCCATTCCGCGTGGCGTCCTTGCGGCCGATACAAATGTCGACCCGCGACGCACTCGACACCTTCGTACAGGGCCGGGCGCAGTTCACGCTCGACCAGTGGCGGGATCTCCTGCTCCGGAGCGTCGGCTTCGAACCCGCACGGTTCAGCCGACGGGAGCAGGACATCCTGATCGCCCGAATGGTCCCGTTCGTCGTTACGAACTACAACGCCGTCGAACTCGGGCCTCGCGGCACGGGTAAGTCGCACCTGTTCCAGCAAGTATCGCCATACGCCCACCTCGTCTCGGGTGGCAAGGCAACCGTCGCGAACATGTTCGTTAACAACGCGACTGGGCGCCGCGGCCTGGTTGCCCAGTACGACGTCATCTGCTTCGACGAGGTGTCAGGCGTCTCGTTCGACACCAAGGAAGGCGTCAACATCCTCAAGGGCTACATGGAGTCCGGTGAATTTAGTCGCGGCAAGGAGAGCATCCGAGCCGACGGCGGTATCGTCATGGTCGGAAACTTCGACGTTGATGTGCAGGAGGAACTCCGCCGCCGCCATCTCCTCGGGCCAATGCCGAAGGAGATGCGGGATGATACCGCATTCCACGACCGGATCCACGCCTATTTGCCGGGGTGGGACATCCCCAAGCTCGACCCGTCGTACTTCACAGCCCATTTCGGGTTTGTCAGCGACTTCCTCGCGGAGTGCTGGAGCCAGCTCCGCCGCGCTTCGCGACTCGACGTGGTCCAGGGTCGGCTGGAGTGGGGCAGCCAGCTGAGCGGGCGCGATCGCAAAGCCGCCAACAACACGGTCAACGGCCTGCTCAAGTTGCTGTGGCCCAGCGCTGAGATGGAGGTGCCCGACGAGGCGCTGGCGTGGGCCGCGGAGCTGGCCCTCGAGTTGCGTCGCCGGGTCAAAGAACAGCAGGCGTGTATCGGTTCCGCCGAGTTCGGCATGGTCAACCTTAGCTATACAGTCGGTGACTATCCGGAGCGGATCGTCTACTGTGACGAATCGCTGCAGCACCGAGTGCTGGCGGAGCGGGAGCGGAAGGCCGCTCCAACGCCCGTCGGGCGCGACAGCGAAGCGCTGCCGAAACCGGACCCAGAGGAGGTTCGTTCATCGGCCGGCGCGAAGGCCAGTGACTACTCAGTCGGCGACGTGATCGACGGTCGCTTCCAAATCCTCGACATCCTCGGACAGGGGGGATTCTCGCGCGTGTACCGCGTACTCGACGACGTCGAAGGCGAAGAGCGCGCGTTCAAGCTGTTCGACAACGCCGCCGGCTACGAGGCAGTCCGCCGGGAAATCGCCGCCCTACGCAAGATCGACCATCCCAACGTCGTCAAGGTGTACTGGGCAGGTAGGACGCAGGCCGACGACTGGTACCTCATTACTGAATTCATCGACGGCGAGTCCCTCGATGCCTACGCCACAGGCAAGCGTCACCTTCGCGATCGCGAAGCCATCGATGTTGCTCTCGACGTCCTCGATGCGCTCGTCGCCATCCATCCAGACGCCAGGCGTATTGGTGAGCTCGACGCCAAGCGTCGTGACGGCGAGCTGTCCGAGGCAGAGTACGCCGAGTGGATGGAACTGCAGGACAAGGGGCTAGTCCATCGTGACATCAAGCCCCTTAACATCATGCTCACCCGCGCCGGAGCGAAGTTGCTCGACTTCAACATTGCCTCGCGGGTGGGCGACGAGGTGAGGACGCTTTCGGGCACACCGCCCTACCAAGCGCCCGACGCCGACTTGACCCGCTGGGACGTCTCGACCGACCTGTTCGCCGTCGGCATCGTGCTCTACGAGCTGCTATGTAACGGGAACCATCCCTACCCACGATCGAAGCCAACGGCCGGCCATCCACCAGCGGACCCGCGGGCTTTCCGGTCTGATCTCTCGCCAGAACTCGCTGAGTTCCTACTGAAGGCATGTGCGCCCTACCGAGATGAGCGGTACTCGACCGCAGCTGAGATGCGGGATTCCCTATCGCGCCTCCGTTCATCTAGATAGCCATCATGGATATTTGACGCGATGGCCTGGTGGGCCGGATCAGCGGGCGTCGGGCAGCGGAAGGTTGGCCGTCGCGTTCGGGGCGCTCGCGCCCCTAACCTCCAGGTCATTGAGGTCCCAACCAAAGCGCGAGGCAGGCCGCCTCAATAGCAGCGGGTGAGTCCTTGGGCACCTGAAGAGCACCCACCCGCTCGGCCGACGAACGATGTCGGCCATATCGGTCCCTGCCGGGCAGCCTGCGGGGACTGCGTTTGTTTGCCTGAGCGGTGCGCGGGAGGGGAGCCACCGGCCGAAAACCGTTGACCCAGATCTTGGACCAGACGCCTCAAGGGCTTGCCCTCCGATTGATGGCTGATCGCCGAGTGGCGCCTGGGCAAGGGCGGACTACCCAACCTGAGGGACGAGATTGCTACATCACCCCGGCTTACCGAACACATCGACCTAAATCACGCAGACACGCCGAGAGACGTCGATGTAGCCGCAGCGCTGACTCGACAACAGCATCGGTTCGCCGAGGCCGACCGAAAGCCCGGCTGGGCGGATGACGGCAACTACTACCTGACATAAGACCCGTTATCAGCCCGCTGTTCGACGGTCCGTCGCGGCGCGTCGCGATGGCGCGCACCGCCGTAGGGTTAACGAGCGGTGGCGTGAGCCGCCAGCGCCGGCGGGCTGGGGTGCATGCCGCGATGCCGGCTGGTCTCGTAGGCACGGATGACCTACCGCTGCTGCGGGTGTCGTCGTGGCGGTACGGCGTGTCCGGCGAGTACACGCTCCGGGACGGACTCGGCGGAAGGACAGGTGCTGATCGGTGTTATTTCTGTGGCGCCCCCATCACCGGCGAACAGCTACGACGGTCACGGCCGCGATCCGTCCGATATCGGCACTGGCGAGGCAGCTGTCCGACTAGGGTGTTCGTGCGTGTTTGAGAGGGCTGCTCATCGACGCTCTTTGGGAGGCTCCCACTCCGAGCCAGCCTCGACGTCCAGGCACTGGGCATCCCGGTCGTGGCATCGTTTGCCATCGGACAGGACGCAGGTCAGGTCAGCAGGCGATACTGATTTACGGAACCGTCGGTGTCGATGATGACGCGATAGCCGCACGTTCCCTGGAGGCCAGTATGGCGGATCGGGAGATCAGTATCGAGAATGTCCTTCTGATCGAATATGAGCGGCTGAAGGAGGAGCAGAAGACAAGAATCGGCTTCCGGGACAACCTGATCTACGCCACGCTGGCAGCGATGGCCGGCGTGGTCGCCGCCACGCTAACCTCGAATGGGGATGCAAACCTGCTGCTCCTCCTTCCCCCGGCCAGCACCGTCCTGGGCTGGACCTATCTAGCTAACGACGAGAAGGTGTCGGCGATTGGTCGTTACATCCGTCAACGCCTTGGTCCCAAGATCGATCCGGTCGCAGGCGATGTCTTTGGGTGGGAGATCGAGCACCGTTCCGATGATCGCCGCCGGGTGCGGAAGGTTCTCCAGCTAGTAGCTGATCTAGGGACGTTCTGCATCCCGGCCTGCAGCGCGATCGTGATTTACTGGATCAATGGGCCATGGTGGTGGCCCTTCGTGGTTGTCTCCATTGTGGAGTTGATAGTCGTAATCGGCCTGGCCATCGAGTTCGTCCGCTATGCCGACGTAGGCGTGGGGGGCGACATCGTAACGACCCCGGATTCGTGACGGCCGACGGCCAACCTACCTTCCGACCGCCATGCCTGGCCAGATCCTTGCGCGAGGCCCTAACAGTACGTTCAATAGACGTTACTCGTTGCGCATGTTCGCGTCGACCTGACAGGAGCCAGTGGATGAGCCAACCCCCTGTTGACAAGGAGACGGTGCTCGTAGACGTGGCCCATCTCGACCTTGAGGTGCTGTTGGAGTGCACCGAAGGCCCGCTGCTGGAGTCGATACGCCGGGTCGCTACTGACGCCGACGGCGACGCGATAGCCGGCTTCGCCGACGGTATCTCGTGAGGTGACGGGAGAGTGATGCCGAAGGAGTTGGTCGTCGACCAGGTTCGGAATCCGACCAGCGCAGTGATTCCCGACGGCTGGCGACCTGTGCCTTTCCGCGAATTCATCGTCAAGGTCGTAGGCCGATGCGATCTGGCATGCGACTACTGCTACATGTTCGCCATGGCGGACCAAGGGTGGCGGGATCAACCTAGGGTAATGTCCGAAGGGGTAGCTGACGACATTGGTCGGGCGATCGGAGACCACGTCACCCGTCATCGGGTGGCAGATATCTCGTTAGTCCTGCACGGTGGCGAGCCGCTACTGGCCGGGGCAGAGGCTTTGGTCCGGCTGGCCAGCCGGCTGCGTGCACGCGTCCCACCCGGCACTACGATTCGCACTAGTGTTCAGACCAACGGGGTGCGGCTGACCGCAGCGGTCCTCGACGTGCTAGCCAGCGCTGGCATCAGAATCGCGGTGAGCGTCGACGGTGACGCCGCGAGCCACGACCGCCACCGCCGTAGGGCGGACGGCTCAGGCACCTATATGTCCGTGGCCCGGGCGATACGACTGCTTGGCCAGAATCAGTACCGGGACGTGTTTGCCGGCTTGCTGTGCGTAATTGATCTAGCAAACGATCCGGTTGATGTCTATACGGCGCTTGCTGGGTTCCGGCCGCCGGTCATCGACTTCTTGCTGCCACACGGCAACTGGTCAGTCCCGCCGCCAGGCCGGCGGTTCGATGGCGCGACTCCCTACGGCGGCTGGCTATCGCGCGCCTTCGACGCCTGGTACAGATCACCCGCCGGGCGCCCAGAGGTTCGGCTCTTCCGGGAGATCGTGACGCTGCTGATCGGCGGGCATAGCCGTACCGAGCAGGTGGGGTTGAGCCCGGCCGCGATGGTCGTCTTCAACGTGGACGGCGCTATTGAACAGGTCGACTCGTTGCGGTCGGTGGGCCCTGGCGCCGCGGCGACCGGGCTGTCTGTGAGGGGCCATGACCTAGAGGCGGCGCTACGCCATCCGTCGATCGTAGTGCGTCAACTCGGACCAATGGGGCTTGCGAACGAGTGCCAGGAATGCCCGGTAATGCCTGTGTGCGGGGGAGGCCATTACCCGCACCGGTTCCGATCGGGCAGGGGATTCTTCAATCCGTCCGTGTACTGCCCGGACCTGGACCGGCTGATTCGGCACATCCGGGCCCAGGTTGTGGCGGATATCGCGGAATCGGGGCGCGTGGCGTGATCAGACAACCGATACTGCCCTTGGCTACATTTCGTGAAATTAGTACGGACGCGACCGGGGTGGATGGCTTATCCGTCCTCGACGCGGCTCACCTTAACCGTCAGTATCTTCTTCTGCGCATGGTTGTTGATCGGCTACCGGCGGGCGCACGCGTAGGTGGCGCGGTCAAGTATGGGCTCGACCTACTCGCCGAAGTGCAGCGGCGAAGCCGCCCGGCACTCGACGCAGTGCTGACGTACCCCTATGTCGGTGCAGGGTTGGTTCGTTGCCTGCGTGAACTCCGTTCTGACGGAGACGTTCGTTCTGTGGGTCGTTACCTAGCCGCAGTCGCTGCAGCGGCAGCGTTCAACGGCGACGTCGATTTCGACATCGGCATAGCCTCGAGCGCGGCGCTGCACATTCCGGCCTTTGGCACGGCCTGGATTGGGGGGTGCCTGTCAGACATAAGACTGCGGCAGCGCAACGGTCGCCGCGCTATCGGGATGGTGACTTTGCCCGAGCAGCCCGGGGAAGAGGTGGCTGGGTGGTCCGCTGTGCGTCGGCTCGACTCTGCGGATATGACCGCCGGAGCTACCGGCGCGGCCGTTGTCTTCGACGACTTGGATCCTGACCGCGGCGCCGGTGGGTTGTTCCCCGCTGGGCGGGTGCCGCCTATTGAGTACGCGCTGTGGAGCGACATGTTCGTCCAGGCCAATGCGAGGCTGGCGTTTGCGCACCCGGGCTGGGTCAAGCAGATGCGGCACGTTCTCCGGGTCATGACACCGCTTGCCCGGCAGCGACCGGGGCAAGGGCGCAGCGCGTCGACGTGGCAAGCATACGGAGCTGTCGGGCTGACGCTGCCTCACGACCACCTCGCCATGGCGGCCACGCTGATACACGAGGTACAGCATTCAAAACTGAATATGTTGATGACGATGCTTGACCTACACGATCGCACCGACGTCGTTCAGTACTACAGTCCCTGGCGCGCTGACCCGCGCCCGCTTCGCGGCCTGCTGCATGGGTGCTACGCGTTCCTGGGCGTGGCCGCTTTCTGGTCTGCGGAACGTGCCGTTAGTGCCGACTCCCGAGCTGATTACGAGTTCGCCCGGGTAGCGCTGCAGGTACGACAAGCAATCGACACACTCGGGACTGTGCGAGCGTTGACCCAGGACGGTCAGGACTTCGTCGAGTGCATGGCCGAGCGGTTGGCCGCACTTGAGACAGCCCCCGTGCCGGGCTCGATCGAGCACCTCGCAGCCCTGGCCGTTGATGATCATCGCCTCTCGTGGCGACTCCGATCAGTGGTGCCCGACTTCCGGGAGGTAGCAGCCGTTGCTGCTGCGTGGCAAGCCGGCCGCCGACTGTCCTCGCTACCCATGGCCGCCGAGTTGGCGGGAACGGCGGAGACGTACGTGCCGAACGACCGGATCCGGCTATGGAGCCGGCTGGCCAACAAGCCGATGCCTAACGGCGACGATGCGGACCTCTTGTTGGCCCGGCAGGCATCGGAGGTTGCGGCCCAACGGTACCTGGACGCCCTCCGCCGCGACCCCGAGAGTCCGGCCGCGTGGACAGGCCTGGCTTTGGCAGCAGCCCGGATGAATGGTCCGGACGAGCAGCTCTGGCGGGACCGCCCAGAGCTGGTCCGGGCTGTGTACCGGGCGCTGTGCGATCTTGGTGGCGAACCACCCGACCCGCTCGCGCTGGCCAGGTGGCTCACCGCCCAATGACACCGTCAGGTTGGTGGCGGCTCGATGTCAGCGTCGACCCGGCGGCGCTCGCGAGCCTGCAGCGAGTCGGGATGATCCGGGCCTAGCACAGTGACGAACCGCCTGTGGGTGTCGCGCCATAGCTCGGCCGCTTCATCCATGTGGCCTACCGCCTCCAAATCGAGCGCGTGGTTGAGCGCACATCCGAGCGTGTATGGATGGTCGGGACCGCGTACCGACTGGTCCTGCGAGATCTCTAGGGTGACCTGCGACAGCCGGCGTGCTGCAGTGTAGTCGCCCGCTGCGGCGAGGTCGCTGGCCAGGTTCGTCGCAGCGCAGAGGGTGTACGGATGTCGCTCGCCGAGCATCTCCCGCAGCCGGGCCTCAGCCTCTGTATTGAGCCGGCGCGCCTCGGCCACGTCGCCGGACGCCCGATGGATGAGTGCCAGGTTCACTTGGCATACGAAAAAGAATGGGTGCTTCGGAAAGGACCGTTGATAGAGCGCGAGGGCGCGTTCGCACAGCTGTCGGGCGCGGCGCAGGCTGTCGACGTCGCGGCTTTCGTCGCGGAGCGCATTGGATAGGCTGATCATCGCGGCTAACGCATGCTCGTGGTTTTCCGGGAACCGAGCTACGTAGGCAGCGTAGGTCTCCTCGGCGCGCTCGCGGGCCTGGCGGTGTCGACCAAGCTTACGCAGCAGCATGGCGATGGTCCGCCGAGCCATGAGAACACTCGGGTGGGCCGGGCCGACCGCCGCCTCCTGTGTCGTGATCGCATCTTCCTGTAGGGTCAGCGCTTCGCCGTAACGGCCGAGCCCGTATAGGTCTCGTACAAGATTACTGATGGCGAACAGGGTCTCGGGATGCTCCAATCCGAGCGTGTCCGTCCACAGACCCACGGTCTCCTCGTCCATCTCTCGAGCCGCCCGGAAGTCGCCGATCAGGCGGAGATCCACTGCGTAGTTATTCGCGGCTCGTAGCGTGTCCGGGTCGTCGTTGCGGAGAATTGCCCTGTATCGCTCGAGGTTATCACGGTCCGTCTTGAGCGCCTCTCGAAAATACCCCATCGTCCGCAGTGCTGAGGCGTAACCGTTCCCAGTGGCGAGCGTATGCTCGTGATCTGGCCCGAGGTGCCGTCGAAACTGCGCCAAGACGTGCTCATTGAGCTTCAGTGCTTCTGCCGGCTCGCCCGACGCGCGCAGCGTGGTGCCGAGGTGGCGCTTCGTTAGCAGGAGTTGTACATCATCCGGCCCGAACCGATTCTCCCAGTCGTGGACCGCGAGACGCGCGAGATCGCGACTGCCCTCATAATCGCCAACTAAGTACCGATAGCGGATCTGGTCGAGGACGACTTTCCTAGCTTCAGGGTCAGTCGATTCGATTATCTTCGAGGGCAAGATGTGTGGAGACAGTTCCGCGTGCTTGGCCTGGTCTTGCAGGTCGACCTCGTCTGGATTGCCGGGGTTGGCCTGAGCGAGAATGGCCTGCGCGTGTTCCGGCGTGGTCTCGCGCTCTCCCGCTGCCGCAGTGCCCCGCAAGATTCTCTGCACCAATCGGTGTAGCTGGAATCGATCGCGAGCCTGGTCGTACTGAATAAGCTCATAGCGGCTGATGGCCTTCAGTTCGCGCTTAAGCCACGTACGGTCCAGCATCCGAGCGCGCAGCGGTTGGGGAAGATCGGGTACGTAGCGACCGCGCCACAACATGTCCACCGATATGGCCTCGGGGCCGAAGTGGGAGCACAACTGTAGGAGTTGAGCGGCGGCCTTCGACCGACCGCTCAAATGCTCGTAGGAAACACCGAAGGCGGCGCCGACCGCCCGTGGATACTCGGGCAACAAGCCGGCCGGAGGAAGTAGCTGCAGTTTTTCGTCGTATCGGCTCAGGTACTCGCGGGTCGACAACTTAGTCTCATCGTGCCAGGCGGCGGCTTGGTTAAGCGCCAACGGCAGATCCTCAAGAAGTCCAGCGAGGCGATCGGCGTCCTCATCGGTAATCTGCGGAGCCCGACGGCGCAGCAATGCCGTACTCTCGTCGCGGTTGAAAGCGTCGACCTGGAGCAGCGTGCCGTGAGTCCGCCAACTTGGATCGCGCGACGTGATCAGCACGTGGCCGTGCTGTGTGGTCATCGGCATCAGGCCATCGAGATCGGCTGGGCGGCCTGCGTTGTCATAAATCAACAGCCAGCGTGACCTGGGATGCCCGTCGGACAGCGCAAGAAGCAGCCTGCGAACGGTCTCCGCCTGGTCGGTAAACTCGGGCAGCCGTAGCTCCCCAGAAAGCTGGACGAGTGATCGTCGAACATCAGCCGGGTCCTCTGCCGGAAGCCACCAGACGACGTCATACTCGCCGCCGTATCGGTATGCATATTCATTTGCCAGCGCAGTCTTGCCGACACCGCCGAGCCCGAACAGCGCTCGAGGAACAAGCACGGCTGCCTGATTGGGATTCTCCACGAGTTCTTGACGAAGATCGTCTAGGATTCCACGCCTACCAGTGAAGTGGGAGACCCTGGGAGGCACATCCCATATCGCCGTACGCGACGCTTCTCGTCGTCCGTATCTCCGGGGCTCTGTCACGTTAGGGGCCGTCACGAGGTCTCCGTCCCTCGACTGGGCGCTATCGCGCCCTGAATATTGATCACGCGTGATTGTGCCATCTTGCGCATCCTCGTCGTGTTGGGCGTCGAGAAGTGTCGAGAGGTATCGTGCCTTCTCGGCGTAGCTGCCTCCGAGCGCCCGCAGAATTTGCACTGCCACCCGCGCGAACGGCCGATCGGCCGCCGTGATGCGGGCGGCGTCATCGAGGTCGAGAAGGGCCAGGAAATCCAGCGATCCCCCGAGTCGGTGACTGACGAACTCGGAGACCTCGTGCAGCATGTCGAGCGCTTCCCAGCGCGTTAGTCCGCTCAACAGCTGCTCCCGAACCCCGTCCACGAAGTCGTAGAGTTCGCGGGATTGGCCACCGTCCGTTGGGCCCGTCGTCACCCGGTCTACCAAACCACTGAGCAGGACCTCCGCCCAGTAGGTCGGTTGATCGGTCCCGAGGGCGGCTCGCTGGATCAGTCGGATCACGGGTGGCTGCAACGGGGCCGTCGATAGGAGGGTCGCGAGCCGGAACGCTAGCGGTGAGGCGGCGGCGCGAAACCTCGCGACCCGTACTCTGCTCCGCTCTGCTGCGGCCATGTGCGCCAGGTCGTCGGCGTCAGTGTCTTCCTCCTCAGGGCCTTCAGGCTCGGCGGGCCTGCGATTTTCAGTAGACAGCGCGGTGCCTGGCATCCAGCCGGCAGTTGTACCAGCTACCAGCGCCGCCCATTGCGCCATCGCGGACTCGGTGAGGTCGAAGACGGGGACCACCGAGCTGGGCGGTGGGGCGTTGTCGCGGCGTGGCCGCCATTGTGGGCCACCACCCACCGTGTACGGGCGAGTCGCCCGCCAATCGACCGGTATCAACTGTGGTCGACATCGACGCCACAACCTCTGGGGGAGCAGGTGGACCACTGCGACCGGGCTCGTCGCCGCCCATTCCTTGATCATCGTAGCCACCCGACCATCGCCCCAACCGCTTCCGACGCAGTCGCTGAGCACGAGGAGCGCCCTCCGGCCTGAGGGGTCGACCAGTTCCCGGCTGTCCCTGCCGGCTGAGGCCACCGCCGTGCCTCCCCCGAGGGTCAGCGGAGAATCAGGTGGTGCATCGCTGTGGAAGTGCCAGACGCGTATGCCGCCGAATGCTCCTGAGTCCTCCAACGCTTGGAGTAAGGCACTGATCTCCTGCGACCAGGCAGGTCCGGAGGCGGCGTCGTCGATTACCACGGCCACGTGCAGCCAGCGGTCGGGCGCCGGAGTGAGTACCGGATCCCACAGGTCTGCGTCGGCGGCTTGACGCACGGTCGCGGGCACGTCCATCTCGGTCTCGTCGGTGGCATCCACGGTGCGCTTAAGGCTGCGGAACGCTTTGCCAAAGGCGATCCTAGAGAGCGGCGGTACCGTTGGTGCGCGCATTGGAAGCTGCCCATGGCCAGCAGGCCGGCCCACATAGAGCAGGGAGGCGTACGGGCCGGGGGCAGCGGTCGGCGGGACCGGCGGTAGTGGCGGCGCGCTTGGTTGTGAGGGTGAATCGGTCGTCATGTCTGGCAGTGGCTGCCCCTTTACGGGCTCATGGGGTCCGTCGGCGGGAGTGGCGTCGGTCGGGGCCACATGCGCTGGGCGCTTGGCACCGAGGTGCGCGGCGAGATAACAGATCTCGCCCCACTCGTCCGGGGACAGGTCCAATTCGGCGCGGCGCGACGCGGCGATCAGTGCGGTCAGGGGATCGCCGCTCATAACGACCCTGCGCCTGGGCTCAGGTTACGGAGGATTCTGCGGACTAATGTCTGTCGGGGCTCCTGGTCGGGATGTAGCCCGGAGGTGGCGAAGTACACGGCGTTGAGCAACTGATCAGTCGAGAGATCCATCGTGTCGCGCATCGAGGAGAACTGCTCAATGACGTCGCCAGCCTCTCGTTGCGCCTGTTCGCCGAGCCTGCTAGCGACGATACGGACGAGCTTCGCGGTGCTGGGTGGTTGTATCTCGACCCGGACGCAGCGCCGCAGAAATGCAGGCGGAAACTCTCGCTCGCCATTGCTGGTGATAACAATGATGGGGTATGCGTTGCAGCGCACCAAACCCTGCCGCACGACGGCCCACCCGCTGTGGTCGGCCGTGCGAACCCGACACTCCTCGGTGTCTGCCTGGCGAGTGAGTTCTGGTATCTCGAAGTTGCCTTCCTCGAGGACATTGAGTAGATCATTTGGTAGGTCGAGGTCGCTCTTATCGAGTTCGTCGATAAGCAGCACGCGCGGCCGGTGCCGGCCGACCAACGCGGTGCCGAGTGGGCCGAGCCGTAGGAACTCTCCGATGGAAGGCACGTAGGTGGCGGAGTCGGCCGCTCGTGCCAGATTCGCCTGCTGAAGACGGCCGATGGCGTCATAGCGGTACAGCGCGTCGGCAAGACGTGATCGGCTCGTAATCGGCCAGTACAGGCGTGGGCCGAGGCCTAACTCGTAAGCAATGCTGCTGGCCAGCGTTGATTTGCCGGTGCCGGGCTTGCCAGTTACGAGCAACGGGCGCCTTAGCAACAGCGCGACGTTGACCATGTCGACGACATCATCTTCGGGCAGGTAGCTGCCGGCCACGCCGTCCGCGAGGCCGGGGCGCTCGGCCAGATCGGGGATGAACTGGTCGAGCACAGGGCCGTCGAACCTCCGCCAGGGTGGCGGGGATGGCAACCGATCGATTCCGTCGTGCGGCTCGGTTGCGCCGCGGTAGATGCGCCAATCGACAGTGGCTGTCATAACGAAGCCCGCTTCCGCTGTTGAGGAGGGCGCAGCCGAGAGCGACTGCGAAACTTCTCCGGGATCCGGTCATGGTCGTCGTAGACCAAGGCGATATGCCCCCCAACAGGGGTGGCATCGGTATCGTCCAAGGCGCGCAGGCGTAACTGAAAAACGCGCAGCGGCAGTTCAAGTAGGTCCTCGTGGCAAATCCCGCGGATCCAGTCGGCGAGCTCGGCGGCTGTGGCATCGTCGCGGCTCCAGATCATGATTGGCGCGCCGCCGCGGAGACCGGCCGTGTATGCGTCCGGCCCTAGGTCGTCGCTTGCGGGCAGGGCCCGAAGCATCAGCACTGCGGCTGGCGGCCCTTCGCGCAGCAGTGCGCTGCGTAGTGCCTGAGCCGCGACTGGGTCGTGCGACCCTACTTCCCGTATGGCATCAAGCCCGGCCGTGCGTCCGTGCTCCTTAAGCCACGCCCAGTTCCGTTCCCATTCGCCGTGCATGCTCCGGTCCTCGAGTCGGTCGAAGCTTCGCAGGACGAGCGGGTAGATGGTGCCGATGGGCGAGGGTAGCGCCGGATCCACCTGCCACTGGTCTATAGAGTGAGTCACCAGGCCACGGGGCATGGCCAGCTCTAGGATCCGCTCCCGGGCGGTGTGCTCCACCACCCAGGCGAGTTCGCGCATCAACCGATGGATCGTGTCGATTGCCTGCTCCCACGGCATCGAGCTGTCCGCCTGGTAGAGCATCTCTTCGGGCTCGTCCTCGTGCTGCCGCCAAGCGGCCAGGAAGAACCGATCTGGTGCGCCGCGATCTGGGCAGACCTCGGTCACGAGGAAGTAGCGTCCACTGAGGACCAGCCGATTCTCCGTCGTCCGGCAGATCGCATCGACGGCGGACCGGTTGGCGTAACCGAGCCGGTGACTCACTTGATCCATCCAGTCATGAAGGCTGGCCCGGGTGGATCTAGGACACCGGTGTGCGATGTAGTCGACGAAGTCGAAAAACGGTGGCAGCCGCCCCGCTGAGCCAGGAAACGCTTCGGCTAGCGCGACAATGGCGGTCACGTCGGACAAGTCGACTCCGGCCTCGACAACGGTGATCCGCGTACTGTAGTGGAACGCGCCGGCTACCACGGTTGCCTCGACCGAGGCGAGTCGGTCGATCACCGATTGCCGTTCCGCGCGGGTCAGAAGATCCTCTGGCTCGATGGCCCCGATCAACTGGCTGATCGGGGTGAGTCGATCATCAGGTGCATAGAGGTAGGAAAGGATCTCCAACAACCGTCGTAGGGCACCAGGGTAGTCGTGCGCGGCGGTGACGAACTCGAGCAGGTCCGCATGTGGGGGGTTTTGGCGGGCGACCGAGTGCAGGCCAGGAAAGTCCTGTGTCACCTGCCGGATCATATGATCGCGGCGGGCGGGTGTGGGCATCTCGGGCAACTCCAGCAGGTGGTGACAAAGCTGCTGTCGTACCCGCCATGGAAACGGCCGGTGCGCCGGTTCGGAGGTGCTCGCCATTGGTGCAGTCCCTTCATTTTGACACCGGCCGGCGGCCGCCATTCTAGGGCAGTCAAGGCGATCAGCAGCTCCTGTCAACGGACGCGATGTCCACATTCGTTATGATCATTACAGATAGTGGTGCAACCCGCGAGTTATCGATCTTGCAGTAGCGCCGCAAAGCGCCGCACTGGCAGGGAGTCGCCCTCGGCGGCACGTAGCGCCTCCAGGAGCTGCGTCAATCCGCCTGACGATGGACCAAGCGAATCAACGAAACCGCATACGTCGTGATAGGCGTCGTGCGCTCGCCGAACCTGGTTGCGTTGAACGTCAGGCAGTGCGGAATGGATAGAATCCCGGCCAATCCTATCGCGCATAGTGCGTACCTCCAGCAGGGCAGCGACAAGGACATCTCGATTTGGTACCGGTCGATCACGTCGCTCACCCAGCTCAGTGCCGAACACCGGTTGGGTCCTCCGTGCGGCAGATGGCTTCACCTGTTCGAGCAGGGCGCGGGTGTAGGCCGCAGCTGCTAGCGCGGCGTAGCGATGCCAGGTGTCGTTCTTCGGACTCCCGTAGTCGGAGACGCCGCGAACCATGAACCAGTCAACGCCCTGAAGGTAGGCAGCGTCGGATACGCCATCCCCTTCCATATCCAGTCCGATGAGCCGGTGCTTTCGGGCCAATCGATTGCGCTCCTGCGATGTCCTGATGAGTTTCCCGCCACTGCCGATCAGGCCATGATGCACTTTCGGCCTGCCTGGTAGATGCCCCGACCGGCCGAGCGTTGGGTGGCGGATTTGCTGGCCCGTTTCGTCGTCAAGGAGCATGTCCGTGACGGCCGGCGGGCGGGCGTACGCGGCAAGATCCGGCCGTCGCCCTACGTCTAGCCACTTCTCCCACGGGCGGTGACCCGCCTCTGCTGTGGTACGCAGCTTGCGGGCCGCATTGCGGAGGTCCACGGAGGGTCGCGCCGCCGGACGCCGTAGGTGATCTCCTTCGTCATCGACCCTCACATGGCCGTACGGGACAATGCCATCTTCCGCGACGAGGACGTCACCCAGTCGCACGTGACGTTCTGGCTCCGCTGTATTCGGCACACCGCATGCGATGCCGCACATTATAATGTATCGGACATTCCATGTGCGCGCCAAGTTTGCGCAGCCGTGTGCAGCCGCGACCCCGCCATCCTCAGTCAGCAGGCAAAGCACCACACCGTGGGGCTGGCCGGGGACTCGACTCGGAAGCCCGCCGAGATAGTAGATGGATCGGTCTTCATGGTGAGTGTCGGGTGCCTCTTCGAGATCTTCCAATATGGTTTGAACCGCAAAAGCCTCGACCGGAAGCGCCGTGACGATGCCGATGTTCGGCATAGGATGCCGCGAATTCATCAATATACTGTGCCGTGTTCCTCCTCCACATGCCACACGGGCGCAGTGGGCGGCCGATCAGGGTGACGCTCCGATCCAGGTCCGGGTGATCCGGCTTAGCGTTCTTGTGGAAATAAGATCCGCAGGCCGCCCATGATCGCCATATGGAGATCAGTTTCACGGTCGGCATGACAGCCTCGCCAGGCTCACGAAGTTGTCTGGCATGCCGAAGGATCGTTCTAGGTCCCCGTACCGGCTACCGGACACGCAGTTGCCCGCCCGCCGCCGTGCTGGTCTGGCCAACAGGTCTCGCCGTTGTGACCTTCTGGTCAGTCCTCCGTCACCAACCGATGGCACACCAAAAGTGCCATTATGACGGCCCTGTCATAACGGCAAGACGGTCAACGGCCGCAAGCGCCACATCGTCGTGGACACCACCGGCCTGCCGCTGATCGTCCTGGTCACCGCCGCCGGGGTGCAGGACCGCGACGCCGCACGCGCCCTGCTGTGGGCGCTGCGCACCTGTTTCGTCCGCGTGGTCAAGATGCGGGCCGACGCCGGATACGCGGGCCCAGCTCGTCGACTGGGCCGCCAGCGCACTAGGCCTGGCGGTGGAGATCGTGCGCAAGCTCGCCGACCAGGTCGGGTTCCAGGTCCTGCACCGCAGATGGGTCGTGGAGAGGACGCTCTCGTGGATCACCCACTGCCGGCGCACCGTCCGCGACTACGAGCGCGATCCCGAGCACCACGCCGCGATGGTGCAGTGGGCCATGGTCATCGTCATGACCCGACGCCTGGCCCGCTACTACCGCACCGGACGACTCCGCACCGCCTCGGCTCGCACCGGCTGACCTGGTCGTTCAAAGGGCAATCGATGTTCATCCCGCGGCCCAGAACAGCGGGTAGCCCAGACCGTCACGCCGCCTCGCGCAGCCGCCTGACCTCCGCGAGCAGCCTGGTGACGTCGCCGGCGGAGTGACCGATGAAGTCGACAACTGCGTCGAGCCGCTCGTCGGGAGAAGCGACCTTGGTGCGCCGCAGGTGCAGGTCGAAGTAAAGCTCGTTGTCGTCGTCTGGGTCGCCGCCGAGGAGGACGGCGCTGCTGCCACCGGTGCCCCAACGGGTCTCCAATGACGGCTTCCACGGTGCCGGGGCCACGGACAGTGCGAGCTGCAAGCGCTGCTCGATCTCGGCGAGGTCGCCATCGGTCAGGCCGCGCGCCGGGCCAAGGTCGTCATCCACGGATACGAGCGTAATGGGACTACCTCATCGGTGCCCCAGCGTCCCGACAGGAAAGACGAGATATCGACTCGGGATCGGTCTGAATGACGTGATAGCAGCGGCGCCGCTGATCGCAAGGATCGCGATAATTAGCACGAGCAGACTGGTGCCCGGGTGATTGCGGACCATCCGCGGCAGGAGGTCGCCGGATACCCCGAGTGCCGCGAACACCCCGACAACCAAGGTCGCGGCGATGCCCAGAATTGTGCCTAGTGTCGTGAACTTGGTCCGGCTCGACGCCTCTGCTGCTTTCGTCGGGCGTCCGGCCGCAGGCCACTGAGAGATATTCGGGCGTCTGCGAACACTGCGCCCTGGCCGTCGGAGCGCCGGGCAAGGCCGTCGGTGATGCGGCTCAGGCGGGCACCGTGACGATCCTGTTCGGGAGAGCGACGGGCATCGTGCCAGGCGGGTTGATATCGCAGGACAGTGTCGCCGTGCCGGAGGCGACCGAGGCAAGGGACCGCTTCGGAGTGGTGTTGGCGGCGGTGACGTCACCGGCGACGGCCATGACGAGCTCATCGTGGGGGCTCCCTTCGATGACGCATTCGTCGAATGTGGACGATGGAAGCATCACGATGTTCTGGGGCGCGATCGGTGGCCTCTCCCTCCGCTCGTCACTGCTGTCGGGTGCACCGCATTTCGGTGTGCAGCTACCGGTGAAGGAGCTCCTGGTTGCCGACCTCAACGGTGACCACAAGGGCGATGTGGTCGCGTCCGCGTCCGCAACGGTGCGTGCAGGAACAGCGATCGGCGGATGGTCATCCGGTCTGCCCGGTCTTCTCGCCTGCGGCTGGTTCCACGGTGCCGGATGCGTTGAATTTGAGCGTGCGGTGGGCCCAGTGTGCGAGGAGTGTGTCGTCGTGGCTAATGGCAAGCACGCTGGCGGACTCGGCGGTGCGGTAGTGGGTGAGGGCGGTGACGAGGGCGGCGGTGGTGGATGCGTCGAGCATGGTGGTCATCTCGTCGCAGATGAGGTAGCGCGGTCGGGTGATGAGTGTGCGGGCCAGGCAGGTGCGTCGGTCGTCAGCAGCATCGTCAGGTCCAGCGCGGGCGCGCTGTGCGTCAACGCGCCGACCGAGATGAGGTCGACTCCCGTCTCGGCGATGGCGCGGACGCTGTCCAGACGGACGGTGCCCGAGGCCTCCAGCGTGATCAGGGAGGCGTCGGCACGCTCGGCCCGGATTTTCACGACCATTTCGATGTCGGCCACCGGCATGTTGTCGAGCATGATCCAGCGGGCCCCGGCATCGAGGGCCTCAACGGCCTGCGCCACGGTCTGCACCTCGACATCGGTCTCCACCTTCTGCCCGGTGCGCGCCATCCCGCGCCGGATCGCGTCGATCGCGGTGGTCACGCCGCCTGCCGCGGCGATGTGGTTCTCCTTGAGCAGCACCATCGCCGCGAGGTTGAGCCGGTGGTTGCGGCCGCCGCCGACGGTCACCGCGTACTTGTCCAGGGCGCGCAGGCCCGGCGCCGTCTTGCGGGTGTCCAGAATGCGCGCCTCGGTCCCGGCCACGGCCTGGACGTAGCGGTCGGTGAGCGTCGCGATGCCGCACATGCGTTGCAGGAAGTTCAGCACCGTTCGCTCCCCGGTGATCAGGCTGCGCGCCGAGCCGGACAGGCGCACCAGGACATCGTCGCCGGTCAGCCGGGCGCCGTCGGGGACGAGCGCTTCCACTGTGACCTCAGGGTCGACCTGGGCGAAGACCTCGGCGACCACGGGGAGACCGCCGGCGATGCCGCGTTGCCGGGCGCGGATCTCGGCCACGGCCGCCAGGCCTTCGGGAACGCTCCACGCGGTGGTGATGTCCTGGCCCGACTCATCCTCGGCCAGGGCAGCGGCGACGGCGGTTCGCGCCGCCTGTGAGGGGAACTCCGTCATGCTCCGTGGTCTCCAGTCCTGTGGTTACGAGCCGAAAATTTGAGGTGTCCCGCGCGCGGACCGCTGTCAGAACCGGTTGCGCTGGCCGTCGCCGGCACCCTCGGCGGCAGTGGGCGGGGCGTCGGCAAGCTCGGCAGCCCACCGCCGCGACCACTCGATGACCGGACCGAGGGCCTCGCGGGCGTCGTGGCCGAGCGGGGTGAGGGTGTAGCTGCCGTCGCGCAGCACCTCGGCGAGCCGAGCCTCTTGGAGCTCTGTGAGCCGTTGCCGCAGGACGCTTGAGGACATGCCGTCGCAGCGCCGCTGCAGCAGCCGGAAGCCGAGCGGCTCGCTCCCCAACTCCCAGATGATGCGCAGAGTCCAGCGACGCCCGAACAGGTCCAGTGCCGCCATCACCGATCGGCCCGTGGTGGAACCGCGAACCGGCCGGCCCGGCATGGGCGTCGGCGACGCGTTCATGACTCTCCGTCAACTTTTGGTGCTTCGGATACCGAAGCGGTAGTGTCGCACATCGTGGAGTGCTTCGGAATTCGAAGCACTCATCTCAACGCTGGAGGTTCCGTGTCCAAGGGCTACTGGGTCAGCGTCTACCCCACCATCGATGACCCCGAGAGGCTTGATGTCTACAACGAACTGGCAGGTCTAGCCGTCGCCGCCGCGGGCGGGCGGGTGCTCGCCAGCATCGGCAGCCGGGTCGACGCATACGAAGCCGGAATCGCCGAGCGCGTTGTCCTAATCGAGTTCGACAGCTTCGAAGAGGCGGTCGCCGCACGGGCGAGCGCGGCCTACCAGAAGGCGCTGGCCGAACTCCCCGACGGCTTCGAGCGCGACTTCCGCATCGTCGAAGGCATCGACTGACCGAGGCCCAGTCGGATCTTCACTGAAGCTTCAATGAGTCGAGGCCCGGAGCGCCAAGCGCTCCGGGCCTCGTACGTCTTCCCCGACGCGATTACTCCGCGGTGCCCGGTACCTCCCCGCCGAGCGGGAAGCACTCAACCTGACTCTGGGCGCGGTCGTCCACGACCTCTGGCACGCCACCCGCGACGAGACCGGCGCCCCTGTCGAAGCGCTCCGCGTCCTACTGGCCGCCGACGCCGTGACGCTCCGCATCAGCCGCTCGTAAGGCACGCCTGCTCCGCCGGCGTAACCGCCGTGGTCTAGGACGCCACCGGTCGGGAACTCGTAGCACGAAATCTCAGACGGGGGGCTTTTTCATCTTCGCGTTGGCCAGCAGACACGCTTCCCCAGCGTTGAGCCATTTCTGGGCCTCCGAGAAGGCACCGGATGCCTTCTCGTAGGCACCTGCTGCATATGCAGCCATCCCCGCTTCCGTGGCGTTCGCGGCGTCAGTGAAGAACGCCGAGCAGCCGGCGTCGTCCTCCGACGGGTACTCGTGAAGTTGCCGAGCCCTTTCCCACAGGATCAGGGCACGCTCTCGTTCAGACAGCTCTAGCGATCTCATAATGCGGCCTCCCGCTGCACGATGATTCCCAGATCACAGGCCAATCTCAGCGTACCGCTATGACGGCGTGTGCTTCTTGGTCTCGCATGTCAGTCCCTCTGTCCGAGCGTCCAAGAAGGAGCAAGCCGACGCCGCCCGTGGAGCTGCTCAGGCCAATACCGAACTGGCCCTCAGCGGCGCGTTCGGCTGACCCCGCCGCATCGCTGTTACCCCTAGGTCGTGGGGTGGTTGCGCCTGGACCGGTCGTTCAGCGTGAGTGGCAGCACCAGCGCGTGCATATACGGGGCATCCTCGGCTGGCTGCACATCCGCCACGTGCTTCCAGCCCCAGTGCTCGTAGATCCGCCGTGCGGGAGCGTCCGGTTCGGACAGCAGCGTCGCGTACGGCTCGGCGCGGCCGGCCAGGACTGCGTCCATCAACGCCGTACCGAGACGGCGGCCACGCCATGCTTTGGCAACGACGAGTTCGATCACCGCGAACTTCGGTGGCGCAAGAACTTCGGAGGGCGGCTCTGGTGTCGTCTTGCCGCCCCACCAGCGGCCCTCGCCGAAGGTGAACCCGAACGAGAAGCCGATCAAGTCGGTGCCGTCCCGGGCAGCGACGAGAGAGAAGCCCGGTGCCTCCTTCTGCGAATCAGTGCGTTCGAGCATGCGTTCGCGCCTAAACACCGATCCGCCGTTGTAGGGCGGTTCGGCGTACGTGACTTCGTATAGTTCCGCGATCTCGTCGAGCAGCTGGTCGATGTCGGCGCCAGTGTGGCGGTGGAGGGCAACGCCGGGCGGTAGGGTCACGCGGTCACCTGCCTGGTCGGTTCGGAGAGCATCTCTTCCAACGCTGCCACGGACGGACGTCGCTGCTCACCAGGAGGTACGGCTTCGAGGACCTTGGCGGCGACGCCGAGCACCATCGCGGTCTGCTGTGTGCTGGGCAGGGCCTCGATAGCGGCCTGGGTCTGGCTGACCGACAAGCTCTGCGCGGACATCATCAACCGCTACGAGCAAGGCCAAACCGAAAGGCAGATCGCCGCCAGCATCGGCCGTGGCCGTGGCCGGGACGCGGTCCGGCGGGTCCTGGACGCCGCCGGAGTACAACGACGCCCATGCGGACCGGCCGGCGCGAAGGCAGCTAGCACTTGACAGCAGCCAGGGCCACGCCAGACGAAGTTCCGCTGACCCCCGCCCAGTTTTCTACGAAAGGTTCACCGAATGGACCCGACTGCCGCCCCTGACGTGATCGCACCGCCGTCGGCGAATGTGCCTGGTGCGCGATGACTGTCCTGCTTGGCCGTCAGCATCCGCTGGTCGTGCAGGCGTGGGAGCTGACGCGGCTGTGGAGCGCCGGCCACCAAGTCGACGGCACGCCCGCATTGCGGCGCGCAGTCGACGTCGTCAACGTCGTGACCCGGCACCTGCCGGACGCATCGCCCGAGCTGCGCTCAGCCTGCCCCCTGCATCGCGCCTGCGACTACGCCCCCCGCCGGCGTCGACGTCAACGCGCAGTTGGTCAACCGGCTCGGCGCCGCGGTCGCCTTGATCGTGGACACGCTGCGGCGTGAGCGGGAGGCGGTCGACGACGGCCTCGACCCGGCGGTGCCGACCGACCCCGACACGGTGGTGGCCAGCGCCGCCGAAAAGATCGTCACCCTCGCGGCGGACCTGCGGCACGCCAACCAGGCCGGCGACCGGATCGGGTTCTGGCTCGATCACGCCGCGATCGTGGGCTACCTCAGCTACATGCGGATCTTTCAGGTCACCACCGCGCCGCACCTGCCGACCGGCATGGCCGACGAGCTCGAGGAGCTGCTGTCGCGTGCGGAGGACGAGGCGATGCTCCCATGAGCCAGCGGCCAAATCAGCGATCGGCGGCTCCTGTCGCCGGCCTGACTGCGATCAGCCAGCCACCAGCGGTATCGTGCCGGCGTGTCGCCGCCAGACCTACCCGTCGCACCCGGCGCGCCGCGGCCACCCCAACCAACGACGTCGCAGCCGCCGCGCAAGAGGACGCTGCGTCCATGGATGAACGTCGCAGCAATAGCTATCACCATCACGGTCACAATCTCGGCGGCGTTGTTCACAATCAGCCGCAACACAGACCCTCGGCGCGCAGACACCGCAGCGCAGCCAAGCCACGTGGTGCCCTCGCTGAGCGGTGCAGCGCCCCCTAGCCGGACTGTGCCCGCACCGGGTCTTGTGGGCCGTGTCGAAGAATGCGCCAGGATCGACCGTGCCTATAGATCATGGTGGAACGGTACCGGTGAGGTCGGGCCGCCGGTGACCGCTGAGGAGGTCAACGAGCTCAGCGCGGACGACATGAGCGTTCTCGGCGACGACGGAGAGGCTTTCTACGACGTGGTGAACGGCTTTGACGGTCGGGCATCAAAGACTTTGGCGGCAGCGATAGACGACTACCTCTCAGTGCTTGCGATTGCGGACGACATGGCGACGAGCAATGGAAAGGTCAACTCAAGCACGGCGGCGAGCCTTGCCCTCCGCACAACCGCCGTCCGCTCGGCCCATACCGCCTACCGCGCCGAACGCGGGTGCCCGCGGCCGCCATAGTCCCGCTGACATCCTTGGGTATTCACGAGATGACAGAAATTGCCCCCGCCGCCGGCCCGTGATGACCGACGGCAGGGGCGTTTGCGACGGGCAGCGCAGGATCAGCTCGGAGAGGCCCAACGACGCCAGTCCGGAATCAGATCGGGTGAAGGCGAGTCCCGCGACTCTGCCGCGCTCCCGGCTCAGCACGACGGTCTTGGCGCTGTCACCGTGTGCGTCGAGGGCCTCGGTCGCGGAGAAGACGCCATGCCTGCGGCCGTGGTCGGGGAGTGTCGCCATCAGGCCGGCAAGCTGCCGTACCTGCAAGCGGACTTCGTCTCCGACGGGTACAAGGTGCAGTTCGACGGCCTCGAAGCCGGTCTGGTGCGGCAGTCGGCCACAGGCCACCTCGGGGGTGTGTGTGATGGATTTCCAGGCACCGGAGGCGTGTACGTTGCCACGCGTACGGCGAGGGCGACGCTGATCCACAGCCGAAGCCGCAGCCGGCGTACCGTCTCCTCCTCACTGTCACCCGACGGCGCCTCCGCCTGCCCGGCTGCCGTTGGCACCGGGACACGGGTACCCGACGGTGCGGGTAGAAGATGTGACTGGTAGGTGCCGCCGACCGGCACGTCCAACCCGAGCACCACACCCTGGTCGCGGCCGGCGGGCAGGAAGTCGGCGAACACCCGCCGGCCGCCGGAAGGGCCAACGAGGGTACGCCAGGTGCCGTCCGCCGACATCACCTGCGCGCCGTGTGGCCGGCCATCGAGGATTGTGGCGACTGGGGTCGGTGGATCGTGCTGAAAACGATAGTCATGTGCAATGATGTCGGCGAGTGCCACGCCGACATCGAGGAGATACGGACATGAAGCCTGGCATCCATCCGGAGTACCGGCCGGTGGTCTACCGCGACCGATCCGCTGACTTCGCGTTCCTGACCCGTTCCACCGCGAGCAGTGACAAGACGATCGAGTGGAGCGATGGCAACAGGTATCCGGTCATCGACGTGGAGATCTCCTCGGCCAGCCATCCGTTCTGGACTGGCCGGCAGCGGCTGCTGGACACCGCGGGCCGGGTGGAGAAGTTCCGCGCCCGGTACGCGCGCGTGAAGAGTGCCGGGCAGACGAAGTGATGAGTGATAGCGGCAGCGCCGGGGTGCGGCTGGGCTCGGTCCAGCAGACGTTGATGATTCCGCTGTACGGGCGGGCGGTGGAGACGCGCAAGCGGCGGCCGCTGGTGAGCGACCCGCGGGCGGTAGAGATCGTCGACTCCATTGACTACGACTTCGCGCAGATGAAGGCGTTCAAGGGCGGAGCCCACGGCGCGGTGCTGCGTACCAGCATCTTCGACGTCTGGACCCAACGGTTCCTCGCCGAACACCCGGGCGGCACGGTGGTGGAGATCGGCACTGGCCTGAACACCCGGTTCGAGCGGCTCGACAACGGCAGCGTCCGGTGTGAGGTCAGGTCAGGCCGTACGCGCGGATGATGGTCTGGGTGACTGTGGTGGCGCCGGAGGCGTCGGTTGCCTGGACGCGTAGCGAGACGTAGCCGGATCCGCGGTGCGTGGGGTGGCGCAGCTGTATCGTGTAGGCGCCGTCCTTGCCGGAGACCTGCGCCGAATTCCACGTGGTGCCGTCATCGAATGACCCCCAGACCTTGGCCCACGCAGGGCGTGGGCCGTGCGGATCGGTCTGCCGCAGGGAGAGCCCGAAGGCGTATGGCCTGCCCCGTGGCGCCCGGTTGTGCAGATCCAGGTCGAGGTCGTAGTCGACCATCATCAGCGGGAGCATCCGCCGCTCGTCCAGGGCCGGCTGCTCGGTGCTGAACGTCCACGTGGTGTCGGTCTTGGTCGACAGCGCCCAGAGTGCGGGGTTGCGGGCCTGGGTCAGGTGCACGCGGTAGTCGGCCCGCTCTGGCTGCGCCGGGACGTACGTGCCGAGCAGGCCGTTGTCCTCGGCGATCAGCTCGCCGTTGCGGTGAACGCGGGCCTTGAATTCGCTTTCGTCCAGTCCGGCGCTGTGGTCCATCCAGTTGGTGGAGTGACTGGGGTCGCCGTCGAGGACGTTGGCGATGGCGAAGAACAGCCCGTCCCCGTCCCAGTAGGCGCCTTCGCACAGACATATGTTGTGTCCAGTGCCGCGGGCGGTGCCGGGGCGGAGCACGGATCCGAAGAAGGTCTGTTCGAGTTCCTGGCGGGGCCGGTAGACGCGATCCACCTCATACATCGCGGAACCCTCGCCGGTTCTCCAGTCGCCCTCGGTGGCGTCGTGTTGCCACAGGGTGTCACCGGCGGATACCCATTCCTCCCTGACGAACGGCGCGGGGAAGCTGTCGCTGGTGTCGAAGGAGAACCTGAGGTTCCACGGACGGAAGAAGAAACGGGTCGAGGTGTATTCGTCGTTGCCGGTGCCGGATGCGGTGTAGCGGCTGATGGTCCTGGCCGCGTTGGTGCGGTCGACGGTGAAGTCGAGGGACTCGGGGATGCCGCCCACCATCGGTAGAAGCACGTCGTAGGAGTATGGGCTGTAGGTCGTGCCGCGCAGCTGGAGCAGGGGCATTGCCTTCCCGGCCAGGGCGAGCAGCCGCCGACCCTCGTCCGGTCCGGTGGAGAAGGCGGGCAGGGCGGCGTTCTCCACTACCTGGGCCACCAGGCCGGGGCGGTCGTTGTAGACGAGCGCGACCGCGGCACCGGCTCGTCGGGCGTTGGCGAGCTGGTCGGCGTACGGGATGCCGTCGGTCCGCCTGATCAGGGCGAGGGCGCCGGTGGTCGTGCGGGGGAATTGCGCGGGGCGGCCGGAGCCCGCGTCGACGACCCGCAGCAGATGCCGGCCGTCGAAGCGGGCGTGCTTGCCCAGTCCCATGACCCACATCGGGATCGGCTCGGCCGACGGCCCGACTACGACGGCTTTGATCCTGGGGGCCAGGAGGTCGACCTGAGTGTAGAACTCAAATGATCCCTGGGTGACCTTGGCGGTCGGTGTGGCGTAGAGCCGTCGGGTGAAGGCGATGGGCACGGCGGTGCTCGTCAGGCTACGCCCGCCGGCTTCGCGCCGGTAGCCGAGCACGGCGCCCTGCATCTCGCTCTCCTTGGGGGTCGAGATCCTGATCTCCTTGGCCTGGCGGGCGTCCAGCGTCACCGTCGCGTCCTGGCTCACCCGCAGCTCCGGGTTGCCCACAGTGGACACTTCCAGGGTCCACATGCCCGACGCGTCCAGTGTCGAGATGGTCCCCATCAGGCTGTACCGTCCCGGCGGAACTCGGAAGGCCAGCTCGGAATCCCCGGTCAGCGTCGCCTGCTGGGAGAATGGAGCGTCGATGCCCCAGAGGGTCACCGATCCGGAGGTGGCCGGCTTGCCGTCCCTGCCCAGCACCGGGACGCGCAGATCATGCATCTCCGGCTCCTGGGTGATGCCGATGGCGGTGCGCAGCACGGTCCCGTCCGGCGTGGTCGCGGTCACCCACCCGCCGTGGGTGCCGGACTGGCCGGCCACCGGATCGTAGGTGATCTTCACTTCGGCCGTTTCCCCGGCGGGGACACTGACGGAGGATGTTGACAGGGTGAATCCGCCGGTGCTCCGGTCCACGGCGAGGCCGAGTTCCACGCTCTGGTTGCCGGTGTTGGTGTAGGTCAGCGTCTTGTCGACAGGCGGCGTGCCCGGTGCCTGCGGCCAGGGCAGGAATCCGAAGTCGATTACACCGTGCGAGGGGTGCACGGTCTGCCGGTGCGCCTGGGCCACATCGAGCCGTCCGGTGCCCTGTTCGTAGACGGAGTTGTCAGGATTGGGGCGGGCGCTGCTGACTAGTGCAGCCTTGATCTGTTCTCCGGTCCAGGCGGGGTGCTGCTGTTTGAGCAGCGCCGCCGCGCCCGCGACGTGCGGGCTCGCCATCGAGGTTCCTCGTGAGCTGCGGTACGGGGTCCACGGCGCGCCCTGCTCACGGGGATGTGGCCTGGCCGCGTCGATGTCCACGCCGGGTGCGGTGATCTCGGGCTTGATCGCGTAGTCGCCCAAGCGTGGGCCTCGGCTGGAGAAGGAGGCCAACGCGTCGGAGCCGTCGACCGCGCCCACGCTGAGGGCCGAGGAGGCGGAGGCCGGTGTGGCGACGGATTGTGCCTTGCCCCGGTTTCCGGCCGCCACGACGAACAGCGTGCCGGAGGCGGAGAGCCGGTTCACCGCTTGTGCCAGGGGGTCGGTGCCGTCGGTGGTTGGGCCGCCCAGGCTCATGTTCACGATGTCGGCGCCCTCGGCGACCGCCCATTCCATGCCGGCGATGATCGCCGAATCGACGCCGTCGCCGTCGTGGTTGAGCACCTTGGCGATGTACAGGTCGACGCCCGGCGCCACCCCCTTGTGGGTACCTCCACCGGCGGCGCCGCTGCCGGCGATGGTCGAGGCGACGTGGGTGCCGTGGGAGTGGTCGTCGTAGACATCCGGGTCTTCGGTGAAGTTGGCGCTCTTCTTGACCCGTCCGGCCAGGTCCGGATGGGTGGCGTCGATCCCGGTGTCCAGGACCGCCACCTGCACGCCGGCGCCGTCGAGTCCGGAGGCCCACGCCGCCGCCGCGCCGACCTGCGGCACGCTCTGGTCCAAGGCCGCCTCGACCTTGCCGTCCAGCCAGATCCCAGCCAGGCCGTCGTCGAGTTTGGGTGTGCCCTCGCGTACGACGGAGTCCCAGAAGTCGTCGGCCTTGTCCTTGTCGACCTGCAGAGCGGCGCCATTGATACTGCGCAGATTCCGCCGCTTCGCGGCGCCCGCGGGTTCATCCGTATTACCGGCCTTGACGGTCCTGCCGTACGTGACCAGGACGGGCAGGTCCGTGCGGCTGGCGTCGTCGTAGCCGGAGGCCGCCAGTTCGGTGAGGTTGAACAGCTCCTGGTCCAGCACCCCCGCGGCGAGATAGGGCTCGGCCTTGGCGGGAATCGCGTAGACCGCGCCGTCCTGTTCGGTGATCTGCCAGCTGTCGCGGGCGTTATCCACCAGCGCGCCCTGGCGGCCGTCGGCAAAGCCGGTCAACCGGACCACATCGCCGGTGACCAGAGTGATAGTGCGCGTTGAGACGGGCTTCGGGAAACTGGCCGGAGTTGACGGGGCCTGCGCCACAGCGGGGACGGAAAGCATGGCGGCGATCACGATGCCGACCACGCCAGCATGAGCCGCTTTGGCGACTGGCTTCACGTGTGTTCCTCTCAACGTTCGCCGCAGGGTGATGGATCGTCAGCGTTGACCTCTAGGTTCGGTCGAACGACGCCATGATCGTCTCGACCGCACAAGCGCCCCACAAGGCTGATCCCTGTCCGGCTGCGGCCACTGGCCGAAGTCAGCCACGACTACAGCCAGCCGCGTCGCTGTGCCTCCATACCGGCCTGGAAGCGGCTACCGGCGCCCAGCCGGCCCAGCAGCCGGGTGACACGCCGGCCCAGCGTGCGGGCGCTGATCCCGAGTTGGCGCGCGATGGCCTCGTCCTTCATGCCGGTGCCAAGCAGCAGGAGCAACTGCCGGTCGGCCTCGTCGAGATCGTGGGCCGGCACGGCCGATGTGTCTGTCGGGAAAGGCTGTGCCTGGCTCCACAGCGCGTCGAACAACGCATGAAGCGCCGAAGCGAGCATGGATGGGTGGACGAGGATCGCGCTGCCGATCCGGTCGCCGTCGACGGACAGCGGCAGCAACGCCCGCTCCCCATCGACCAGCAGGAGCTTGAGCGGAACCTGCGGCAGCAGCCGGGCTTGTTCGCCGTCTGCGACCATCGCTCTGATCGCCTCGTAACGACCCGGCAGCTCCAGAGCTGTTCGTGCGTATACCGCTCGACTGCGCACCCCCCGCGACATCAACGACCGCTCGGCCGCGGCCGATGCGGCCACGGACAGGTACGGCGGCGCGTCCAGCACGGCAACGTCCCTGCGCGCGGTGGCCGTGAGATCGACCAGTGCGGCCACCACGCTCTGTTCACCATCGATCACCTCGGCCAGCGGGCTGCGCCGCGACCTGAGCATCCCTTCGGCGAACTCGGCTGCCAGCTCCTCGGCACGGCTCAGAACCCGGTCGAGAGACTGCTGACGTTGCCGGACCAGCGCGGCGAGCGCGGCCTTCGGCTCCCGCGGCCGCCAGCGCACGCTCGGCGTGGCAAGCCCAGGATGCCGGGTGCCGGTGTCGTCCTCCACCTCTTGCACCAGTTTCGCCTGCACCAGCTGGTCCATCACCTCGCCCAAGTCGGCGAGGGAGACCTCCGCCCGTGCCGCCAGTTGAGCAGGGCTGCTCGCCGGATGACGCAACAGCGCCCGGTAGACACGCTCGGCCGAGGCCGAAACGCCAACACCATCCAGCACAAGCACTCCGAGTCTTCTGGGGGCAGCAGGCCAGCACCTGATCATGCTGCAGAACCAGTCGGCGAGGCTACTGGTGGCCCGCACCCGCTCTGACCTGCGTATCAGCAGCCCTCCTGGAGCGCCGCGAAATGTGATCATGATCCCCGCGTGGGCGGCGCCGGCTATCTAAACGATATGGGTTGTCGTTGTCGACTTTTCATGTCGATTGCGCATGGGACTATGTGTTGTGAGTGACTCGCCGCTCGACCGGCGGCTGGGTCAACCCGGTTGCCTCGGTCAGATGACGCACGAAGCGTTCCTGGTCGGCGAGCAGGTCCACGATCGCTACCCGTACCAAGATCCTGTGGGCGCTGCTGCAGGGCGAGTCGTCGGTCGCCTGCCTGGCCGAGCTGGTCGGGGCCGCGCCCACCGCGGTCAGCCAGCATCTGGCCAAGCTTCGCCTGGCCGGGCTCGTGCGCGGCCGGCGTGAGGGCACGTTCATGTACTACTCGGCCGCCGACATACACGTGCGACACCTGCTGGACGAGGCGCTGTTCCACGCCGACCACGCCGACCGTGACCTGCCCGACCATCCCAGCGGCGACCTGTCCGCGCACCGATCCCCGGACCGCGCCACCGCGTCATCCTGAAAACGATAGTCATCTGCGATACTCGTGGGGTGTCTAACGACCCGTACGCGGAGTCCGGTGAGTTTATCGACGTGCTCAGCCGTGGCGCCTGGGAAGCGCTGCGCGTCCCGCTCGCGCAGGCGTTGGCCCAGGCCCGGCCCGATCAGGGGCCCATCGTGGACATCGGTGCCGGCACCGGTCTCGGCACGCTGGTCGCGGCGCGGGCGGTGCCGGGGGCCGACCTGATCGCCGTCGAGCCGTCGCCGATCCTGCGCGCCGCCCTGCTGGCCCGCCTCGCCGGCGACGACATGTCGCGTCGGGTCACCGTGCAGGCCACCGACGCCGGTGGCATGGTTCTACCCGGGCGACTCGGTGCCGTGCTCGCGATCAACATGATTGGGCACCTAACCCCTGACCATCGGCGCGCGTTGTGGGCGGATCTGCGGCCCCGGCTGGCACCAGCGGCGCCGCTGGTCGTCAACCTTCAGCCGCCACCGGAGCCAGTCGCCGTGCCGGAGACGGCGTTCACGTCCGTGCCGGTCGGCCGGCAGACATACCAGGGCAGTGGCGGTGCCCGCCCGGACGGCCCGGACAGTGTCGTGTGGACGATGCGCTACCGCGTCCTGACCGAGGACGGCACCGTCGAGCGGGAGCTGGTCGTCGACTACCCCTGGTACGTGCTGTCGGCGCAGATGTTGCTCGACGAACTCGCCGCAGCCGGATATGCGGCGACGGTGGGCGAGATGGACGTCGTGGTCGCGACACCGGCGTAAGTCCGTCGCCGGCACGGCCGGGGGACCTCCCGCACGACGTCCTTGAGCGCGGCGGTGTCGGCGCTTGTCACGGAGTTCGTCCATATTGGTTCACCGCAGCTCGTCCCGTGGCTCAGGTGTTCCGGGCAGCCAGCAGAGCGTGGTCGCCGCGGCGCCACACCAGCCGCGACTCTGCGTAGCCGGCGTCCGAGGCGGCGGCCCGGTGCCACTCCACGCTCGCGGCGAACTCGGCGGAGCTGCGGCCCGCCAACGTCCGTGCCCGCTGCTCCAGCAGCGCTGCCATCGCCGGGTCGCTGGCCAGCGCGCGCCACCACTGTCCCCACAGATCCTGGCCGTTCGGCCGTTCCGGGCGCACACGAGGGGACGGCTGGGGCATCGCGTCCGCGACTAGCAGCACGCCGCCGGGCCGCAACAGCCGCCGGATCTGCGCGTACAGCTGGCGGACTCGTCCTTCCGGGAAGTAGTGCAGCGTCATCACGGCCAGCGCCAACTCGTAGGGGCCGCCAGCGTCCAGGCACCACCGTGCCGTGCCGAGGTCGGCCGGTCGGACCACGGCGCCCGGCGCGCCCCGCGTCGCGAGGTGCAACAGGACGGGATCCAGGTCCAGCACGGTCACCCGGCTTCCGGGCCACCGCCGCAGTAGCGCCCGCGCGGTGGTACCCGGCCCACCGCCCACGTCGAGCACAGTCGACGGCGGTCGGCCCAGGGCCGCCTCGACGGCCTGGAGGGCGACCATCATCATGTCGCCGCGGCCGGGCAGGTAGGCGTCCATCATGGACTCCCAGCCGCGCAGCCATCGATCGGTCCGGTCGGCCGCGTTACGGGCGGGTTGGGTGGTGCGCTTCATGCCGACCGTGCCACCGGGACATCGGTACCCGCGTCCGGCAAGGGAAGACGGTCGGCGAACGGATCGGGGTAGGTGCGCCAGACCGCCTCGCCGTCGGCGAGTTCGGCGTCGGTTAACAAGCACCTGCTCAAGGCGCGGTGCACGGCGCCGGCGTCGAGGTCGATGCCGATGAAGACCAGGTGCTGGTGCCGATCGCCGTAGTACGGATCCCAGTCGAACGTGGCGGCGACCCGGCGCTCGGCACAGACATCGAGCCAGCCCTCGTCAGGGACGGCGGCCAGCCATCGGTCCAGGGCCTCGAGAGCCAGCCCGCCGCCGGCGTAATCCCAAGTGACGACGGTGTCGGGTTGGCTGGCCAGCCACAGGTGACCGCGGGAGCGGATGACGCCGGTATTCACGCTCTCGAGCACATCATGCAGCCGCTGCGGATGGAACGGACGCCGCGTCCGGTAGACGGTCGACACGACGTCTCCCTGCGGCTGGGCGTCATGGATCCCGACCAGGTATCCCGCGATTCCGCGTGCGGCCGCGCCGGGGACCTGCGGATGGTGTCGGTGGGTGTCGCGTAGGTGCCGGGCCAAGGCGGTGGCGTCGATCCGGTCGCCATCCAGATGCACACACGTCGCCCACGGCCCGAGGCGGTGCAGCAGGGTGCACACCTGAGCGGTGTCGAGCGGGCCGTCGGTGCAGGAGCCCCACAGCACATGGGTGTCGGCGTATTCGATTTGCCGCACCACCACGTCCGCGACCGACCGGTGATCGTCGTCGGCGGCCTGGATGCCCAGCGCCACCAGGTCGTCGTCGCTGCTGAGCCCGTCGAGCAGGCACTCCGCGTCGACCACCGTGACGTACGAATCGACGCCGATCACCTCGGCCAACGCGACGCCGTCCACCAGACAGCGGGCGCAGGCGGCGGCGACCGTCTCAGGCTCGACCACCGGGGGCAGCATGAGCACGATGTCGTGGCCCGGATAGGTGCGGGACAGCCGGGCAACGCCGGGCAGGACCTCGTCGCAAAGAGCGTGGGACAGGCACCCACGCACTAGAGCGCCCCGATCTTCAGCGGTCCGGTCCGTCTCGGTGCTCAAGACACGGCGCACGTAGCCGGTACCGGTCAAGTCGTACCGCACCAGCAACAGCGCCGGGCCGGCGGCCAGCAACGCCCGCGCGACCCCGTACGTGGCCGCTGGCCAAAATCCGGACAGCACTGTCAGCGACGGCCGGACATCGGCGTCCGTGGCTGCCGTCGAGTCCGGGACGACCGGGGCTGACGACATACCCACACCTCCGTATTGAAAACGATTGTCATTCTATTCCGATCTCCGGGTATTAGTCAAAGCGGCCAGGGGCGGACCCGTTACCCCTCGACCAGCCGCCGCTCGACCGCAGCCGCGTCACCGCTTATCGTGACCACCGACGCCTCCACGCGTCACCGCACGGCCCTCCCGGCAGCACTCCGCCAAGAGACGACGGGAGGGCCGTCGCCCATCAAGACCTGATCACGGTGCCGCCGAACACAAACAAGGGCAACCACCAAGTGATCGCCCCCAGCCGGTCCTCATCGTCAACGCCGCCGGACTACTCCAACGTGCTCATCCTGAGCGCCGTCGAACATTTTGGGGCGAAGATGCGTCTCGTTCTGTCTCCCGCTGGGGCTGTGCCTCGGACTCGCGTTCGGCAGTCTCACGCCCCGAGCGTGGCGGCGACCGCGACCAACAGCACGGTCATCGGGCCTTGGCCGGCAATGATAGGGGGATGGCGGGACAGGAGCGGCGGGTAGCTCTCATGCAGGGCCTGGCTAGCAATGCCGCGCTGGAGATGGACATGCTGCGGCCGCTGCTGGCCAGTCGGGATGCCTCGACGTTGGTTGCGCTGGCGCGGCGTCCGGACCTCGCACGTTCCGACGCCGAGGCGCTGATGCGGCGTGGTGCGACCGTGCGCACTGCGTTAGCGGGCAATCACGCGGCCGCGATGTTGGTCTGGCGGCTGCTTGTCGAGGATCCGGAGCCGTTCGTACGGGCGACGTTGGCCGGTGGTGCGGGGTGGAGCGAGCGGGCCGCGCTTATCGACCGGCCGCGTGACGTGCCGCTACCGGGAGAGGTCGGGCTTCGGCTCGCCGACGATCCTGAGCCGGATGTTCGCTTTGCGCTTGCTCAACGTGATGAGAATCCCGACGTGGTACGTCGCCACCTTGTCGCGGATCCGTCTTCGCGGGTGCGTGCCGCACTGCCGGCAGGTTGGGCGGATGCCCCGATCGAAGCGGTGCGGAAGCTGCTCACTGATGCTGAGTGGCGGGTGCGTCGGGTGGCGATCGCCGCGTACGTGCCGCCGCCCGAGCTCGTTCCGGCGCTGTTAGACGATCCAATCAGGATAGTCCGCTTGGAGACTCTGGCACGGGCGCCGATACCGGCGGAGTCCTTTGTGGGGGATCCTGATCCGGACGTACGGGCGGCGGTGGCCGGCAACCCGAACCTGTCCCCGACGGCCGTCATGTCGCTGGCCTCCGATCCGGAGCCGCGGGTGCGGGTGCGCATGATGTACCGGCCTGACCTTCCCGAGACGGTGCGCGAACGGATCGCGGGCACGGTGCGGCCCGAGGATCTGGACGGTGTGGCGAGGTGGCTGCTTCCGGACGCGGCTCCGTTGTCGACTCGGTTGGCGTACGTCGATTCGCCGTTGGTGTTTGTGCGCCGTGCGGTGGCACACTCCGCGGACCTGCCGCTGGAGGCGGCCCGGCGTCTGTTCGCCGACGAAGACACTTCGGTTCGGCTGTTGGCGGCAAGGCACCATCCGGACGCTCCGGCGGAGCTCTTGGTGGAGTTGGCTTCGGCCGGCTGGGGTGCGATGGGCTTGCTGCGTTTTCATCGCAACTTTCCCGCCGCGGTGTTGGTGGAGTATGCCGACTCGGCCGACGGCCCGGTCCGGATGATCGCAGCCGCCCACCCTCGCCTGCCCGCGGCTGCGGCTGTGCGCCTGAGCGGGCACATCGATGCGGCCGTGCGCCGCGAGGTGGCGGCCAACCCGGCGCTGCCGAGCCCCGAGATAGTCCGAGCGCTGGAGGACCCCTCGCTCGAGGTGGTCAAGGCCGCCGCGAGCAATCCCCAGTTGCCGCGAACCGTGGCGGAAGACCTCATCCGCGACAGTTTCGGAGGTAGGGCGGCGAACAAGTAAATACACGCACTATTGCGAGTAGTACTCGCATCCTCTTGTGGTGAAGATCGATGGCTGACATCATTTGCCGTACCTGGCGTCATCTTGCCAAACGGGGGTGAGCGATGTCCGCCTGGTCCTTTTTTCGTGGCGTCCGCGAGGCCGGGCGTGTCCGCTCGGCGGCAATAGCCATCATTCTTCTCGCCACCGGGCTGGTGGTGCTGCCAGGAGGCAGTCACGTCGAACGCGGCGTGATCGTGACCAACAATCCCGCAACGGCCATTGCGGGCGAATTTCTAGTCAAGTTCCACGACACGGTCGAGGTGCCCGAGGTGGCCGGTAGAACCATCGACCTGGTGGCCCAGCACGGCGGTGTTGCCACGAAGGTGTTTCCGGCTTTCCGCGGGTTCGCGCTGGCCGCCAGCGATACGCAGGCGGAACGAATCGCCGCTGACCCGGTTGTCGACTTCGTGGAGCGTAACCAGCGGTTGACGCCGCTGGACACGCAGAATACGGGTGCGACGCCCGACCGTCCCTGGCAGCTGCATAACCTGGACCGGATCGACCAGCGGGCGCTGCCGGGGAACAGCGAGTTCAACCATGGGACCACCGCGGTGCCGATTTACATTGTGGACGATGGCATCCTGCAAAATCACGAGCAGTTCGGCGGCGCTCTGAGCCGGGTCACCATCGGCTTCAGTGCCTCCGGTCTGGGGGCCTACCGGGACTGTAGTGGCCACGGGACGGCGGTGGCTTCGGTGGCCGCCGGCTCGACGGTTGGCGTGGCGAAACAGTCACCGATCATCTCGGTCCGTGTGGGGTGTGGGAGTTCGGGGCACACTGCGGCGCGCGTTGTCGAGGGCCTTCAGTACATCATCGGGCAGGGCCGGCGGCCGGCCGTGGTGAATATCAGCCTCGGTGTCAGTGCCGGGGTGGATGGATTCGTCGATTCGTCGGTGCTGGCGTTGATCGCTGCCGGATTTACGGTTGTCATGGCAGCTGGTAACGACAACATGGACGCGTGTGGTGTCACGCCCGCGCGGACCGCCAACCAGGCGTATGGCGCGATTGTGGTGGGAGGTGCCGACCTGATTGACCGGCGACTGCCCGGAAGCAATCATGGATCGTGCGTGCACCTGTGGGCGCCGGCGCAGGAGGTGGTCGTCGCGAACGGTGAGTTCCCCGCCCTCTACGCACCCGAGCGGGGAACTGGCACGTCGTTGGCGGCGCCGCTAGTGTCGGGTGCGGCCGCCATGATCCTGGCCGCGCATCCCACGTTCACGCCGGCGCAGGTCAAGGACGCCCTGCTAGCGGACGCTACACCGGACATCGTCGAAGGCGTCGACCCCGGCGATGAGGAAGCCCGCGGGCGGCTGTTGTACATTCCGCCGCCAGACCAGCCGGCGACGGCCACCTCCTCAGACCTCAACGAGCTGTTCAACATCTATGGCAACCAGGGCGGTCACTGGACCGGTGGCGACGAGACGATGTCGGTTGAACTGCCGGACGGGCGGGTGGCATGGTTCTTCGGAGACACCATGCTCGGTACGGTGAATTCGGATGGCACCAGGCCGCCGAACCAGCCGATGGTGCACAACTCGGTGGTCATCCAGGACGGCAACACCCTCACCGACACCCTGCTGGGCGGTACGCAGTCCAGCCCGTTGTCATTCGTCGGCTGGGAAGACGAGCTTCCCCCCAAGGATGACTACCTCGGCTGGTGGCCCGGCGAAGGGCACGTAGTCGGTGACGAGCTGCAGGTCTTCTACACCAAGGTGAAACGCGGCAGCGGCGGCCCGTTGTCGTTCGTCACCGAAGCCCGGGGGATCGCCCGGCTTAGTCTGCCCGACCTGACACCGCAGGGCCTACCCACAAAGCTGAAGGATCTCCCGCTGCACATCGGCTGGGGCACCGCCATGGTCGACGCCGACGACGGGTTCACCTACATCTACGGCGCGGAGTCCGATGGCGCGACCAACCACCTGCACATCGCCCGCGCACCCCAGGGGCAGGTGCTGGGTTCGGCCAGCAACCCCACCGGGGCGTGGCAATTCTGGACCGGATCCGGCTGGAACAACTCGCCATCGACGTCGGCCCGAACCACCACGGGCATGGGAACCGGATTCAGCGTCAAGCGTCACGACGACGGCCGCTACGTGCTTGTCACCGTGGACAATAGCCAGCCGTTCACCAACCGCGTCCTGGCCTTCTTCGCCGACAAACCCACCGGGCCCTTCATTCACCAAACGTTGCTGTACAACGCGCCCGAAGCGACCGGCAACAGCTACGTCTACAACGCCCGGATCCACCCCGAGCAGAACAGCTCCGGTGACTTCGTCCTCTCGTACAACGTCAACAGCCTCGACCCGGCCGACGCCAACAGGGACGTGCGCCGGTACCGCCCGAAGTTCATCCACGTGAAGCTGCCACCGGCGGTCAACGCCAACCAGTTGCCCGACGCACCCCGAAACCTCACGGCCTCGGCCAATGCCAACGGTGTCGTCAGCCTCTCCTGGACGATGCCGACCGGGTCCAAGAACAACAATGTCGTCTATCGGATATATGAGCGCAACGCCGACTCCGGCGCCTCCCATTTCACCCGACCCAACGGTACGGTCTCGTCCACCTCGACGTCGTTCGGCATGCTGACACCCGGGGTGTACCAGTTCCGGGTCACCGCGCAGAACGCCGTGGGCGAGGGCCCACCATCCCTGCCGGCATCGGTCGCCGTGGTCATTCCTAAACCAGCGAACGCGCCGGCCAACCTCACCGGCACCGCCAACCCGGACGGATCCGTATCACTGAGCTGGGGCCCGGTCACAGCGGCCGGGTGGGTCAACTACCGCGTCTACCAGCTCGACGTCACCGGCGGCCAATCCGAGTTCACCGAGTCCGGCAGTGCCGTCATCGACGAAACGACAGCCCGCGTCACCGGTCTGACTCGGGGAAGCATGTACGACTTCCGCGTCACGGCGTTCAACGGCGGTGGCGAGGGGCCACCGTCGAACATCGTCAGGCTGACCGCGACGGTCCAGCCACCGCCCGCCCCGACCAACCTGGTCGCGACGCCGAATCCGGACGGAACCATCGGCCTGACCTGGAACAGCTCCGGGCCCGGCATCTGGTACTGGGTGTCCAGCCGGAACATCAGCGATGATCCGAACGCGGAGTTCACCCAGTACGAGTACCCGGTGTCCAACGGGCCGGCGTTCACCGCCGCCTACCTCACCGTGGGGGATACCTACGAATTCCGGGTGGTCTCGTTCAACGAGGGTGGCCCGAGCGCTCCGTCGAACATCGCCCGTGCGACGTCCGCCATCGCGCCGCCGCCGGCACCCACCAACCTGGTCGCCACGGCGAACGGCGACGGAACCATCGGCCTGAACTGGGACAGTTCGGGGCCGGGCATCTGGTACTGGGTGTACAGCCGAAAACTCAGTGAAGCCACGTTTACCAAGAGCCAGTACCACGTCGAGACGACCACTTTCACCGCCGCGTTCCTGACCGTGGGCGAACAGTACGAGTTCTATGTCGTGTCGTTCAACGAGGGCGGGGAAAGCGCCCGCTCGAACATCGTGCGAGCCAGATCCACTGTGGCGCCACCGCCCGCACCGACCCATCTGACCGCGACATCCAACGACGACGGCAGCATCGCCCTGTCGTGGCGAAGCTCGGGCCCCGACATCTGGTACTGGGTGTACAGCCGCAACGTCAGCAACGGTCAGACGACGTTTACCAAGAGCCAGTACCACGTCGAAAACACGGTCTTCACCGCCGGCTTCCTACAGATCGGCGACGTGTACGAGTTCTATGTTGTGTCGTTCAACGAGGGCGGTGAAAGCGCCCGCTCGAACACCGTCCAGGCTTCCTCTTCCATCCCACCGCCGGCGGCGCCACGCAACCTCACCGCGTCCGCGGGCAACAGCGAGGTCCACCTGTCGTGGACCGCACCCGAGCCCGGCCTGTGGTACTACGTCTACACCCGAGAAGGCGCCACCGGGCCGTTTGTGCGCAGCCAGTATCCGATCACGAGCGGCACCACCTTTACCGCCGGCTACTTGTCCAACGGCACCACGTACGCGTTCTACGTTACGGCGATCGACACTGGAGGGGAGAGCGCGCCGTCGAACACCGTCCAGGCCACTCCCAAGCTCCCGCCCCCACCGGCGCCGACCAACCTCACCGCGACACCCCAGTCCAACGGCAACATCCGCCTGTCCTGGAACTCGTCCGGCGCCGGCATCTGGTACTGGGTCTACAGCAGGAACGCCGCCGGCGGCTCCTACACCCGGTCGCAGTACCCGGTGACCAACGGGACCACCTTCACCGCCGGCTATCTCACCGTCGGAGCCACCTACTCCTTCTACGTCACCGCGTTCAACGACGGCGGTGAAAGCCCGAAGTCCAACACCGTACAGGCCACATCCACCATCCCGCCGCCACCCGCGCCCGCCAATCTCACGGCGACCGCACTGAGCAACGGAACGATCCGCCTGTCGTGGGGTTCCTCCGGAGCCGGCCTCTGGTACTACGTCTACAGCCGCAATGTCACCCTGGGCGAGTCGTTCAAGCGGAGCCAGTACCCGATCACCAACGGAACCAGCTTCACGGCCGGATACCTCCACATCGGCCACACCTACGCCTACTACGTGCGGGCGATCAACGCCGGCGGCGAAGGCCCAGCCTCCAACACGGCCCAGGCCATAGCCACCATCCCACCACCCAGCAACGTCAGCGCCGTCTGGACCGAACACGCCACCGGCCGGGTATCCTGGCGATCCAACAACAACCCCGGCGGCATGTTCTACGTCTACGTGCGAAACGTCGACGCCAACCAGAACTTCGAACGCCAGCAGCACCCGGTCAGCGGGCGAAACTGGCAGAGCGTCAGCCCCCTCACCGGTGGGAACTATCAGTTCTACGTGGTAGAACTCGGTGCCCACGGCGGCCAGAGTGGACCGTCCAACATCTTCACCCTCCAGTCCACCTACCCGCTACCCGCCGCGGGCAACGTCAGCGCCAGCCTTCACTACAGCCCGATCTCTTGCTACACCGTCCAGAACACCCGCGTGTGCGGAACCACCGTGTATCCACAGGCGAACCTGACCAACTGGGCGGCCGCATTCCAGTCCAACGACGAACTCCGGATCGATTGGACGTACCGAGTCAACGGTGAAGTCAAAATGACCCCAAGCGCGTACTGCCAAGGAAGCGGCGGCATCACCTCCTGCCAACGCAGCGGACCAGGCATAAGCGTGGCATGGGCCGAAGCCCTCGGCCCGCCCAGTGTCTGCGTTACCACCGAGGGCTACGCCTACTACTACCGCAACGTCAACAGCACCGTAAAAGTCAGCAAGACCCGGCGCGACTGCGTCACCCCGGGCGCGCCCGGGGGATGAACCCATGATCAGGGCGTCTTCCACGTCATAGCGGCCTGGAGGGCGCCCTGATCGGGGGCTGTCAAGTCAACTTCGGTCATGCCCCCGTCGGTAGCCTTCTCCTGGGTTAGCGCGAATCGTCGGGGCTTGCATCATCGGTGAACCGCTCAACACAGTCAGTGCTCAGGCTTCCCTGGCCGACGACCGGCACCCACCTGCGATCACCGCAGGGCTGGAATTCGGGAGTCGTTCTGGATGGCATACGCGAGTTCGTGGCATGACACACGACGAAGGCAGCCAGTCGTCTCGCTCGTTTGATCGAGCTGCGACGCCGACGGGCCGTGGCCACCCGAGGCAGCGATCGTGCGATCGGTTGGCTCGGGTGGTGTCCTTTTTAGACTAGGGCGATCGTGCCGAACAGGCGTAGTTCTGGTTGGGCATCGGTCTATGTCGATCCTGACACACACCCAAACCCAACACTCCAGGTCAGGCCTCGTTTCGAGCTGTGGATCTCCGAGGGGCAGCGGGCCGTCGCCGGCGACTGGCACTCGTACGCCGCCCGCACCGCCGCTCACTGCCGATCCGCCATAAACGATCAATCAATTGGCTGATCCGGGACTGCAACCGTGCACAGGGCAGCGGCTACTTGCGTGCACCTGATCTTGCAGCTCTGCCAGCCCCTCTGAGGCTCTGAGGCGAGGGGCATGGCGGAGACGAAGCACGACGACGGCCTCGCGAGGCGTACCCCGCCCTCACGCCACGGTTCGCGAACAACACCGGCAAACGGCGATCGGCGAGGCGTACGAACGCGGGATCGCGGAGTACGACGGGGTAGCGTCTAGCACAGGGGCGAGCAGATCGGCTGCCACACCCTCGATCGGCCGCATCTGTTCCTCGACGATTCCCGCAGCGGCGTGCTGTTGCCTCCGTTCTCGCCATCGGTCCAGCACGTGGCTGAGCGGGTGGCGATCCTGGTTGTCGGGCGGCTCGGCCAGCGTCTCGGACCGTCCGACTTTTGGTCGGCCAGAGGTATCTGCAGTTAGATCTCGATGGCCTCCGGGATGCCGAGGGGTAGCCAGTGGAGGGCGTCACGGACGGCCGGTGACGCGTTTGCGAAGGCCGCCTCGACGCCGGGGCGGCCCTCGTGGAAGTGGCTCCAGCCCTCGTAGTGCACGGGCAGGATGGTCCGGGGGCGCAGGAGGTCGCAGAGCGTGGCGCCGTCGCGGCCGGTCATCGTGTAGCGCAGCGGACCGGTCACGCCGAAGCGCACCGCCCCCAGGTGGAGCAGGACCGTGGCCACGTCGAGCCGGGACGCGACCTGGCGGACGCCTTCATAGAGGACGGTGTCGCCGGAGATCCAGAGCTGGCCGTGGCGTTGGCCT
>NZ_JAIBNX010000016.1:64107-65736 GCF_026130045.1 Micromonospora sp. CPCC 205371
TCGGTGGGTGCCGAGTTGAGCGCGACGCCGGCGGCGCCGAAGCCGTGGTCGAGCAGGATCTGGGTGAACGCGCCGCCGGCCGAGTGGCCGATGATGATCGGCGGTTCCGGCAGCGACCGGATCACGTCCTCCAGGTGCGCGATGATCTTCGGAACGGTCACCTCGACGATCGGGGTCGGGTCGGCGTTGAGCGACTCCACTTCGACTTCGAATCCGGGGTACGCGGGCGCCACCACCTGGTGGCCCTTGCTCTGGTAGTGGGTGACCCAGTTTTCCCAGCTGCGGGGCGTTACCCAGAAGCCGTGTACCAGGACGATCGGTCTCATGCGTTGTACTCCTTGAGGAAGGCGAGCAGGTCGTCGCCGAGCTGCTGCTTGTGCGTGTCGGTGATGCCGTGCGGGGCGCCCGGGTAAACCTTCAGCTGGGCGCCCTTGATCCGAGCGGCGGAGGCCTTGCCGCCCACCTCGAACGGCACGACCTGGTCGTCGTCGCCGTGGATGACGAGGGTGGGTACGTCGATGGCGTCCAGGTCGGGGCGGAAGTCGGTGGCGGAGAAGGCGGCGATGCACTCGTACGCGTTGCGGTGTCCGGCGGCCATGCTCTGCAGCCAGAAGACGTCCCGGATCCCTTGTGAGACGGTGGTTCCGGGGCGGTTGTTGCCGAAGAACGGCCCGTCGGCGAGGTCCTTGTAGAGCTGGGAGCGGTCGGCGAGCGAGCCGGCGCGGATGCCGTCGAACACCTCGACCGGTACCCCGCCGGGGTTGTCGTCGGTCTTGAGCATGAACGGCGGCACCGCGCTCACCAGCACGACCTGGGCGACCCGCCCGGTGCCGTGCCGGCCCACGTAGCGGGCCACCTCGCCGCCGCCGGTGGAGAAGCCGACCAGGGTGGCCTCGCGCAGGTCGAGCGCGTCGAGGACGGCGGCGAGGTCGTCGGCGTAGGTGTCCATTTCGTTGCCGTGCCAGGTCTGGGTGGAGCGGCCGTGGCCGCGCCGGTCGTGCGCGATGACCCGGTAGCCGTTGTCCGCCAGGAAGTACGCCTGTGCCTCCCAGCTGTCGGAGTGCAGCGGCCAGCCGTGGGACAGTACGACCGGGCGGCCGGCGCCCCAGTCCTTGTAGAAGATCTGGGCGCCGTCGGAAACGGTGACGAAAGGCATGGGTGTGCTCCTAGCGGTGCGATGCGGCCTGGAGGATGACGGCGAGGGTGGTGTCGGGCTTGGAGGTCATGGCGACATGCGAGGCGCGTACCTCGACCACGCGGGCGCCGGCACGTTGGGCCATGAACCGCTGCGTTGCGGCCGGGATCACTTGGTCGTCCTTGGCGACGAGTGTCCACGATGGAATCGTTTTCCAGGCCGGCTCGCCGGACGGCTGGCGGAGGGTGGCCACGTCGGCGGGGCGCTGCGAGACCGCCATGACGGTCGCGGTGGCGGCGGGCAGGTCGGCGGCGAAGACCTCGCGGAAAAGCGGGAGCTTGATGTAGCCGTCCGCACCGCTGGGGTGCGGCCGGATGTCGAGCGCGTCGGGCCCGAGCCGGCTGCCGGGAAACTTCGCGGAGAGGGTCTCGACGGTGTCACCGGCGTCCGGGGCGAAGGCGGCGACGTACACCAGCGCCTTGACGTTGGGGTTT
>NZ_JAIBNX010000016.1:66033-67867 GCF_026130045.1 Micromonospora sp. CPCC 205371
AAGGCGAGGATGATTCGTCGTTGGCGGAGCACAAGGCCTCCTAGGCGAGTGCGGAACGGATGGCGTCGGCCACGGCGTCGGGCCGGGAGAGTACGACCGCGTGCGATGCGTCGATTTCGGTGGTTGTGGCGCCCACGCGTGCGGCTGCTTCGTGCTGGAGTCGCGCGTCGATGACGCGGTCGGCGGTGGTGATCAGGTAGGTGGAGGGGATGTCGGCAACCGTGGCCGGCCGTTCCTCGAAGGCGCCGGCGAGCACCGGTCGTTGCTGTGCGGCGGCCACGGCGGCGTCGGCGGCCGGCAGGTCCTGCGCGAACACCGACGGGTAGGCGGCCCGGCTCAGGTAGAGCTCGACCCCGGCGTCGCACCGGTACGGGACGAGGGCCGCCAGGAGATCAGCGGACTCGCGTACCAGGTCGATGATGTTGCCCGTGGGAGGCGGGAGCAGCGCGGCCACGTAGACCAGTCCGACCACGTTGTCGGCCCGGGCCGCCGCCACGGACGCGACGGCGCCGCCGTAGCCGTGCCCGACCAGCAGCACCGGCCCGTCGACCAGCGCTGCGGCGGCCGCGATGTACCGGCCGTCGGTGGCCAGGCCACGCAACGGGTTCGGCACCGCGACGACGTCCGTTCCGAGGTCGGCGCCGGCTCGGAGCGTGCCGGCCCAGGTGCCCGTATCGGCGAACGCGTCGTGCACCAGCAGCACCGTTGGTGTGCTGCCGTTGCGGGTTGCCTTGCCTGCCACCCGCTCAACGTAGGATCGGTGGGCGGCGCCTCGCGTACGTACGACTACGTACTGTCGGCCATCGCGCGTGCCAACTCACCGCGCGACTTGATACCGAGCTTCGGATAAATCCGGTACAGATGCGTCGTGATCGTGCGCGGCGACAGGAAGAGCCGCTCGGCGATCTCCTTGTTGCTCAGCCCTTCGGCAGCCAGCCGGGCGATCTGTAGCTCCTGCGGGGTCAGGACGCGGGCCGCGTACACCGGCCGGCGCAGCGACTCACCCGACGCGCGCAGCTCGGCCCGGGCCCGATCGGCCCACGGCGCCGCACCGAGGGCGTCGAACGTCGCCGCAGCCGAGCGGAGCAACGGCCGCGACTCGGCCGCGCGCCGCTGCCGTCGCAGCCACGTGCCGTACGCATGCTGGAGCCGGGCCCGCTCGAACGGCCACCCGGACAGGTCGCCGGCGAGCGCGGCCTGGAAGACCGCGGCGTCGCCCGCGAGCAGCGCCTCGGCGTACCGCAGAGCCACCACGAGCGCCGGCGACCCGCATTCACGGGCAACCGGGGCGAGCCGCGCGGCGATCGCGCGCAGCTCGTCCTCCTGGCCGCTCCAGGCGGCCGCCTCGGCCAGATGCCCGAACGTCACGAAGCGCATGTACGGGTGGTGCGACAAATCACCCGGATCGAAGATCCGGTGCAGCTGCCGGTACGCGTCCTCGGGCCGCCCGCCAGCCAGCGCCTCCACCCCGCGGATTGTCTGCACCAGCGCCAGCATCGGCAGCCGCCCGCTCGGCAACAGCACACTCTCCCCGAGATCGGCGGCCTCCCGCGCGGCGGCCCCGTCACCGCGCAACGCCTGGGCGTGCCCGAGCATCAGCCGCGCGGTCAGCGCCCACGGCGGCTGGCCGGTCTCGATGGCCAGGCTCGCGGCCTCGACCGCCGCCGGCACAGCCACCCGCGTGTCACCCAGGCACGCCGCCGTGAACGCCTGGCTGGTCAGTAGCTGGGCGAGGACCCCGATCCGCCCCTGCGCCCGCACCCCGGCAGCGGCGGCCCCGTAGAAGTGCGCCGACAGGTCCAGCGCCCCCATGGCACCGGCGGCCAAGCCCAGC
>NZ_JAIBNX010000160.1 GCF_026130045.1 Micromonospora sp. CPCC 205371
CCAGCGCCGCCCGCGCGGCCAGCCCCGCCCGCGCGGCCAGCGGGCCCGCGCGGGCCCTGCGGGGGCGGGGCGGAGGCGCGGGGGCGGTCAAGACCAGGGGTTGGCGGGCTGGTCGTTGATGTAGGCCCAGAAGCGGGTGGCCGAGGGGAGGGTGCCGTAGCCCCACAGGTTCCAGCCGCTGCGTTGGGTGATCGGGGGCGTCGGGCGGGGGAAGGGCCATGCCCTCGTGTACCAGCCGTCGTGGAACTCCGCCATCCGCCATCCGCTGCCCAGGGCGTTCGCGCAGATCCGGTTGGCCTCGGTGAGGCTGCTCAGCTGTGCGCCGAGCACCGGCGGCGTCAGGGCCAGGTTGCCGCGGGACCAGCCGGCGTACTGGTCGGGTGTGATGCCGGCCGGCACGGGGGCGTCGGTGACCTGCAGGCACAGTACGGGCAGGGAGGTGGTCGCCGGGGTGTCGCCGTGGTACGCGTTGGTCAGCTCGTCGGAGCCGGCCAGCACGATGCCGTCGGGGCGCTGCTCCTTGACCCGCCATGTCATCCCGGCGTGGGTGCCCGGGCCGGCCGCGTAGAGCAGGCGGTTCGGCGAGCCGGGGCCGACGTTGGCTAGGACGCCGGTGGTGGCGTTGTCGGTCACCCATGCGGCGACCTGGGCGGGTGTGGCGGCCGGGTTCCTCTCCAGGAACAGCGCCGCCGCGCCGGCCACGTGCGGGCTGGCCATGCTGGTGCCGGAGCCGGGCAGGGACGCGGTGGTGGAGGCGATACCGGCGGAGGTGATGTTGCTGCCGGGCGCGAACAGGTCGACGCAGCTGCCCCAGCTCGACCAGACCGAGCGGTCGTCGGTGACGTCGCTGGAGCCGACGGTGATGACCTGCGGCACGCGCGCCGGTGACTGGTAGCACGCGTCGGAGTTGGTGTTGCCGGCGGACGCGACGTAGGTGACGCCGGAGGCGATGGAGTTGGCGACTGCCGTGTCGAGCGGCGGGAACGTCGGGAAGCCCAGGCTCATGTTGGCCACCGCTGGGCCGCCGCCGGACGGGCCGGTGTGGTGGCCGGTGACCCAGTCGACGCCGGCGATGACCTTGGCGGTGTCGGTGGAGGCGTAGCAGTCGCCCACCCGTACGGCCAGCAGCTGGACGCCCTTGGCCACGCCGTACGCGCCGGCGCCGACCGTGCCGGCCACGTGCGTGCCGTGCCCGTAGCAGTCGGTGGCGCCGTTGCCGTCGTGGATCGAGGTGAAGCCGCCGAGGGCGCGGCCACCGAACTCCACGTGGTCGATCCGGATTCCGGTGTCGATGATGTACGCGGTGACGCCCGCGCCCGTCCGGTTGTAGTCGTAGATGTTGTCCAGGGGGCGCTGGCGCTGGTCGATCCGGTCCAGCCCCCAGCTCGGCGGGTTCTGCACCGTGTGGAACGTGGCCAGCTGGTTCGGCATCACGTACGCCACCGCCGGGTCGGCGCGCAGGGCGTCGAGCTGGGCGGCGGTGAGCCGGGCGGAGAAGCCGTTCAGCGCGGTGCCGTACCGGTGCTCGATCTTCGCGCCGAGGTTCGCGGCGCGGGCGACGGTGGCGCGGGCACGGGTCGCCGCCGCGGTGCTGGGCGCTCCATTGAGGACGATGAGGTAGCTGCCGGGCACCGTCGGGCCGGTGGCGGCGAGCAGGGGTGCCGGATCGGGCGCGGCGGCCGCGGTGCCGGGCCCGACCAGGGCACCGGTCAGGGCGGCCAGCGCCACGGCTGCCAAACCCCAGCGGCGGGACAAGGACACGGAGCCGGACCGATTGTCGTACATGGACACAGGGTCCCATCGATGCGTTGCCGCGTCAGCCCCGGCCGCTCGTGACGCGCTCGAGGATGGCTCGCGCCACGAGCTTGACGTTATGATCATTTTCGTGTCGGGTAAGGCCGTGCAGAGCGGGTTCGCGTCGCCGTGGCGGCTTGTGGTCGGGTTCGGCGTCGTCAGCCTGGCGGCCGACATGGCGTATGAAGGGGCCCGGTCGGTGTACGGGCCGTTGCTCGGGTCGCTGGGTGCGTCGGCGCTGGTCGTGGGCCTGGTCACGGGTGCCGGGGAGGCCGCCGCGCTGCTGCTGCGCCTGGTGTCCGGGCCGCTGGCCGACCGCACCCGCCGATACTGGAGGCTGACGTTCCTGGGGTACGCCCTCACCGCGGTGTGCGTGCCGCTGCTCGCGGTCACGCCGGCGCTGGGCGGGGCCGGGCTGGCCGTCGCCGCTGTGCTGATCCTGTCCGAACGGCTGGGCAAGGCGGTGCGCAGTCCGGCGAAGTCGGCGCTGCTGGCCGACGCCGCGAGCCGGGTGGGCCTCGGGCGCGGGATGGGCGTACACAAGGCGCTGGACCAGGTCGGCGCGTTCGCCGGGCCGCTGCTGGTGGCCGCGGTCGTCGCCGCTGCCGCGGGACGGTTGTGGCCGGGCCTGGCTGTGCTGGCCGTGCCCGGCGCGGCGTCCGTGCTCATCCTAGCCCTGCTCAGAAGCCGCGCGCGCCGCACCGTCGCCACGTCGGCACCAGTGTCCACAAGCGACGGCCAGGAGGCCGCGGCGCCGCTGCCCGCGGCGTTCATGCGCTTCGCGGTGGCATCCGCGCTGTGTACCGCCGGCCTGGTGACCTTCGGAATGATTGGCTACCACCTCGTCGAGGCCGATGTCGTCTCGACCGCGGGCGTGCCGCTGCTGTACGCCGCCGCCATGGCCGCGGCCGCCGTCGCCGCACTGGCCACCGGAGCGGCGTACGACCGACTCGGCCCACGGATGCTGGCGGTCCTTCCGGTCATGGTGGCGATCGTCCCCGCGCTCGCGTTCGGCACGGGCCTGGGCCTCGCCGCCGGTGGCGTGCTGCTCTGGGGCGCCGCCGTGGGCGTACAGGACTCCACCGTCAAGGCGTTCGTGGCCGACCTCGTCCCGCGGCCGCGCCGGGCGACGGCCTACGGTATCTTCGCTGCCGTGCAGGGCGGCGGCGCGCTGGCCGGCGGTGTCGCCGTCGGCGCCCTGTACCAGCAGTCCCGGACAGCCCTCCTGCTCGTGGTGGCCGCCACGCAGCTCGTGGCCCTGCTGATGCTCCTCGGACTGGCGCGTAACACCAGCGCGTAACTCCAGCGCGCGGGATTCATAGCCGATGGTCGTATTGCCCTCGACCTTGTGCGGACGTGCCGCCGGTGCTCCGTTCACCAGACTGCGTGTCATGACGACCAGTTCGCAGGTACGGGTGCCCGGTCCGACCGCCGTATCGGAACGCGCGCTGGGTCCCGACATCGCCCGCGGGTTCATGCTGCTTTTCATCGCACTGGCGAACTCGCACTACTTCCTGCGCGGCACGACGGTGCTGGGCGGGTACCCGCGGGGCGGCTCGGCCCTGGACTCGGCGGTCACGTGGACGGTCGCCACCTTCGTCGACGGTCGAGCCTTTCCGATGTTCGGCCTGCTGTTCGGGTACGGCGTCGCCCAGATCGTGCGACGCCACGACGCGCTGGGGAAGTGGCCGGTGCGCCGGTTGTTGTGGCGGCGCAGCCTGGTGCTGGTGGTGGTCGGGTTCGCCCACGCCATGCTCCTGTACGTCGGGGACATCCTGGCGGCGTACGGCGTCCTGCTGTTCTTCGGCGCCTTCGCGGTACGGTGGCGCAGCCGCTGGCTGGTGATCCTGGCGGCCTGTTTCTTCCTGCTGACGGCGCTGCCCTCCGACGCCTCGCTGTCGACGTCGAGCGCGGCTCCGGACGCGTCGGCGCTGCCGCCAGACCTGTCCACGATGTTCACGTCGCGGATCGGGGTGCAACCGTTCGTCATGCTGCTCGGGCCGATCGGGTTCGCGTGCCCGTTCCTCATTGGACTGATTGTCGGGCGTCTGCGAGTCTTGGAGCGGCCGGAACGGTACCGGCGGCTGCTGGCCACGACGGCGGCCGTCGGGATCGGCGCCGCCGTGCTGGGCGCGCAGCCGGTGTCCCTGATGCTCGCCGGGGTGACCGGCGTGCCGGATGCGTCCACATTGGAGCTGATCGGCCCGCTGCACGGCGCGACCGGCGTGCTTGGCGGCTTCGGCTACGCCGCCATCATCACGCTGCTGGCCGATCGGCTCGGCCGGCGGCGCGGCCCGATCGTCACCGCGGTCGCCGCCACCGGCCAGCGGTCGATGACCTGCTACCTCGCCCAGTCGACAGTGTGGGCGCTGGCGTTTACGCCGTTCCTGCTGGACCTCTCCGGCACGCTGACCGTCGCCACCACGGCCCTGCTCGCGACGGCGACCTGGATCGCGACGGTCGTCCTCGCCGACCGCATGCGCCGCGCCGGCAACCGAGGCCCCTTCGAACTGCTCGTCCGTCGCGTGACCTACCGGGGTGGCGCTGCCGGAGGTCGCGCGAGATGATCGTGCTCTCATGAGCCGCCGGCCTCCGCGTGAGCAAACGGTCCGCTTGACGCGGGCCGGGGCACACTCCCGACGCCGCGCGTGCTCAGGCGCTGCGCTGCGCGCGGAGAGGGTCTGACGGCGCCCGCCGTGGCGGGCGGCCTTGACGCGGCGCCGGATCGTCTAGCCCGGCGACCTCGATCAAGGAGATCTGCATCGATCAAGGGCGAACGCACGTGGTTCGATCTCCTATTCACGTGCATTTGCCCTTGATCGACGCGGACCGCGCGGCGCGGGCGCCCACGGGCCCCGTCAAAGCGCGGAGCGCGGTTACGACTGATCGGCGGGGGAGAGGGGCGTGGCGGGCCGCGGGGGCGGACCGCGGGGCGCGGGCGGCGGGAACGTCTGGGGGACGGGCTTGGGAGGGAGTCGGGGTTGTCTGAGCAACCACACCAGCACGCGGCCGGGCCGGTCACCATCTCCTACATCGCGGAGAGCGCGGGGGTGTCGGTCCCGACGGTGTCCAAGGTCATCAACGGCCGGTCCGGCGTGGCCGCGGACACGCGGGCCCGCGTCGAGGCGCTGATCAGCCAGTATGGGTACCGCAAGTCGAGCGCCGTGCACCGCAGCACCACGATGGAGCTCGTGTTCGACCAGCTTGAGCACATGTGGGGCGTCGAGATCATTCGCGGCGTGGAGCGGGTGGCCCGCGAGCACCGCCTGGGCGTCATACTGACCGAGTTCGGCCCTGAGCGCAGCACGATCCGGTACTGGATCGACGACACCCTCGCCCGCCGCCCGGCCTGCGTCGTCACCGTGGCCCAGCTGTCGGAGGAGCAGCGCGACCGGCTGCGCGCCCGGGGCATCCCGTGCGTCGTCTTCGATCCCACCATGGAGCTGCCCGACGACGTGCCGTTCGTCGGCGCGACGAACTGGTCCGGCGGCCGGTCCGCCACCCGCCACCTGATCGGGCTCGGGCACCGCCGCATCGCGATGGTCAGCGGTCCAGACGACGTGCTCTGCTGCCGGGCCCGGCTCGACGGCTACCGCGCCGCCCTGGAGTCGGCCGGGCTGCCGGTCGACGTCGGCCTCATCGTCCGCACCGATCTCACCCAGCAGGGCGGGTTTACCGCCGCGCTCGACCTCCTGAACCGTCCCGAGCCACCCACGGCCATCTTCACCGCCAACGACCTGCAGGCGCTCGGCGTCTATCAGGCCGCCCGCACGCTCGGGCTGCGGATTCCGGCCGACCTGAGCGTGGTGGGCTTCGACGACCTGCCGATCACCACGCTGGTCGACCCTCCACTCACGACCGTCCACCAGCCACTCATCGAGATGGCTTCCGCCGCCACCGAGATGGCGCTCGCGCTCGGGCGCGGGGAAAACCCGCAGACCGGGATCGAGCTGGCGACCACGCTCACCATCCGGCAGAGCACCGCCCCACCCGCAAAATGACTTGCGGCCTCCGTGGCGATCGGAGACGCTGCGACCCATGAACTGACCCCTGGCCATCGCCGTCGACACCGTGGCGCTGAAGCGCCGCGGCTCGCCCGCCTGTCCAGGGAGTCCTCTTGTCACGCATCCGTGACCGCGTCGCGCTGCTCGTCCGGCTTCCGTGGGCCGGCCCGGGGCTGCTGTCCGCGCTCATCGGCCTGACGCTGCTGTTGAGCGCGGTGCCGGCCGCGACCGCGGCGGCGGCCGGCTGGCTCATCGACCGGCTCACCGGCGGCGACGCGCGCAACGCCGTGGCGCCGCTGGCGGCGTACGCGCTCGTGTTGCTCGCCAGGCACGCCCTGGTCGCGGTGCGGGAGCCACTGTCCTATCTGGCGGAGGCGCGCATCGACGGGCGGCACCGGGCCGAGCTGTCCCGGCTCGCCGCGAGCAGCCCCACGATCGACGCGCTGGAACGCTCCGAGATCCAGGCGCTGATCCGCACCGCACGCGCCGACCCGGAGAGCTTCATGGACGGTACGCCCGGCGCCGGTGTGCTCGCCCAGCTCGACCTGATCGGCCGGTCGGTGGCGCTGATCGGCGCCTCGTTCGTGCTGGCCGCGTACGCGTGGTGGTCCGTGCCGTTGCTCGTCGCGGGGGCCGTGGCCCTCCATCAGCTGCGCTGGCACGAGGGCGTGCAGCGGCGGCGGGTATGGCGGCACGTGCCGAATTCGACGATGCGCGCGGACATGTGGTCCGACGCGCTGGTGTCACCCGCCGAAGGGAAGGAGATCCGGGTCTTCGGGCTCGGCGAATGGGCCATCGACCGCATCGACCGGCACCTGCGGACCGCCTACGATCCACTGTGGCCCATGGACCGGCGGATTCTCGCGGCGACCTGGCGGCAGCTGGTGACGGTGCTCGTTCCGCTGGGGATCGTGTACGTCGTCGTGGCGCTCGACGCGGCCCGAGGCGGCGCACCGATCGCGGTCGCCGTGGCGGCGCTGGTCGCCGGCACCGGGGTCTTCGAAGCGTTCGACGGCGCGCCGCAGGCCACCATCAACGCGACGACCTGCATCCAGGCGTTCACACGCCTGCGCACGGAACTTGCGGACGGCAGAGCCGTCCAGCGAGGAAGGGCCGCGTCGGCTGGTGGGCCACCAACGGTCCGCTTCGAGGGCGTGAGCTTCGGGTACCCGGGCAGCGCCTCACCGGTACTCGATGGCCTGGACCTGGAGGTGCGGCCGGGCGAGTTGCTCGCGGTCGTCGGCGTCAACGGCGCCGGCAAGTCCACCCTCATCAAGCTGCTCGCCGGCCTGTACGAGCCGACCGCGGGACGCATCACCGCCGACGGCGTCGACATCGCCGAGCTCGGTCCGGGTGCCTGGCGGGCTCGCCTGTCGGTGGTGTTCCAGGATTTCGTGCGCTATCACCTGTCCGCGGCCGACAACGTGGCGCTCGGCAACGCCCTCGCCGCACCGGACATGGCCGCGGTGGTCGGCGCCGCCCGCGACGCCGGCTTCGACGAGGTTGTGTCGAGGCTGCCGGCTGGTTGGGACACACCGCTCGCGCGCGCCCGTGGCGGCGGCGTCGACCTGTCCGGTGGCCAGTGGCAGCAGGTCGTCCTTGCCCGGGCTCTGTATGCGATGCGCACCGGCGCTCAGATACTGGTGCTGGACGAACCGACCGCGCACCTGGACGTGCGCACCGAACTCGACGTGTTCACCCGGCTCGCCGCCCACCGCGGCGGCGCCTCGGTGATCCTGATATCGCACCGGCTGTCCACAGTGCGCAGAGCCGACCGCGTCGTACTGCTCAGTGGTGGCCGGGTCACCGAGGACGGGACGCACGAGGAGCTGATCGCCGCCGGCGGCGCGTATGCCACCATGTTCGCCATCCAGGCGCGGCGGTTCCAGCACGGCTTCGACGACCGGCTCGAAGAGGGTGAGCTGACATGATCCGTTACGTCAGGCTGCTGGCCGAGTTGCTGGCCCTGAACTGGCGGCTGCGACCGCTGGCGGCGGCCGGCCTGGTGGCGTTGTGCCTGGCGGGTGTGCCGACCACGCCAGCGATGGCGCTCGCGCTGCGCGAGGCGCTCGACGGGATCGTCCAGCGCGACCCGCGAGCCGCCGCCACGAGCGCCGCGGTCGCGGCGATCGCGTACGCGGTCGGCCTGTACCTGCGAAGTCTCGCGTACACGCTGGAGACCATGCTCGGCGACCGGGTCGGCACGCTGCACATCCGCCGGCACATCGAGGAGCAGCTCACCCGGCTCGACGGCCTGGACCACCTCGAACGCACCGACCTGCTGGACCGGATCACCGTGCTGCGCGGCGCGGCCTGGCGGCTCAACCACGCACCGTGGCAGGCGGTGGTCGCGGTCTGCGACGCGCTGCGACTGGCCCTGCTGCTGGCGTTGCTCGCGGCGGTCAGCCCGTGGCTGCTGCTCCTGCTCGGGTTCGCCGCCGCTCCACTGTGGTTCGAGCAGCGCGGACAGATGTCCATAGCGGACGCCGAGACCGGTACGGCTGAGGCGTTCCGGTTGCAGCGCCACCTGTTCAACCTCGCCACCGCGGCGGCCGGTGGGAAGGAGCTGCGCGTCAGCGGGGCCGGCCCGGAGATCGCCCGCCGGCAGCGTGAGGCGTGGGAGGCCGCCGTCAGCGGCCGGTTCCGCGCCCGGCTGCGGGCCGCCGCGTGGACGGTGGCGGGCTGGACGCTGTTCACCGGCGGCTTCACCGCCGGGCTGCTCCTGCTGATCGACCGCACCGCGCGCGGCGAGGCGAGCGCCGGTGACCTCGTCCTCGCGGTGACCGTCGCCATGACGCTGCGAAACGCCGTCCAGGACACGCTGTTCGCGGTCGGGCACGCGATGAGCGGGCGCATCCTGGTCGAGCCGCTGCTGTGGTTGCGCGGGTACGCGGCGAGCGCCGGCACCACCGGAGGCCGGACACCACCGGCGAGGCTGCGCACGGGCATCACCCTCGACGGGGTCGGCTACACGTACCCCGGCACCGATCGGCCCGCGCTCGACGCGGTCAGCTGCCACCTGCCCGCCGGCACGGTCGTCGCCGTGGTGGGTGAGTACGGCTCCGGCAAGACCACGCTGGTGAAGCTGCTGACCAAGCTGTACCGGCCGGACCGCGGCCGGATCGAGGTCGACGGCGTAGCCCTCGACGACCTGGTCACCGCCGAGTGGCGGGCCCGCACCAGCGCCGCCTTCCAGGACTTTGGCCGTTTCCACATCCGGTTCGGGGAGACCGTGGGAATCGGCGACCTGTCGCATGTGGACGACCGTGGCCGGATCGCCGACGCCGTACACGCCGCCGACGCGCGGGTGCTGGTCGACCGGCTGCCGGATGGGCTGGACACCCAACTCGGGCGCCCGTTCGACGGCGTGGAGCTGTCCGAGGGCCAGTGGCAGCGCACCGCGCTCGCCCGCGCGTCGATGCGCACCGACCCGTTGCTGTTCGTGCTGGACGAGCCCACCGCGTCGCTGGACGCGCCTAGCGAACACCACATCTTCCAGCGCTACCTGGTGCGTGCCCGGGAACTGGCAGCGCGCACCGGCGCGGTCACCGTCATCGTCTCGCACCGTTTCTCCACGGTCACCGGTGCCGACCGCATCCTGGTGCTCCACAAGGGACGGCTCGTCGAGCAGGGCACCCACGACGAGCTGCTCGCGGCGGGGGGCCGCTACGCCGACCTGTACGGCATGCAGGCCACCGCCTACACCCGAACATAGGTGACCTGGAACGCCTAGTCCGCGAACGCTATCCGGATGCCGACCGTGCCCTCGCGGCCGCGGCGGATGCGGCTGCCGAGCATGGAGATCCGCCCCATGAGGCCGTACTTGCGCGCCATCGTCTTGCGGATGTGGTCGTCGTCGGTGACCGAGCCGGTCAGGGTGGCTCGCCCCGCGACGGCTTCCCCGCGCGGGTTGCCGCGGAAGTCGCACGGGGCGACGGTGACGCTGCCGCTGCGGCGGATTCGCTTGACCTTGCCGGAGTCGGCGACCGTCCACACCGCGAGAGCGTCGCCGTCGCGGACCGCCCAGACGGGGGTGGCGACCGCGCGGCCGTCTTTGCGGAAGGTGGTCAGCAGGACGTACTTCTCGTCGGCGAGACGATCGAGGACGTTCATGGTGTGTGGGACTCCTCTGCGGGTCTGAGGGCGGCCATGGCCTCGTCGAGCAGCTCGGCGAGCGGGCGGCTCTGGCCGGTGGCGATCCAGGTGGTCTTGGCGGCGAGGAGGCAGGAGAGCGCCGCACCGGCGATGGCGGCCGGGGCGGGGTCAGCGGGCGAGTGGAGCCCGGTCCGTTCGCGGACCAGGTCGGCAAGCTGTTGCTGTGCCCGCGAGATCCGTTCCAGCTCGCCCGCGCCCAGCGCCGGGTTGCCGCGGATGATTTTCTCCATCGCGAGCGTCCGCGGCAGGTTTTGCTCGCCGTCGAAGTACTCGACGATGACGTCGAACGCCCGCCGGAGCGACTCCCACACCGGCTCGTCGTGGGGGCGGGCGGCGAGTGCCTCGATGAGCCGGTCGGCAAGCAGCTCGTATTTGCCGAGCACGAGATCTTCTTTCGAGGTGAAGTAGCGGAAGAACGTGCGCTTCGACATCCCCGCGGCCGCCACCAGGTCGTCGATCGTGGTCTGGTCGTAGCCCTTCTCCGCGAACAGGTCCTGCGCGAGCAGCGTCAGCTCGGCGCGCATCGCGCGCCGGGTGCGCTCGCGGACGGGTATCGGGTTGCCGTGCTGCATGGTGTCGACTATATCACCCGTAGGCAGACCTGGCACTCGGTAGCACTTGGGGCGTATGGTGGCATTCATGAGCGATAAATGGACCGAGCTGGATGTCCCTCAACAGCGTGACCGTGTGGCGGTCGTCACCGGCGCCAACACCGGCCTTGGCTTCGAGACCGCACGGGTCCTCGCCGAGCGCGGGGCGAGCGTGGTGCTCGCCGTGCGCGACATCGAGAAGGGCAAGCAGGCCGCCGCCCGCATCGCCGCCCAGGCGCCCGGGGCGGACCTGGCGATCCAGCGGCTGGACCTGACCTCACTGGACGCCATCCGGGCCGCGGCCGCCGAGCTGCACTCCCGTTACCCGAAGATCGACCTGCTGATCAACAACGCCGGCGTCATGACCCCGCCCAAGCGGACCACCCGCGACGGGTTCGAGCTGCAGTTCGGCGTCAACCACCTCGGCCACTTCGCCCTCACCGGGCTGCTGCTCGACCGGATGCTGCCGGTGCCCGGCTCCCGTGTGGTCACGGTCAGCAGCGTGGCGCACCGCGTTCGGGCGGGAATCCGCTTCGAAGACCTGCAGTGGGAACGGTCCTACGACCGGGTCGCGGCCTACGGACAGTCGAAGCTGGCCAACCTCTTGTTCACGTACGAGCTCCAGCGCCGCCTCGCCCCGCTCGGCAGCACCGTCGCCGTCGCCGCGCATCCCGGCGTGGCCGCCACCGAGCTCGTCCGCAACCTGCCTGCTCCGGTGCGGGTGGTCCTGCCCGCGATCATGCCGCTGTTCTTCCAGGCGCCGGCCAGGGGCGCGCTGCCCACCCTGCGCGCCGCCACCGATCCGGCGGTGCTTGGCGGCCAGTACTACGGGCCCGACGGCTGGCGCGAGAACAGGGGATACCCTCGCCTGGTCACCTCCAGCGACCAGTCTCACGACCAGGCCGTCCAGCGGCGCCTGTGGGACGTGTCCGAGCAGCTCACCGGCGTGACGTATCCCATCGATTGACCGGACGGTCTGAGGTCAGCGACCGTCGCGGGTCCAGGCGTGTGGTGCGGTCCAGTGCCGGAGCATGGCGGCGATGCGGAACGCGAACACCAGCACCGCCGCGCAGGTCGCCACGACGGGCATCGGCAGGTCGGTGTGGTGTGCGCCCGCCACGAGTGTCGCGCCGGCCGCGGCGGGTATCGAGTACAGGTCCGTGTCGACCTGTACCAGCGCGGGCGTCTCGCGGGCGGTGATGTCCCGAAGCACCCCGCCCCCGACGGCGGTGGTGATGCCCAGCAGCACCGCCTGCAGCGAACCGAGACCGTAATCCAGCGCCTTGAGGGTGCCGGTGACGCAGAACAGCCCCAGCCCGGCGGCGTCGAAGACGAGCACGGTGAAGGCGAGGCGCCGCATGACGGGGTGTACGAAGAACGTCACCACCGCGGCGATCAGCGGGATGATCAGGTAGTTGGCGTTCTTGAACGCGGCCGGCGGCGTGTCCCCGATGATCAGGTCGCGCAGGATGCCGCCACCGAGCGCCGTCAGCATGGCCAAGACCACGATCCCGACGACGTCGAACCCCTTGTGGATCGCCATCAAGGCGCCAGACGTGGCGAAGACGTAGAGGCCGACCAGTTCGAGAATGTTGATCACCGCGTGCGCTGACATCCCCATAGTGTTACCGCGGCTGGAGCAGGGGTCGGTAGATTCGATCCCGTGCCGGTCAAATCCATTCCAGAGCGTGTCAGGTGGGCTGTCGAGACGATGGGCATCAGTCCCACGGATCGGATTCTGGAGATTGGCTGTGGTCGCGGCAGCGCCGTGTCGCTGATCTGCGAGCGGCTGGACGGCGGTCGCATCATCGCCATCGACCGATCGCTCACGATGATCAAGCAGGCCGAGCAGCGCAACGAGGCCAACGTCGCCGCCGGCAAGGTGGTCTTCCAGACCGCCCCGCTGGACGCGGCGAACCTCGACGGCGAGCGGTTCGACAAGGTCTTCGCGGTCAACGTGAACCTCTTCTGGGTCCGTTCGTCCGCGCGCGAGCTCGACATCGTCAGGCGGCTGCTGAAGCCCGGCGGTGCCATGTACCTGTTCTACGAGCCGCCCGACTCCTCGCGTGCCGCCGCGATCGCCGACCGGATCGCGCCCTTCCTCACCGAGCACGGCTTCGACACCTCCGTGTCGATGGCCACCACCAGCCGCTCCATGGCCCTGGTGTGCCTGAAGGCTTGCGTTCGAGTGCGCTCGAAGTTGTAGCGTCCGGAACGATGAAACTCGGACTGCACTACTGGAACTACACCACACCCGCCGACGCGACGCAGATCGCGCCCACGCTGGCTCAGACCGCGCGGATCGCGGAGCAGGCGGGGATCTCGTCGTTCACCGTCATGGACCATTACTTCCAGATGGAAGGCATGGCGGCGGCCGACGAGCCGATGCTCGAGGGCTACACGACCCTGGGCTACCTGGCGGGCCGGACCGAGCGGATGACGCTCGGACTGCTGGTAACCGGCGTGATGTACCGGTACCCGGGACTACTCGCCAAGATCGTCACCACGCTGGACGTGCTGTCCGGCGGCCGGGCCCGGTTGGGCATCGGGGCGTCCTGGTACGAGCGCGAGCAGCGCGGCCTGGGCGTGCCGGTCGTGCCGGTGGGCGAGCGTTTCGAGCGACTGGAGGAGACGCTGCGGATCTGCCGGCAGATGTGGAGCGACGACAACGGCCCGTTCGAGGGCAAGCACTATCAGCTCGCCGAGACGCTGTGCGTACCCGCGCCGCTCCGCCGGCCCCACCCGCCGATCATGATCGGTGGCGGGGGTGAGCGGAAGACCCTCCTGCTCGCGGCCCGGTACGCCGACGCGTGCAACGTGTTCGGCACCACGCCCGCGGAGGTGGCGCACAAGCTGAACGTCCTTCGTGGACACTGCGAGGCGGAGGGCCGCGACTACGACGCCATCGAGAAGACTGTGCTCGTAACCCGCCCGCCACTGGCCGATGTGGACGCGTTCGTGGCCGACGTGGCCGAGTACGCCAAGCTCGGCGTGACCGAGGTGCAGACGATGCCCGACCGGCACCCGGTCGAGTTCGCGCAGCGGCTCGCAGAATGGGTCATGCCCAGGCTCGACGGCGTACGCGGATAAGCCGCAGGGCGAACCAGCCGACGAGCACCGCCAGTGCCGCCACCGACAGCCGTAGCCAGGTCGGCCACGGACCCCGGTCGACGCCGACCTCGCGCACCTCGACGGTGTCCAGCAGGCCGGTAGCCAGCTGGAGGTCGGCGATGAAGTGGGCCAAAGCGCGCGCTGGGCGCGGCGCCGGATGTGAGCCAGACAGCACGGGGGGAGTCTATGCGCCGCTGTCTACTTGATGTGGGTGAGGAAAAAGGCTCGGACGTCCTGGGCGAGCAACTCCGGCACCTCCATCGCGGCGAAGTGGCCGCCACGTTCGAACTCGGACCAGTGCCTGATGTCGTACAGCCGCTCGGCCAGCGGTCGTACCGACTGCGTGATGTCGTGCGCGAACACCGCCACGCCGACCGGCACCTGGCACGGCAAGGTCTGGCCCCGCGCGGCATCGTGGTGGAGCCGCGCGGATGAGGCCGCGGTGGCGGTCAGCCAGTACAGGGAGATGTTGGTGAGCATCCGATCGTCGCTGACCGGTGAGCGAGGGTCCGTCCATTGTGCGAAGCGCTCGGCGATCCAGACCAGTTGGCCGACCGGCGAGTCGGTCAGCGCGTAGCCGATGGTCTGGGGGGTGAGGGCTTGGAGCGCCTGGTACGGCGGACGGTTCGCCATCAGCTGCCTGACCTTGTCCAGCCGGGCTTCGTCCGTTTCGGACAGTTCGATGCCGGCGTCCGGGTCAGGTCGGGTTGGCAGGTAGTTGACGTGTACACCGACGACCTGCTCGGGTGCCACCGCGCCCAGCGCCAGTGATATGCCCGCACCGAAGTCGCCGCCCTGCGCGCCGTAGCGCTCGTACCCGAGACGGTGCATGAGCTCGGCCCAGGCGCGTGCGATCCGGAAGGCATCCCAGCCGCGCTCGTGGGTCGGCCCCGAGAAGGCGTAACCCGGGATGGACGGGATCACCAGGTGGAAGTCGCGCGACAGCGGCTCGATCACGTCGAGGAACTCCAGGAACGAGCCTGGCCAGCCGTGGGTGAGGATCAGCGCGAGCGCCTCCGGGTTCGAGGAACGGACGTGGACGAAGTGAATGTTCTGGCCGTCGATCTCGGTGGTGAAGTGCGGAAGCTCGTTGAGCCTGGCCTCGTGCTCGCGCCAGTCGTAGCCGGTGCGCCAGTATTCGGCCAGTTCCTTGAGCCGCGCCAGCGGGAAGCCGTAGTCCCACCCGGCGCCGTCGACCTCGTTGGGCCAACGGGTGCGGGAGAGTCGGCCGGTCAGGTCGTCGAGGTCGGCCTGGGGGATGTCGATGCGGAACGGTGTGATCATTGCCCTGCCTCCAGGGATTCGTTCGGCGTCTAAACGTTTGTGCGGCAAACGATATCAGAATCGTTGGTCCCTCTAACGATTCGTTAGACTCGTCACATGGAGAACCCGTCCGAGAAGGCGCCCGCCACCTGGGAAAGCCTGCCCAGCTGGCTGCTCACTCAGACCGCCATCCACGCGCACCGCATGGTGGCCGACGGGTTCTCGTCCGTCGGTGCCCGCGGCTACCACTACCGCCTGCTGGCGACGCTGGAGCATCTCGGGCCGGCCAGTCAGGCCGCGCTGGGCCGCCGTAGCGGCATCCACCTCAGCGACATGGTCGCGACGATCAACGAGCTCGCCGATCGCAGGTTTGTCGAGCGCGCCCCTGACTCCTCCGACCGGCGCCGCAACGTCATCTCGCTGACCGCCGCGGGCAAGCGACAGCTGCGGCGACTGGAGAAGCGGTTGGCCGAAACCCAGGACGAACTGCTGGCTCCGCTGTCATCCGAGGAGCGACAGCGGCTCACCGAACTGCTGTCCAGGTTGCTGGATCACCACAACAGGCAAGCCGGACCCCCCGAGGAGGGCACGGTAGGGTGATCGATCGACTGGGGAGGTCGATCATGACGAGCTGGGTGTCGAAGACATCGGCGATGTGCGCACTAGCGCTCGCCCTGACGGGATGTGGCGCGGAGGCCGGCGGCGCCGGCGCGTCACCTGTCCAATGGGTGTCGTCGGCGACACCAGACGCGCCGACGGCGCCCGCGACAAGCGCACCCGCCCGGCTTGCCCAGATCACCTCGGCCTGTAAGTTGCTGCCCGCCGACGTGGTGGTCGACGTGTTGGGCGGTTCGGCCGCCTCGAAGTTGACCGCCAAGGAAGACCCGGTCGAGCGCCTTGAGGAAGGCAAGACCCGGTACGGCTGCACATACGGCAAAGGCGCCCAGCAGCCCTTCAGCCTTCTCGTGTCGACCCGACCCAACCGGGCCGCCGACGCGACCGCGGCGATCGAGGCGATCGCCGCAGCCAGCGGCGTGAAGACGACCCCGATCGACGGCCTGGGCGCGGGTGGCGTCGGGTACGCGACCGGAGGCGGCATCCGGGTGGTGGCCATCGCCGTGACGTACGAGGACGAGCTCCGGCTGGTGATCTTCAGCGCGCCCAAGGTGGTACCACACGCCAAGCTCGTCGAAGTGGCCGAGCGCGTCGTCGTCCAGGTCTGAGCCGACCGGCTCCCAGGAAACGTTCAGGTGCGGCTCATATCCTCACCTGCGAGGGGAGTACCTCACGAAGGACCGCTCCGGTCAGTACGGGCCTTGCCACCGGGCCCCCGGACGGTCGCCCACCTCTGGCGGGTGAGGGAGACCTCGAACGATCTGACGCGTTCGAGGAGGCCCGATGCCCGATGGCATGGTTCTGTCTGCCCCGCTGGAGTCGATCGGCTCACCGCTGCTGTGGGCGGTCACCGTCGTCGTACTGCTCGTCTTGCTGGCGATCGATTTCGTGATCACGCGCCGGCCGCACGACGTGCCCATGCGGGAAGCGGTCGGCTGGACGGTGTTCTACCTGGCCCTGCCCGTGGCGTTCGGCGTGTTCGTCTGGGCGTGGTATGGGGGCACGGCGTCGGTGGAGTTCTTCACCGGGTACGTGGTGGAGAAGTCACTGTCGGTGGACAACCTTTTCGTGTTCATGCTGTTGCTGGCCGCGTTCGCGGTGCCACCGGCCCTGGCGCAGCGGGTGCTGCTGTACGGCATCGTCGGCGCGCTGGTGCTACGAGCGATCTTCATCGCCGCCGGTGCCGCGGTCATCAGCACGGGGGCGTGGGCGTTCCTGGTCTTCGGCGCTGTGCTGCAGGTCACCGCGTTCAAGGTGATCCGGGACGCGGCCCGCGGCACCGAGCACCAGCCAGACGTCGACAGCATGCGGTCGGTCCGGCTGTTGCGCCGGCTGATGCCGGTCACCCGGGATTATCACGGCTCCAAGCTCGTCACCCGGATCGACGGCCGGCGCGCGTTGACGCCGATGGCGCTGGTCGTGGTCGCGGTCTTCATGACCGATGTGGTGTTCGCCGTCGACTCGGTGCCCGCGGTGTACGGGGTGACCGACGATCCATACCTCGTGTTCGCCACGAACGCGTTCGCCCTGTTGGGGCTGCGGGCGCTGTACTTCGTGCTGCGCAACGCGCTGGCGGCGCTGCGGCACCTCAACCACGGCCTGGGGATCATTCTGGCGTTCATCGGCGTCAAGCTGATCCTGCACTGGGCGCACGGCGTCTGGACCTGGGTACCGGAGATTCCGACGCTGCTCTCCCTCGGCGTCATCATCACCACCCTCGCCACCGTCACCGCCACCAGTACCTGGGCCAACCGCCGCGACGCCAGGGTCGCCGCGTCGGCGTTGACGCAGAGTGGCGGGGGGTCTTGAATTCCCCTATGACCGAGCCCCGCACGCACGAGGTGCAGATCGTCGCCGCCTCGCCGTATGAGATCAAGGAGCTGGCCAGTGTCGACGGCCGCGAGGTCCGGCCGGCCGACGCCGACGGCGCCTGAGCCGGGACCGGCGTCCCGACCGTGTACGTCCATAATCCGCTCAACGCGCAGACCGCGGTGTACGCCCGGTTCGTCGCCGCCCGTGACGGCGCGGAGCCGCCGCGGCGCGACGCGGAGCTGGCCGCCCGCGCGCTGACGCGATACCAGGAGCACGCGCGGCGGCTGTACCGCGCGCAAGGGCTGGAGCCGCCGGACGCGGCGCCCGGTGAGGACGAGCGGGAGCTGGTGCCGGCCTTCCGGCGGTTCCTGCCCGCCCTGGTCGAGGGCAGCCCGCTGGCCGGCGCGGTCGCCGGGATTCCGGTGATCTTCCCGAGCACGGTGGTGCCCGACGCCCGCGCCGACTCGATCGGCGAGCAGCCGGTCGTCTACGTCAGCGCGGGCACCCTCGACGTGATCGAGCTGTTCGCGCGCACGGTGAGCAGGTGCGCCCGGCTCAACGAGCTGGCCCTGCCGGCGCTGCGCGAGCTGGAGCCCGACCCGCCCGCGGCGGTGCCGCTGGCCTGGCTGACCGTCGGTGGCGACCAGTGGGTCGGGCTGGGGGTGCGGGAACTGCTGACCGAGGTGCCGACGGGCGCGGAACTGCGCGAGCGGCTGTGCGGCGCCACGGCCGGCGTCGCGCCGGTATCCAACGCGGGGCTGGCCCGGCACCGGCTGTCGTACTGCCTGATGCAGCTGGTCATGCGCGCGGTCCGGCGGGCGCGCGAGGGCACGCCGGGCGCCGTCGACCTGCCGGACGAGCCGCCCGACGGCACGTCCCCGATCGACCCGGCCTACTTGGCGCAGCTCACCCTTGGGTTCGTCGTGCTGCACGAGATCGGCCACCACGTGCTGGGCCACAACGAGATCGGCTTCCGCGGTTCGCCGCAGGAGATCGCGCTGGCCGAGGCCATGCTGAGCGCGTTCCAGCCGGGCGAGGGCGAGCAGGCGGTCGAGCTGGCGGCCGACGCGTTCGCGGTACAGGTGGTGGACGGCGAGGCACAGGAGCCGGTGCTGGAGGCGGGGTCGCTGTGGTGCGCGGCCTCCGAGCGGTCCGCGGCGGTCACCGGCGACCGGGTACAGGACTCGGCTCGCGTCTACTTCCTCAACGGCCGGTTCAGCACCGGTCGCCGCCAAGGCTCGATCGCCCAGCAGGTCGCCACCAGCGCGGAGAGCGCCGCTGCCGAGATCGATAGCGTCGGCGCCGAGCCGGTCGCGGCCGAGCCGGACCTGTACCGGGAGATCTGGGACATCGCCGAGCAGGCGGCGCGGGAAGGCCCGTACGACTGGATGGTGTGGCCGCCGGAGCCAGCCGAGAACGCACTGGACGAGTCCGACATCCAGGTACAGGGCCTGCTGGCCTGGGAGGCCGGCCGGCTCGCCGAGGCCGAGGCGCTGTTCCGGTCGGCGACCCAGGACCCCCGGCCGGAGGCGGCGCGGCGGGCCCGCGTACTGCTCGGCCGGGTGCTGGAGGATCGGGGCGACACCGGTGCGGCCGAGGCCGCGTACCGCGAGGCCGACGAGATGGGCGACGGCGACGCGGCCAACGACGTGGGCCTGCTGCTGGCCGCGCGCGGCGACCTGGCGGGTGCGGAGGCCGCGTACCGGCGGGCCGACGAACGCGGCTGCGCACCAGCCGGGTACAACCTGGGCCTGCTGCTCGACGAGCGCGGCGACCGGGCGGCCGCGATCGAGGCCCTGGAACGGGCGGACGCCCGCGACCACCCGCAAGCGGCGATGATCCTCGGCCATTGGGCGTTGGACGCCGGCGAGCTGGACCGCGCTGAGGCCTGCTGGTACCGGGCCGACGAGCGGGGCGCCACCGGCGCCGCCACGAACCTGGGCTACCTGTTGCAGCAGCGCGGCTACCTCGACGACGCCGAGGAGGTGCTGCGCCGGGCGGGGGAGCGCGACGAACTCGACGGCCTGCACAACCTGGGCTGGCTGCGGCAGCAGCGCGGCGACCTCGACGGGGCGGCGCAGGCGTACAGCGAGGCGGTGACCCGCGGCCGGGAGGCCTCCGCCGGCAACCTGCGCGCCGCGCTGCAAGCCATCGTCGAGCGGGACGAGGGCGACGTGCCGTTCGTGCAGGCGGCCGCGGAGGGCGACGCCGCGGCGGCGGTCGAGCTGGGCCGGCGCATCGCCAAGCGCGGGCGCACCGCCGACGCGATGCGGGTGTGGCAGCACGCGGAGCAGCTGGGCCACCCCGACGCCCTCAACGAGCTGGGTCTGGCGTATGCCGCGCGAGGCGACCGGGCCGGAGCGGAGGCGGCGTTCCGCGAAGGCGCCGACCGCGACCATCGGGGCGCCATCTACAACCTGGGCGTCATCCTGTACGAGCGCGGCGACATGGACGGTGCCGAGGCGCAGTGGCGGCGGGCGGGCGCGCTCCGCGACGGCGCGGGCGCGTGCAACCTGGGGTCGGTGCTTGTGCTTGCGGGGCGGGGAGGCGCGACGCGGCAG
>NZ_JAIBNX010000161.1:0-12923 GCF_026130045.1 Micromonospora sp. CPCC 205371
GGGCGGCCTCGCGCGGGGGCGGCCTCGCGCGGGGGCGGAAGGGGCGGACGGGCGCGGCGGTGGCGGCGGCGCACGGGTGGGAGGGGTGGTGTGCGGTGTGGTTCGGGCGGGGTGTCGGGGGGCGACAGTAGGCTCGTCGCGTGTTGGAGACGTTCGACGCGGCTGCGGTACGTCACTGGTGTGCGGCGGGGCTGGAGTCGATGCGCCAGCATCAGCGCGAGATCGACGAGCTCAACGTGTACCCCGTGCCCGACGGCGACACTGGCACCAATCTTGTGCTGACGCTCGCCTCGGCGCAGCAGGCGGTCGACCTCGATCTCAACACGGTCACCGACGACGAGCAGACGCCGCACGGCCGGGCATTGCGGCTGATGGCGCGAGGGGCACTGCTTGGGGCGCGTGGCAATTCCGGCGTGATTTTGTCGCAGATCCTGCGTGGGTTGGCCGACTCGCTGGGCGGTGCCGCCACGGTGCGGGGCGAGGCGTTGACGAGCGCTCTCGGTGTGGCTGCCGAGGCGGCCTACGCGGCGGTGTCGAAGCCGGTCGAGGGCACCATGCTCACGGTCGCCGCCGCCGCCGCTACCGGAGCCGCCACCGGGGGCTCGGACGACCTCGACGCGGTGGTCCGGTCGGCGGGGGCCGAGGGGGGGCGGGGGCTGGGGGGGGGCCCCTAGCAGGGGCCGGCGCTGGCGCGCGCGGGCGTGGTCGACGCGGGCGGGCGGGGGCTGTGTGTCCTGCTCGACTCGCTGGTCGCGGTGGTCACCGGGGAGCATGTGGAGACCCTGCCGGTCGCCACCCGACCGCCGGTCACCGCCGCGCGCGAGACCGGGTCGTCTGAGTATGCCTACGAGGTGCAGTACCTGCTGGATGCTCCCGAGCCGGCGGTGGAGCGGCTCAAGGAGATCCTGGGCGGCCTGGGTGACTCGCTGGTCGTGGTGGGCGCCGGCGGTGATCCTCCTACGTGGAACGTCCACGTCCACGTCAACGACATCGGTGCCGCCATCGAGGCCGGGGTCGAGGCGGGCCGGCCGCATCGCATCTCGGTCACGCGGTTCGAAGACCAGATGGCGGCCGCGCCACCGGTCGATCCGGACGGCCGGGGCGCGGTGGCGGTGGCCGCGGGCGCCGGGCTGGCGGTGCTGTTGCGGGGCGAGGGCGTCCCTGTGGTGCCGGCCAACCCGTCCCCCCCCGAGCTGCCCGACGCGGGGCTGGCCACCGGTGCCGCCCGCGTCGTCGTGCTGCCGGACGACCCCGACACGCAGGCCGTGGCCAGCGCCGCCGCCAGGGAGGCACACGGCCGTGGGATACGGGTCAGTGTCGTGCCGACCCGTTCTCCGGTACAGGCGATGGCGGCGCTCGCTGTGCGCGATCCGGGGCGCCGGTTCGAAGACGATGTGATCGCGATGGCCGAGGCGGCAGGCGCCTGCCGGTACGCGGAGGTCTGTTATGCCAGCCGCGAGGCGCTCACCGTGGCGGGCCCGTGCAAACCGGGCGACGTGCTGGCCTTGGTCGACGACGAGGTGCACCTGATCGGCCAGGATCTGTTGCAGACGTGCCGTGACCTGCTCGACCGGCTGCTCGGCGGCGGCGGTGAGCTGGTCACGCTGCTGATCGGCGCCGACGCTCCGGCAGGGTTCGGCGAGGCGCTGCGCGGGCATGTCGCGCAGCGGTGGCCGTTCGTCGAAGTCAACGAATATGACGGTGGCCAGCCCTTGTATCCCCTTCTGGTAGGCGTCGAATGACCGATACGGATACCCCGCTCACGAAGTGGCTCGGCGCCAAGACCGCCAAGGCGCTCGCCGACCATCTCGACCTGCACACGGCCGGCGACCTGCTCTATCACTTTCCGCGGCGATACGACGAGCGCGGCCAGCACACCGACATCCGGGCGCTGGAGGTGGGCGACCAGGTCACGGTGATGGCGCAGGTCCGCACGGCCAACAGGCGCAGGATCAAGAATGGCGCCGACGAGATGCTCGAAGTGACGGTCGGCGACGGGGCTGGCGGCGTGCTGGGGCTCAACTACTTCGGCCGCAAGCAGATGTGGCACGACAAGTACCTGCGTCCGGGCAGGTGGGGGCTGTTCGCCGGCAAGGTCACCGAGTTTCGCGGCAAGCGGCAGCTCAACAACCCTGAATACGTGATGTTGGACGACGAAGACGAGGCGTCGGAGGAGATCGAGGAGTTCGCCGGGGGTCTGATCCCGGTTTACCCGGCCGCTGCCAAGATCCCCACCTGGACGATCGCCAAGTGCGTCCGCGTCGTGCTCGACAACGTGACCATGCCGGACGACCCGCTGCCGGCGACGCTGCGGGCCAGCAACAACCTGATCGGGCTCGACAAGGCCCTGCGGTGGATCCATCGGCCGGGCTCCTATCAGGAGAAGGGCGCGGCTCAGAAGCGGCTGAAGTGGGACGAGGCGTTCGCGGTACAGGTGACTCTCGTGCAGCGCAAACACCGCGCGGCGGCGTCGCCGGCCAGGCCGCGACCACGCCGGCCCGATGGTTTGCTCGAGGCGTTCGACGCGAGGCTGCCGTACGAGTTGACGGCCGGCCAGCGCGACGTGGGCGAGGAGATCGCCCGAGACCTCGGCACCGCGCACCCGATGCACCGGCTGCTGCAGGGCGAGGTCGGTTCCGGCAAGACGCTGGTGGCGGTGCGCGCGATGCTGCAGGTGGTCGACTCCGGCGCGCAGGCGGCGATGCTGGCGCCGACGGAGGTGCTGGCGGCGCAGCATTTCCGGGGCATCGCCGAGCTGCTGGGCCCCCTGGGGCAGGCGGGCGAGCTGGGCGCCGCCGACGAGGCCACCCGGGTCACGCTGGTCACCGGCTCGCTGGGAGCGGCGGCGCGGCGGCGGGCGCTCGAAGAGGTCGCCAGCGGCAGCGCCGGCATCGTGGTCGGCACGCACGCGCTGCTGTACGAGGGGGTCGACTTCGCCGATCTGGGCCTCGTGGTGGTCGACGAGCAGCACCGGTTCGGGGTGGAGCAGCGCGACGCGCTGCGCGCGAAGGCGGAGCAGCCTCCGCACGTCCTGGTCATGACGGCCACCCCGATCCCGCGCACGGTCGCTATGACCGTGTACGGCGACCTGGAGGTGTCGACGCTGTCGCAGCTGCCGCTCGGGCGCTCGCCGATCGCGTCGCACGTTGTGCCGGCCGCCGAGAAGCCGGCCTTCCTTGAGCGGGCGTGGAAGCGGGTACGGGAGGAGGTGGCGGCCGGCCACCAGGCGTACGTGGTCTGCCCCCGGATCGGCGACGGCGCCTCACCCGAAGAAGACGCGTCCGCGCCCGGCGACAACGGAAAGCGGCCGCCGCTGGCGGTGCTGGAGGTCGCCCCGCTGCTCGACGAGGGCCCGCTGCACGGGCTGCGCATCGGCGTGCTGCACGGGCGGCTGCCGGCCGACGAAAAAGACGCGACCATGCGGTCGTACGCCGCCGGGCATCTCGACGTCTTGGTCGCGACGACGGTGATCGAGGTGGGCGTCAACGTGCCCAACGCCACCGTGATGATCGTGCTCGATGCCGACCGGTTCGGGGTGTCGCAGCTGCACCAGTTGCGCGGCCGGGTGGGGCGGGGAACGGCGCCCGGCCTGTGCCTGCTTGTCACCGAGGCGTTCGAGGGCACACCGGCACGGGAGCGGCTCGACGCGGTGGCCTCGACCACCGACGGGTTCCGGCTGGCGGAGCTCGATCTGGAGCAGCGCCGCGAGGGCGACGTGTTGGGCGCGACCCAGTCGGGCCGGCGGTCACACCTGCGGCTGCTGTCGCTGCTGCGCGACGCCGACCTGATCGGTGAGGCCCGGATGGCAGCGATCGAGCTGGTGGAGGAAGACCCCGATCTGGTCCGCCATCCGGCGCTCGCCGCATCGGTGGCCGCACTCGTCGACGAGGAGCGCGCCGTGTACCTCGAAAAGGGCTGAACGCGGTGCGGCCCGCGATGACCGGGGGGTGTCATCGCGGGCCGCGGGAGGGATGAATGCTTGCGGCGTCAGCCGTCAGGCCGTGAAGGTCGTCCGGCGGCGTCGCGTGATCACGAAGAGCATCACGCCGACCGCGAGAAGGACCAGCGCGCCGGCGGCGATGCCGGTGGCCGCCACACCGGTGACGGGCAGGGCGCCGCCGCCGCCCCCGCCCCGGCCCCCGTCACCGCCCTCGGGCTGCTCCCCGGAGGAGGGCGCCTCCCCGGACTCCTCGGACGAGGCGGTCACGGTGAGCCCCTCGGACGCCGGGAACTTAGCCTGCTTGGTCTGGCCCGGCTCGACGACGAGGGTCTGTGGCTCGCCGGTGTTGGGCGTGAACGTGACGGTCACGGTCTCGCCGTTGGCCGGGTTCTTGATCGTGAAGATCATCTCGTCGCAGGTGAACTCGATCTCGCCCTCAGGCTCGCCGGGCTCGACGCAGCCTTTCGGCTGCTCCCAGGTGTAGGTGCTGAGAGGTGTGTCCTTGCCGCTCTCGGTCACCGAGATCTTGCCGGCGCCGGCCGGTACGACGATGTCGTCCTTGCTCGTGCCCGGCTCCAGCGTGTACTTCTGCTCGAAGTCCTTGGCCGTAACGGTGAGCTGGACCGCCTTGTTGGCCTCTTCGCCGTTGGCGAGGGTCACCTGGACCGCGCCCTCGCAGTCCGAGGCGAAGCTGGCCGTCGGAGCGGTGACCGACGGGACGTCCTTTTCGCACTCGCCGCCCAGCGCCACGGTGCCGGTGATCGGCTTGGGCTCGACGAAGTCCTTCTTGCCCTTCTTCCACTGGGCCTGGACGGTGAGCGAGGCGCTCTCGGTGCTGCCGGGCACCCGCTGTTCACCGACGACGGGCTTCGACACCTCGTACGGGTAGTCGTCGCCGGTGCTGGCGGCGATGTTGGTGACGGTGGACCCGGCCGGGGTCAGATCCGCCTTGATCAGCTTGTAGCGCTCGACGCCGGGCGGGGCCACGCTGGTCACGGTCCAGGTGACGACCCACTCTCCGGTGGCGGTGTCGCACACCGCCTTGCCGGCGACCTCGCTGTGATGAGCGCTGGCTGGGGATGCGATCGCGACCGCGGCCGCGGCACCGAGGACGACGGCGCCGAGCAGGGTCAGCGGTCGCCGCAGCGACAGCTTCGAACGGTTCACGCGTTCTCCTGACAACGGGGGTTTCAGGGGCGCGGCGTGGGGAGGGCGGAACACAGGAATGGTTCGACGCCAACCCCGCGTCGATGGTTGGCCGACAGAACGTGTCGGCACAGCGCCAGACCTTAGCGAATCCTGAAGACCGAAGGTGCAATTGAGGCAGATCTAACGATGGCGTTATGAATGTGAGATCTTCGATAGGCGGTGCGCATACATCTGATGCCAGTGTGTAGTTCTGTGACTGGTGTGGCGTAGCGTTTTGTTCATGACTGTGCTTGCTGGGGCTCGCTTCGCTCGCGCGGGTCATGCGCCTCTTGGGCCGCCCTGTAGCCGACCCTGCGCTCGGTCGCTTCGCTCCCTCGACTCCGGGCGGGCTGCGGGCGGCGGCGCATGACCCGCATCGTGGCCGGCCTGTACGGGGGCCGGCGCCTCGCTGTGCCTCCCGGTGTCGCCACACGGCCGACGTCGGATCGCGTGCGGGAGGCCCTCTTCAGCGCGTTGGGCTCCCTTGTGGACCTTGAAGGCGCGCGCTTCGCTGACCTGTACGCCGGGTCGGGCGCGGTCGGGTTGGAGGCGCTGTCGCGTGGGGCCGCCCACGCGCTGCTGGTCGAGTCGGACGCGCGGGTCGCACGGGTGGTTCGCGCCAACATCGCCGCGCTCGGCGTAGGCGGGGCGGCCCGGCTGGTCACGGGCTCCGTCTCGGCCGTACTGGCGGCCGGGCCGGAAGGAGGCGGGTACGACGTCGTGTTCGCCGATCCGCCGTACGCGGTACCCGACGACGACATCACCGCGATGATGTCGGCGCTGGTCAACGGCGATTGGCTGGCGGCGGACGCCGTGGTCGTGGTCGAGCGGTCCAGTCGCACCGGGCCGGTGGCGTGGGTGCCGGGAATCACCGAGGAGCGCAGTCGCCGATACGGAGAGACAACACTTTGGTACGGTCGCCGTTCGTGAGACGTGCGGTGTGTCCCGGCTCGTTCGACCCGGTGACCAACGGCCACCTTGACATCATCGGTAGAGCCAGTCGGCTCTTCGACGAGGTGATCGTCGGGGTGCTCATCAACCAGTCGAAGACCGGGTTATTCAGCGAAGACGAGCGCATCGACATGCTCGGCGAGGTCATCCAGGGGTACGACAACGTCCGGGTGCTCACCTTCCGCGGGCTGCTCGTCGACTTCTGCCGTGCCCAGGAGGCCGGCGTGGTGGTCAAGGGGCTCCGTGCGGTGAGCGACTTCGACTACGAGCTTCAGATGGCGCAGATGAACATCGGGCTCGCCGGCGTGGAGACGCTCTTCATGCCGACCAACCCCCTGTACTCGTTCCTCTCGTCGAGCCTGGTCAAAGAGGTGGCCAAGTGGGGCGGCGACGTGTCGCCGCACGTGCCCGACCTGGTCGCCGTCCGGCTGCGCGAGCGTCTTGGCCCGCCGCCGTCCTAGTGCGACGCGCCACGCGGCGGTGGGTGGAGCGCGGTGACCACTTGCGGGCCGCATCATGAGTTGAGCACCATCCTGGCCGGACCCACCATCACGGGGCGGCCGTAGAACGACAGGAGTGAGGCCCGTGGACCCGCTCGACCGCATCGACGAGATCATCGCGATCGTGGAGACCGCCCGATCGGTCCCGATGTCGCGCAACAACTGCATGGTCGACCGCGGCGAGATGATCGGCGCCCTCGATCAGCTCCGGGCTGAGCTCCCGAGCGAGCTGCGGCGGGCCGCCGCGCTCCTGGACGAGCGCGACAAGATCATCGACGCCGGTAAGCACGAGGCCGATCGGATCATCAGTGAGGGCGAGGCCGAGCACGCCCGACTGGTGTCGGTGAACGAGATCACCGTCTCCGCCGAGCACGAGGGCGCCCGGATCATCGCCGAGGCGCGGGCCGAGGCGCAGCGGCTGCGCGAGGAGGTCGACGACTACGTCGACACCGCGCTGGCGAACTTCGAACAGTTCCTGACCAGGGCACTCGCCTCGATCGAGCGGGGGCGCGACAAGATGCACGCGCTGCGTGAGATCGGCACCTTCGTCGGCGAGGACAACGAGCGCCCCCTGCCCTTCTGAGATGGGTCGGTTCGACTGTGCCGGCGGTCCTCGGGTAGCCTAGACCGTCGGCCTCTACCAGGCCGGAGTCTCATGATGCCCAAACACACGCAGACCCACCTCAACCCCAGGTCGCCGCTGGTCCTCGACACGAGGGAGCTGCCGCGCCGACCTGGCTCGATGCGTACGGTCGATCGGGTGGCACCGGCACCGCGAGACCTCGGGCTGGAGTTGATCGGTGTGCCGGAAGGCTCCGACCTCACCCTCGCTCTGAGGACGGAGTCGGTGTCGGAGGGCGTGCTCGTCTCCGGGACGGTGAGTGGTGCCGTCACCGGCGAGTGCGGTCGCTGCCTGCGCCCGATCGACGACTCGGTGACCGTCACGATCCAGGAGCTGTACGCCTACGAGCACAGCACCACGGACGAGACGGCTGACGAGGATGAGGTCGGCCGGCTACAGGGAGACTTGATCAACCTGGAGCCGGTGCTGCGGGATGCGGTGGTGCTGGCGCTGCCGACCAACCCGCTGTGCCGAGCCGACTGTCCAGGGCTGTGCCCCGAGTGTGGGGTGCCGTGGGACGAGCTGCCGGCTGACCACAGCCACCAGCAGGTCGACCCCAGGTGGGCGGCCCTGTCGCAATTGACCCGGAAAGAGGAGTAAGAACGTGGCCGTCCCCAAGCGCAAGATGTCGCGCAGCAACACCCGGTCCCGCCGCGCGCAGTGGAAGACCACTCCTGTCGCCACCGTGGCGTGCCCGCAGTGCCGTTCGCCGAAGCTGCCGCACGCGGCGTGCACGGTCTGCGGCACCTACAACGGCCGCCAGGTCATCGAGGTCTGACACTGTTCCGCGCGTGATTAGCCCGACGTCCGGTCGGGCATCACCGGCACCGAAAGGTCCGGATATCGCGCGGATCGCCGTCGACCTCCTCGGCGGGGACGGGGCACCCGCCGTCGTGGTTGACGGCGCTCTGCGCGCCTGTGATGCCGACCCCGACCTCCGCCTTCTGCTCGTCGGCCCCTCCGAGGTGGCCGACGAGATCCTCGGCGCGCTTCCGCAGGTCGATCGCGAGCGGGTGACCGTGCGCCCCGTCCGCGGTGCTGTCGGCATGGCTGACGACGCGAGCGGGGCAAAGCGGGCAGACACCACTGTCCGGGCCGCCGTCGCCGCCGTCGCGGAGGGCGTCGTCGACGGCGCCGGCTCCGCCGGGCCCAGGGGCGCCACCCTCCCCGCCGCCCTGGTTGGGCGTGGCCGCTGGTCAGGTGTACGCCGTCCGGCGCTCGCTACCACGTTGCCGGCCGTCGAAGGGCCGGTCGTCCTGCTCGACGTGGGCGCCTCCGTGGAGGCCCGCCCGGGCACGCTCGCTCGCAACGCCGCTCTCGGCGCCGCGTACGCCGCCATCGTCAACAACGTCGACAAGCCCCGCGTCGGGCTCCTCTCCATCGGCACAGAGCCCGGAAAGGGCGATCGCGCCCGCCGCGCCGCCGATCCCTTCCTCGCAGGGCAGCGCCTTCCGTCCGGCGCCCGCTACATCGGCCTCGTCGAGGGGTACGAGGTGTGCCTCGGCGAGCGCGCCGACGTCGTCGTCACCGACGGTTTCACCGGCAACGTGCTTCTCAAGGGCGTCGAAGGCGCGTACACGCTGCTTGGTGGACCACCACAGACCGTGCCACGCGCCGCGGCGCTGCTCGGCGTCCACGGCATCGTCGTGGTCTGCCACGGCGCCGCCGGCGGCGCCGGCGTGGCCCCGGGCATCGCTCTCGCCGCGCACCTGCACCGCCGCGCCGCGGCTACTGAGATCTCCACACTTCTAGGGGTGATCCATGGATAAACGCAAGCGACCACCGGTCGCTCATCTGGAGGCGGCGTTCGGCGTCGCCCTCGACCCGGAATTGCTCGACCGGGCGTTGACGCACCGGTCGTACGCGTACGAGAACGGCGGCCTGCCGACCAATGAGCGCCTGGAGTTTCTCGGCGACTCCGTGCTGGGAGTCGTGATCACCACGGCGCTCTTCCACAACCACCCGGACCTTCCGGAGGGGCAGCTCGCCAAGCTGCGCGCCAGCGTCGTCAACATGCGGGCGCTCGCCGACGTGGCCCGGGGGCTCGGTCCTCAAGGGCTGGGGACGTACCTGCTGCTCGGCAAGGGTGAGGAGACGACCGGCGGGCGCGACAAGGCGAGCATCCTCGCCGACACGCTGGAGGCGCTGCTGGGGGCGATCTACCTCCAGTACGGGCTGGAGACCGCCTCGAAGGTGATCCACCGGCTCTTCGACCCACTGATGATCGAGTCGGCGGGGCGGGGCGCGGGGCTGGACTGGAAGACGAGCCTGCAGGAGCTGACCGCCTCGCTGGGGCTCGGGGTGCCCGAGTACCGGATCGACGAGGCCGGTCCCGACCACGCCAAGACGTTCACCGCCTGGGTGGTGGTGGCCGGTGACCGGTACGGCGGCGCCGAGGGGCGCAGCAAGAAGGAAGCCGAGCAGCGGGCCGCCGAGGCGGCGTACCGGACGCTGTCGGCGAAGTTCGGCGAGCCACCGGCGTCGGACAACGGGGCGACCGGTGCCTGAGCTGCCCGAGGTCGAGACGGTCCGGCAGGGGCTGGCCAAGTGGGTCACCGGCCGCCGGATCAGCAGTGTCGAGGTGCACCATCCGCGGGCGGTGCGCCGGCACCTGCCCGGTGCGGCGCACTTCGCCGCAGCGCTGGCCGGGCGCACCGTCGTCGACGTGTGCCGGCGGGGCAAATACCTTTGGCTGCCGCTCGACTCGGGCGACGCGATCCTCGGTCACCTCGGCATGTCGGGGCAACTTCTCGTACAGCCCCCGGACGCGCCTGACGAGACACACCTAAGGGTCCGGTTCCGGTTCGCCGACGGGGGGTCGGAGCTGCGTTTCATCGACCAGCGCACGTTCGGTGGGCTGTCGTACTCCGAGGGCGGCGCCGAACTGCCCGCCGAGATCGCGCACATCGCGCGCGACCCCATGGACCCGCTGTTCTCCGACCCGGACTTCGTCGCCGGCCTGCGGCGCAAGCGCTCCGACGTGAAGCGCGCGCTGCTCGACCAGACGCTGATCTCCGGGGTCGGCAACATCTACGCCGACGAGGCGCTCTGGCGGTCGCGCCTGCACGGCCTGCGGCCCACCGACGCGCTGACGAGGCCGGCGGCCACGCGGCTGCTCGCGCACGTGCGCGACGTGCTCGGTGAGGCACTCGTCGCTGGCGGCACCAGCTTCGACGCCCTCTACGTCGACGTAAATGGGGAGAGCGGCTACTTCGACCGCTCGCTCAACGTGTACGGGCGTGAGGGTGAGCCCTGCCATCGCTGTGGCGCCCCGATCCGCCGCGAACCGTTCATGAACCGCTCCTCCTACAGCTGCCCCCGGTGCCAGCCCCGCCCTCGTCGGGGTATTTCCCCCGGTTCTAGATCCGGGGGCTAGGCGGGTCCGTCCCCGATGTAGCGGCGTCGCTCCGTCCCTAGCGTCATTGCCTGACACAGGACTTTGACGACAGGGGGAGCCCGAGATGGGCAAGCGACCGATGACCGTACGGGTCGCGAGATGGAGCGCCGAACATCCGTGGCGCGCCATCGCGCTGTGGGTGGTCTTCGTGGCCGTCTGCTTCGTGGGGGGCAGCGCGGCTGGCCTCAAGGAGGCGACCGACGAAGACGAGGCGATCGGGGAGGCGGGGCGCGCCTCAGTCATCGAGATCGCCGGCAACTTCGACGAGTTCGCCACGGAGAACGTGCTCATCACCGCCCCCAGTGGACAGTTGGATCGGGGCGCCGCGGACGCGGCCGCGGCCGACGCGGTGACGAGGATGAAGGCCACCGAGGGCGTCGCCAGCGTCGCCGATCCGGTGCAGGCGCGAGACGGCTCCGCGGTGCTGGTGGCCATCACCATGACCGGCGACCCCGATACGGCCTCCGACCGATTGGCGCCCTTGCAGGCGACGACCACTGGACTTCAGCAGGCGCACCCTGACGTCCGCGTCGAGCAGGTCGGCGGACCGTCTATCAACAAGGCGCTCGACGACACGCTCGGAGACGACTTCAAGCGTGCCGAGATGCTGAGCCTTCCGGTGACGCTGCTCATCCTGATCGTGGCGTTCGGTGCGCTGATCGCCGCCGGCGTACCGGTGCTGCTGGCGATGTCGTCCGTGTTCGCTGCGATGGGTCTGTCCACACTGGCCTCGCATCTGCTGCCCGCGACCGACACCACCAACAGCGTGATCCTGCTGATCGGTCTCGCGGTCGGCGTGGACTACTCGCTCTTCTACATCCGCCGCGAACGCGAGGAACGCGCCAAGGGACGCGGCCACCTCGACGCCGTGGAGATCGCCGCGGAGACGTCCGGGCACGCGGTCGTGGTCTCGGGCATCGCCGTGATGATCGCGATGGCCGGGCTCTTCCTGGCCACGGACGTGGTGTTCTCGTCGCTCGCCGTCGGTTCGATCCTGGTGGTCGCCGTCTCGGTGATCGGTTCGCTGACGGTACTGCCGGCGATCCTGGCCAAGCTGGGGCGCTGGGTCGACCGGCCCCGCGTACCGCTGCTGTGGCGCCTGTCGGCCCGCCGCTCGGGTGCGCCGAAGTTCTGGCCCGCGGTACTTCGCCCGGCCCTGCGCCACCCGCTGGTGACCCTGCTCGTCTCGGTTGGACTGCTGCTCGCGCTCGCCGTGCCGGCGCTCGGCATGAAGATGAAGTTCCCCGGTATGGAGGACCTGCCGCGCACCACGCCGGCGATGCAGGCGTACGACCGGCTGACCGCGGCGTTCCCCAGCAACGGCACCGTCCACTTCGTAGCAGTACAGGCGCCAGCGTCCAAAGCGGACGATGTCAAGGCGGCCCTGACCGACCTCGCGTCGCGCGCCGGCAGCGACCCGCTGTTCGCGCCGATCGAGGCCGGCGGACCGGAGATCCAGGTGTCGGCTGACCGCACGGTCAGCACGCTGGAGGTCGCCACGCCGTACGCCAGCCGTGCCGATGAGGCCCGCGAGTCGCTCGACAAGCTGCGTGATCAGCTGATCCCGGCGACACTCGGCACACTGTCCGGAGTGGAGTACGCCGTCGGCGGCGACGTGGCGGGCAGCGTCGACTACGCGGAGCACATCCGCGGCAAGCTCCCGCTAGTCATGGGCTTCGTGATGCTGCTTACCTTCCTGGTGATGGCGTTGACGTTCCGCTCGGTGGTGGTCGCGCTGACCTCCATCCTGCTCAACCTGCTGTCCGTCGCGGCGTCGTACGGCTTGCTGGTCCTGGTCTTCCAGGGCTCGTGGGCGGAGGGCCTGCTGGGCTTCACGTCGATGGAGTCGATCGTCACCTGGCTGCCGCTGTTCCTCTTTGTTGTCCTCTTCGGACTGTCCATGGACTACCACGTCTTCGTGGTCAGCCGTATCCGCGAGGCCGTCCGCCGGGGCGTACCGAACAAGGAGGCCGTCGCGTACGGCATCACCAGCTCCGCCGGGGTGGTGACCAGCGCCGCGATCGTGATGGTGGCGGTGTTCTCGATCTTCGCGACGCTGAGCACCATCGACATGAAGCAGCTCGGCATCGGGTTGGCCGCCGCGATCCTGCTGGACGCGACCATCATCCGGGCGGTCGTACTGCCGTCGGCGATGACGCTGCTCGGCAAGGCGAACTGGTGGGCGCCGAAGTTCCTGCGCGAGCGTCCCGCACCTCGCCACGCGGACGCGTCCGACGAGCCCCGTGAGCTGGTGGGAGTCCGCTAACCCACCAAGATCAAGGGGTACCTCTAATTTGTGGTGGCACTTGGAGGGCGCCTCGGAGA
>NZ_JAIBNX010000161.1:12933-19893 GCF_026130045.1 Micromonospora sp. CPCC 205371
GTCCTTCAAGTTGCTAGAGCGACTTGAAGGACGCCTTGATCACGGAGAGGGCCGGCGGTGACGAAGGCCAGGCCGGCTTGGCGCAGACGCAAGAGGCGATGAGCCGCCGGCTGCTGGGCGGGCGGGACGCCGTACACGAGGTGGCCGTCACCGGGCTGCGAACCCTCACCCGACCACCGCTGGTACCGCGTCCAGTCGCCCTCGAACGTGCAGATCTCGGCGTGCAGGTCGCGGTAGCGGGGGTCGACTGGGCCTCCGGGGTTCAGCACGACCTGCTGGAAGCCGAGCCGGCGGGCCACCCGTACGGCCAGCGCGACCGCGCCGAGCCCGGCGACGTCGGCGGGCGCCTGATCCAGGAAGATCCCGCCGATGAGGCGGCTGGCCCACATTTCCACCTCGTCGAGCACGTCGGCGATGGGGCGGTCGCCGTGCTGGAGGTCGATCAGGCCGGTCAGGAAGGGTTCCGTCACCGGTACTCGTCCGGGTCGAAAGTGGAGTGTGCGGCGACGACGAGGCCGAGCAGGTACGAGACGCCGATCGCAGCCACCATCCCAGGCAGGACCGCGAAGCCGGGTGCCACCGCATGAAGGAGCCACACCACCACCGCCGTACCGGCCAGCGGTGCGGCAGCCACCACCGCGGCGGTGACGGTACGCCCCCGTGCGCTCAGCAGCCCCGTCACCGCGAGCAGCCCGCCGAGGAGCATCGCCGCCGCCATACCGAGTACCAGGTCGCGGGCCTGCGGATGGGTGGAGAGCCGATACGGCAGCCGGTACGCGGCGGCGGTTAGAGCCGCGCCGGCGACGAGCGGGGGCACGAGAACGCCGACGGTGACCGCGGCCAGCCCGCGCACCTCGCGGCGGAACGCGCGCAAGTCCTCGTACCCGTCCAGGCCGGCGGTCGCGCGGCTGCGGTGCCACGCCACCACGATTTCGGCCAGCGGCACGGCCACGAGTAGCGGCTGCAGGGTCGGCGCGGACCACCAGACCAGCGCGATGGCAGCCGCCTCGACGAGGCCGACCAGCGCCCTCGCCACCCGCCTGCGAGCCAGGGATGGGGGAGCGACGTGCAGCCCGCCCCATACCGGCCGTTGGAGCGAAGGCGACGGGGCGCGGGATCGATCAAGGCCCGACGGGGTCAGCGCGCGGACGAGCGGGAGGAGCGCCAGGGCGGCGAGCACCGGAGCCCCGACCGAGTCGCTCAGGAAGGCGAGCGGCAGCAGCGCGCACACGAGAAGCACCGCGCGGCCGAGCGCCCCGGCCAGGTACGGCGGTGGGCGGCGGTCCACGCGCCATGGGGCGGGCTGCCGGCGCAGGTGGGCGAGCACCTGCTCGCCGAGCACGAAGACCGACGGTGCGCCGTACCGCTGTGCCGCCTCGCGGTCGTTGATGCCGGTCGCCTCCAGAGCGGCGACCAACTCGTCGATGTCGACGACGGGCCCTTGGAAGCGCTGGGCCAGTTCGGCCGCAGAACCATTCATATGGAAGCGAGTGCCAAAAACCTCGGAAGCGTTCATGCGGCGGTCACCTCTCGGTACAGGTGGGTGTAGGCCCGCCGCATGGTGCCGACCGTATAGAGGCGCAGGGCGCGCGCCCGGCCGGCGGCACCGAGGCGGCGGCGGCGCGCCGGGTCGGCGAACAGGTCGACGCAGGCACCGGCCAGGGCGACGGGGTCGCCGGGCGGCACGACCACGCCGGTGTCGCCGACGACCTCGGAGACCGCGCCGACGTCCGTGCTGACCGTGGGACGGCCGCACATCATGGCCTCCACCAGGGGGTACGGCATGTCTTCGGCGACGCTCGACAGCGCCACCAGGTGCCCGGCCGCGAACGCCTGGCGGCTGGACTGGACCGGCTCGTCAAACCGCACCACACCGTCGAGGCGCAACCGGTCGACGAGGCGGCGGCAGCTGGCGACGTACGCGAGATCGTCCTGCGGACCGACCAGCCGCAGCCCAGCGTGCGGCACCGCGTCGCGCACCCGCCGGAACGCCCTGATCAGCGTGTGCAGGTCCTTGCTCTGCACCATCCTGCCCACCCAGACCACGGTGGGCACGAGCGGTTCGTTGGGCAGGACGGGGTAGCGCAGCGGCTCCACGCCGCCCGGCACCACGACCACCCTGGCGGGGTCGGCACCGTGCCGCAGCTCCCACCGCTGGTTGAAGCGGCTGACCGGTGCGATCAGCGCGGCCTCGGCGTACCCGAGCCTGGTGAGCGCCCGGTAGAACCGCAGCAGGACGGCGCGGACGGAGGGGGTGCCGTCGACCGGGCGTAGGTACGTGCCGTGCTCGCTCAGCAGGAACGGGGTTCCCGATCGCCACTTGGCCGCCAGCGCGACCAGCAGCGGGAGTCCGGACGCGACGGGGTGGCACATGTCGACGGGCGGCAATCGGACGGCGAGCGGCCGTAAGGCGTACTCGATCAATTCGGCGGCGGACCGCGCGTCGCGCACGGACATCCGCGGGCTGTCGGGCTGGCGTCCGGCCTGCCAGGCGTCGAGCAGCACGTCGGCGAGCGGCACGCCCTGCAGCGGGTGCCCGCCGACCGCGAGGTCGGCGAGCCGGCGCAGGCCGTCCGCGAACAAGCCGGCCTCCTCGCTGAGGAAACCCCGGCACAGGATGACGGCCGCCGCGGTCGCCGCCGGCCTGTTCCGGTTCCGCACCGGTCGACCATTGATGGGGTACGCGGATACAGCCGACACATTGGAAGGAATCGGGTACGCCGGCTCCGGCACCCTGCCACCCGAGATCAAGGCGACCAGGTGGAAGGTGTGCCGATCCAGCCCGTGCAGCAGCTGGTGGCACCAGGTGGCGGCACCTCGCTGGACGTACGGGTAGGTGTCCTCGCTGATGAGCGCGACCCGCATGATGGGCGCAACGAGTCAGCGGCGCCCCGCGCGGGTTGGTTGTCGACTAGGCGACAGACCCGAACATCTGCGTCCAGTAGGGCGTGCCGTCGCTCGCGTAGGCCAGCCCGACACCGATCGCCTTGGCGTCGCAGTTCTCGATGTTGGCCCGATGGCCTTGGCTGTTCATCCAGCCGTCCATGACGGCGGCGGGCGTGCGGTACCCGGCCGCGACGTTCTCGCCGATCGCGTTGTTGTACCCGGCCCGCTCGGAGCGGTCCCACGGCGAGCTGCCGTCGCTGCCGGTGTGCGACATGTTGTTGTGGTCGGCCTGGTCCTTGCTGTGCGCCCCGGCGGCGTTGGCGAGCTTGGCGTTGACCGTGACGGGGCCGCAGCCGGCGGCGGCGCGCTCCCGGTTGGTGATCGCGACGACCTCGTTCTCGTCGGCGGACTGCGCGGAGCCGCCGGTGACCGACTTGGTGGTCGTGGTCTTCGGCTTGGTCGTCGTGCGCTTGGGCGCCGGGGTGGTCGTCTTGGGCGTGGGCGTGCCCTTCGGGCTGGCGCTGGGCGTCGCGGCCGGGGTGGGCGTGGAACCGGGCGCCTCGGTGCCGGCGATGGAGTTGGCGCCGAAGCCACCCACGCCGCCGTCGCTCTCGGAGGCGGTGTTGACGCGCGGGTCGACGTCGTCCGCGAGGCTGGGGCGCAGGAGCGCCGCGCCGCCGCCGAAGGTCAGCAGCAGGATGCCGACGAGGAGCGCGAGGCCTAGCGGACCGGGAACCCGGCTGGCGTGGCGGTGCCGCCCGGCGCCTCTGGTAGGCGGCTCGGAACGGTCTTGATCGCTTCGCCCGGGCACGGTGATGCCTCCGGTCCTTGAGGGGTTCGGCCTGGGAGACCGTATGTGCCCTGGTCAGAGCAGGCAATCGGGCTAAGGAAGATCTAAGGACCCGCCAAGGATGCGACCATGTCCGCGGAATAGAGTGATCAAAGCCGCATGTGAGCTACTACTGCGTAACTTGACGAAGAGCGAGTATCGGCGGAGTATAGGGGTGTCGCCAGTCGCGCCCAATCATGCCCGCGCGTGCCCGTGGGCTGATAGTCGCGGAAATTTTGCTGGGCGCGCGTTGGCCGGCCACTCCGGCAGCGCATTACAAGGAGACGATATGGCGAAGGCCCTCTACGGCCACGTTGGTGCGGCGCCCGATCGGCGTCTGCTCGACGAGGTCACCCGACTGCGTGCCAGGGTTGAGGCACTGGAGTTCGAGGTCACGAGGTTGCGTGCCGAAAACGATCGGCTCGCAGCGGCAGCCGCCGAAGCAGGCGACCTGCTGCGGATTCCGGAACCGGCTCTGACCTGAGCACCTGATGGGCGCCGGCTTCACCGGCGCCCCGTGTTCAACACCACACGCACCACAGAAAAAGCGCGCCGACACGGCAGTGGCGGCGCGCAGTTTTTTGCCCTGGCGGCGCCCCTGGGCGGGAGGGCGCGCGGCGTGTCGGGCCGGCCCGCGGGGTTCGGGTTACCCTGCGGAGGAGCATCCACCAGCGAGCGCCCGAGGTCGCAGCGGGCGAGAATTGACGCCAAGTGCATCTCAAGAGCCTTACGGTCAAGGGCTTCAAGTCCTTCGCCTCCGCTACGACGTTGCGGCTGGAGCCGGGCATCACCTGCGTGGTGGGCCCCAACGGCTCCGGCAAGTCCAACGTCGTCGACGCCATCGCCTGGGTGCTCGGCGAGCAGGGCGCCAAGGCGCTCCGCGGCGGCAAGATGGAAGACGTCATCTTTGCGGGCACCGCTGGTCGCGCGCCGCTCGGGCGCGCCGAGGTCACGCTGACGATCGACAACACCGACGGCGCCCTCCCCATCGACTACACCGAGGTGTCGATCACCCGGCGGATGTTCCGGTCGGGCGAGAGCGAATACGAGATCAACGGCAACTCGTGCCGGCTGCTCGACATCCAGGAGCTGCTCTCCGACTCCGGCATCGGCCGGGAAATGCACGTCATCGTCGGGCAGGGCCAGCTCGACGCGGTGCTGCACGCCAAGCCGGAAGACCGCCGCGCGTTCATCGAAGAGGCGGCCGGCGTCCTCAAGCACCGCAAGCGCAAGGAAAAGGCGCTGCGCAAGCTCGACGCGATGCAGGCCAACCTCAACCGGCTCACCGACCTGACCGCGGAGCTGCGCCGCCAGCTCAAGCCCCTCGGCAAGCAGGCCGAGGTGGCCCGGCGCGCCGCGGGCATCCAGGCCGACCTGCGCGACGCCCGGCTCCGGCTGCTGGCCGACGACCTCGCCACACTGCGGTCCACGCTCGACAAGGAGATCGCCGACGAGACCGCGCTGCGCGAGCGGCGCGAGCAGGTCGAGGTCGACTTCGAGCAGGTACAGCGGCGGATGGCCGCCCTGGAGGCGGCGCTCGCCGAAGACGCGCCGCTGCTGACCGCAGCGCAGGACACCTGGTACAAGCTCTCCGCGCTGCAGGAGCGGTTCCGTTCGACCGAGCAGCTCGCGAGCGAGCGGCTGCGGCACCTGTCCGCGACCCCGGACGACGAGCGGCCGGGGCGCGACCCCGACCAGCTGGCCGCCGAGGCGGAGAAGGTGCGCGCCCAGGAAGACGAGCTCCGCGCCGCGCTCCAGGCCGACCAGGCACACCTGGCCGAGGCGGTGGAACGGCGCCAGGAATTGGAGCGCCAGCTCGCCGACGCCGAGCGCGCGCTGCGTACCGCCGCCAAGGCCATCGCCGACCGCCGCGAAGGGCTCGCCAAGCTGACCGGTCAGGTCAACGCGGCGCGCGCCCGCACCACCAGCGCCGCCGAGGAGATCTCCCGGCTGGCCGCCGCGCACGCCGACGCGCAGGGCCGGGCCGACAAGGCGCAGGCCGACGTCGACGCCGTCGCAGAGCTGTCCACCGAGGCCGACCGCGACAACGCCGACCTGGACGCCCGGCACGCCGAGGCAGTGGCGGCCCACGAGGCGGCGAGCGCGACGGTACGGGCACTGTCCGATGCCGAGCGCAAGGCGGAGAAGGACGCGGCGACCTGGAAGGCGCGCGAGGAAGCCCTGGCCATGGGGCTGCGCCGCAAGGACGGCGCCGGTGCCCTGCTGGCCCGGGCCGACGAGGTGCCGGGTCTGATCGGCAGCCTGGCCGGGATGCTGTCCGTCGAGGCGGGGCACGAGGCCGCCCTGGCCGCCGCCCTGGGCGCGCTGGCCGACTCGGTGGCCGTGGCCGGCGTCGACGAGGCCGCCGAGGCGATGCGGCTGCTCAAGATCCAAGACGCCGGCCGGGCCAGCCTGCTGGTCGGCGGTGCCGCGGCACCCGGCATGATCGGCTCGCTCGATTCCCTGCGCCCCGCCCTGCCCGACGGGGCCCGGTGGGCGCCCGACGTGGTGAGCTGCCCCGAACGCATCCGGCCAGCGGTGCACCGGGCGCTGCGCGACGTGGTACTCGTGCCTGATCTCGAAGCCGCGAGCCGGCTCGTGACCGCGAACCCGGAGCTGCGCGCCGTTACGCCCGACGGCGACGTGGTCGGCGCGTACGCGGCGGCCGGTGGCTCGGCCAAGGCCCCCAGCTTCATCGAGGTGCAGGCGGCGGTAGAGGAGGCCCGGGCCAAGGTCGCGACCGCCGAGGAGGCGATCGAAGGGCTGCGCGAGCAGCTCGACGAGGCGCGCGCCGAGGTCGCCGAGCGCAAGGAGGCGGTGACCGTCGCCGCGGCCGCCAAGCGCGAGGCCGAAGGGCAGCGCAACGCCGCCGCGCGCCGGCTGGCCGAGCTGGGCGCCGCCGCGCGCTCCGCGAAGGCCGAGGCCGAACGCCTGGCCGCGTCGCGCGCGAAGGCCGAGGAGGCCCGCGAGCGCGACCTGGTGGCGCTCGAAGACCTCGAAGAGCGACTGCGGATGGCCGAGGACACCGCGATCGACGACGACCCGGACACCGACGAGCGCGACCAGCTCGCCGCCGCGGTGCCGCAGGCCCGGCAGAACGAGATGGAGATCCGCCTGGCGGTGCGCACCGCTGAGGAGCGGGTCGCCTCCATCGCCGGCCGGGCCGACTCGCTGGCCCGCCAGGCAGCGGCCGAGCGCGCCGCCCGGGAGCGGGCCGCCGCCCGCCGTGCCGCCCGCGTCCGCGG
>NZ_JAIBNX010000162.1 GCF_026130045.1 Micromonospora sp. CPCC 205371
GCTCCGACCCGACTAAGACCCCCCCCCCCAGGACCACCTGGGCCGAGACACCGACGCGGCTGGCGTCGGCGGCGACCGCGGCCGCGTCGTCGCCGGGGCCGAGCAGCGCGTACGGACCGACCGGTAGGCGCGCGGTGATCCGGGCGATCAGGCCGAACTCACCGGTTCTCGCCACGCTCACTAACGCCTCCCTCGGGCACCGTCATGAATAGGGCCTGTTCCGTACGGTAGTTTCACGTTCGAGCCGCTGGCTGCGGCGGAGGGGAGTCGGATTGTGGTCCAGGCATACATCCTCATCCAGACCGAGGTCGGAAAAGCGCGTGACGTGGCCGCGGCGATCAATGATGTTCCAGGAGTGGTGAGGGTCGACGCGGTGACCGGGCCGTATGACGTGGTCGTGCTCACAGAAGCACATACGGTCGACGAGCTCGGCAAGATGATCGTTAGTAAAGTACAGATGGTTCCTGGGATTACTCGTACGTTGACGTGTTCGGTGGTGCACTTATAGGTGGACAGGACCACCCGGCAAGCGGCGCTGTGGGCAACGGTGGTGGCGCTGCCCGTCACCGCGCTCGTCGCCGTTCTGGCCATCCAGGCGGGGCGGCCCGACCCCGTAGCGGAGCCCACCCCGTCGGCCACGGCTCCGAGCCCGCAGTCCACCGCGCCGGTGGAGATGGCCGCGCCCGCGCTGCAAGAGCGCGCCGCGACGGTGTGCCGGGCCCTGCTGTCCCGCCTGCCCGCGACGGTGCAGGGCATGGCGCAGCGCCCGGTGACGGCCGGCCCTGAGCAAAACGCGGCGTATGGCGACCCGGCCGTCACGGTGGCCTGCGGCGTGCCGGCGGCGCAGGTGCCGCCCACCGCCGAGTTGTCCCTTCTCGACCAGGTGTGCTGGTACCAGACCGCGGGCGACGAGGCCACCGTGTGGACCACTGTGGACCGCGAGGTGCCGGTGCGGGTGACGGTACCGAAGGCGTACGAGGCGCCGGGACAGAAGGCCATCGCGTTCTCCGGTGCGGTCATCGCCGCGGTGCCGTCGCGCCCCGACGCCCCCAGTGGTTGCTCCTAGGCGCGTCGGAGCGCGGTGCGGATCAGCCTGCTCACCAGCTTCGGGTACTCGAGACCGGTGGCCGCCCACATCTGGGGAAACATCGACGTCGGCGTGAAGCCGGGCATCGTGTTGATCTCGTTGAGATAGACGTCGAGCTCGGGCGTGACGAAGAAGTCGACCCGCCCGAGCCCAGCGCAGTCGAGCGCGGTGAACGTGCGCGTCGCGTACTCCTGGACCTGCCGGGTGACCCGCTCGGGCAGGTCGGCCGGGATGTCGTATTCGCACGAGCCGTCGAGGTACTTGGCTTCGAAGTCGTAGAAGTCGTGCCCGGAGACCCGCACCTCGGCCAGTAGCGACGCTTCGGGAGCACCGCCGGCCTCGCCCTCCAGCACGCCGCACTCGATCTCGCGGCCCACGATGGCGGCTTCGACGAGCACCTTCTGATCGATCTGGCGGGCGGTGGCGACGGCGTCTTCGAGGTCGGCCCAGTCGGTGACCCTGGTGATGCCGTGCGACGAGCCGGCACGCGACGGCTTGACGAAGACCGGCAGGCCGAGCCGCTCCTTGTCTTCCTCGGCGAGCGTCACCCCGGCGCGCAGGACCGCGTACGGCCCGACCGGGATGCCCTCGGCGGCCGCCAGCTTCTTGGTGAACTCCTTGTCCATGGCGGCGGCGGAGGCGAAGACGTTCGCACCGACGTACGGGATGCCGGCCATCTCCAGCAGGCCCTGGATGGTGCCGTCCTCGCCGTACTTGCCGTGCAGCGCCGGGAAGACGACGTCGACCTCGGAGAGCACTCGCGGTCCCTCTGACGCGTCGAGCACCACGAGGCCGCGCTCGGTGGGGTCGGCGGGCAGGACGACCGCCCTGCCGGCGTCCGCGGTGATCTCTGGCAGGCGCCGGTCGGTGATCGCGAGCTGGGCCGGGTCACCGCTGGTGAGCACCCACTGCCCGGAGCGGGTGATGCCGACCGGCACCACCTCGTACTCATCCGGGTCGAGTGCGGCGAGGATGCTGCCTGCGCTGACTGCGGAGATGGCGTGCTCGGTGCTACGTCCGCCGAAGACGACGGCCACGCGAGTCTTCCGTGGGCTGCTCACCCGGGTGACCCTACTCTGCGTGTGCGGACTCCGCGCTGGTACGCGGGGGTGCGGGAAGAACCGTCACCAGAAGTGGCGCCGGCGCTTCTTGTAGTGACCGCGGAACCTCTTGTAATGGCCGCGGAAACGGTAGTGCCCGTGGTATCCGTAGTGGCCGGGGTGCGGCGGGTAGCCGTGGCCGGGGTGACCGTGGCCGTAGTAGCCGCGGTGGCCGTGGCGGTGATGCCGGCCCAAGAGGCGGCCGAGCTTGGCCACCAGGATCGAGTAGATCATCGCTTTCAGGTGACGCCCCATGAACTCCTCCTTCGCTCAAGAGTAGGCGGGGCCCCTGTGAAACCCCTGTAAGCTGTCAACCACGGTTGACAAACCGGGCCGTGTCAACGTAGGTTGACAGCATGAGCGAGGCAACCGAGCTGGCCGCGGCGGCCAGCAGCACCGATCCCCGGGTCGGCCTGCGCGCCGTACTGGCACTGCGCCGCCTGCTGGAGAGCCTGGAGACGCTCCAGGTCGACAACGCTCGACGGCAGGGCTGGTCGTGGCAGGAGATCGCGGACGCGCTCGAGGTCACCAGGCAGGGAGTACACAAGAAGCACGCCGGCCGCCGGCCGGCTGGCACGCGGCGGGAGGCGTGATGTTCGAGCGGTTCACAAAGCCGGCGCGCGACGTTGTCATCGGCGCCCAGACCGAGGCCCGGGAGCTGCGGCATCGCCACGTCGGCACCGAGCACCTGCTGCTCGCGCTGCTACGCGGCGACAGCATCGCGTGCACGGTGCTGCGGGACGCGGGGGTCCATCCCGAGCAGGTAAGCGCCGACGTGCAGGCCCGGGTGGGCGCCGGTCCCGACCCGTTGGGTCAGGCCGACGCCGAGGCGCTGCGCTCGATCGGCATCGACCTCGACGCGATCCGCTCGAAGATCGAGGAGACCTTCGGCGAGGGCGCGCTGGACCAGCCGCACGTGTGCGAGGAGCCCCGCCGGGGTCTCTTCCGCCGGCAGCCCCGTCACGTGCACAGCGCCTCGCCGAGGCACCTCCCCTTCACGCCGCGGGCCAAGAAGGTGCTCGAGCTGTCGCTGCGGGAGGCGCTCCACCTCAAGCACTCGTACATCGGCACCGAGCACATCCTGCTGGGGCTGATCCGCGAGGGCGAAGGGCTGGCCGCCAAGGTGCTGACCGACGCGGGGCTGAGCCTCGACGAGCTGCGCACCCACGTCCTCGACGCCCTCGACCGCGCCGCCTGAGCGTTACGCCGCGGTATCGAGGGCGGCCGTCAGGTCGGCCACCAGGTCGGCGGCGTCTTCTATGCCGCAGGAGAGGCGGATGAAGCCGGGTGGGGTGTCGTCGCCCCACTGGGCGCGCCGGTCGGCCGTCGTGTGGAGGCCGCCGAACGACGTCGCGGCGAAGACGAGCCTCGACGCCTTCAGGAAGCGGCCCACCCGCTCGGCGCTGCCGAGGTCGAACGACACGACGCCGGGCATCCGCCGCATCTGCCGGGACGCCACCTGGTGCGAGGGGTCGTCGGGCAGGCCCGGCCACCGTACGCGCTCCACATCGGACCGCGCGGCCAGCGCCTGCGCGACGGCTGCCGCGTTGGCTGATTGGCGAGCCAGCCGGAGGTCCAATGTGGCCAGCGACCGGTGTGCGAGCCAGGAGTCGAAGGCTCCCGGAATCGCACCGGTGTGCGAACGCCAGGTGGTGATCCGGCCCAGCAGGTCGGCCGAGCGCGTGGCGGCGTACCCGAGCAGCATGTCGGAGTGGCCGGTCAGCGCCTTGGTGCCGGAGGCGACGGCGATGTCGGCGCCGAGGTCGAGGGGGCGCTGGCCGAGCGGGGTGGCGGTGGTGTTGTCGACGGCGACCAACGCGCCCGCCTCGTGCGCCGCCGCCGACAGCGCGGACAGGTCGCAGACGTCGAGGCCCGGGTTCGCCGGCGTCTCCAGCAGGACCAGGCGGACGCCCGCGAAGGACGGGTACGGCCCCGCGGTCGACGCGTACGCCAGGCGCACGCCGAGCTGCTCCAAAGTGGACGAGGCGAACGAGCGCACGGTGTAGTAGCCATCACTGGGCAGCAGCACGGTGTCGCCGGGGCGCAGCACCGACATCAGCACCGCCGTGATGGCCGCCTGCCCGGTTGCGAACGCCCGGCAGTCACCGCCTTCCAGCTCGCCGATGGCGGCTTCCAGCCCTCGCCGCGTCGGGTTGTCCGGCCGGCCGTACCCGTCGGGCGCGGCGGCCGGCCCGATCACCGGGTCTAGGTGGTATGGCGCGGCGAACACCGGGCCGGGAAGAAAGGGCTGCCCCGGCACCGGCTCAGGAAGTCCAGCATGGACACAGCGGGTGCCGTCGCCGAAGGCGTCTGCGGAGGTCATTCGGGCTTCGTCTCCCTGCTCATGAGCGCGGTGAGCGCGACGCGCGGGTCGAGCCCCTCGTGGCAGACCCGCTCCACCTGCTCGGTGATCGGCATGTCCACATTGTGCGTACGCGCCAGGTCGCGGATGGACAGGCAGCTCTTGACGCCCTCGGCCGTCTGGCGAGTGGCTGCCTGCGCCTGCTCCAGCGTCTCGCCCCGGCCCAGGTGCTCGCCGAACGTGCGGTTGCGGGACAGCGGCGAGGAGCAGGTGGCGACGAGGTCGCCGAGTCCGGCCAAGCCGGCGAACGTCATCGGGTCGGCGCCCAGCGCCACACCCAGCCGTGCGGTCTCCGCCAGCCCGCGGGTGATGAGCGTGGCCTTTGTGTTGTCGCCGAGCCGCATCGCGGTCGCCATGCCGTACGCCAGGGCGATCACGTTCTTGACCGCACCGCCCAGCTCGGCGCCCACCACGTCGTCGTTGGTGTACGGCCGGAAGTACGGCGTCGTGATGGCGCGCTGCACGAGCGTCGCGCGCGTCATGTCGGTGCAGGCGACCACGGTCGCGGCTGGCTGCTCCCCCGCGATCTCGGCGGCCAGGTTGGGCCCGGAGACCACGGCGACTCGGTCGGCGGACACCCCGGCGGTCTCGACGATCACCTCGCTCATCCGCTTGAGCGTGCCCAGCTCGATGCCCTTCATGAGCGAGATGAGCGTGGCGTCCGGCGCGAGGAAGGCGGCCCAGTCGGCGAGGTTGCCGCGCAGCGTCTGCGACGGCACCGCGAGGACCACGAGGTCGGCGTCGGCGATCGCCTTGCCCGCGTCGGAGGTGGCGGTGACCCGGTCCGGCAGCCGCACAGCCGGCAGGTAGTCGGGGTTGGTGCCGTAGGAGCGGATGGCGGCGGCCAGAGACTCGCGCCGCGCCCAGATCGTCACGTCGGTACCCGCGTCGGCGAGCACCTTCGCGAAGGCGGTGCCCCAGGACCCAGCACCAAGAACCGCAGCCCTGCTCATGCGCATGACCCCCGCGCGCGAAGGCGCGCGCCAACTAGCTCTGTCATGCCTTTTCTCCCTTCACGGGCGCCCACAACGGGGGCGGCGTCTCCTGCCGGATCTCGCCAAGCAGGTCGCGAACCCGCAGCATGATCTCGTCGGTCATCTCGTCGAGCACGGCGCGGGTGGGCTCCGCACCGGCCCACCTGCTGAAGTCGACCGCCGGCCCGGCGGCGATGGCGATCGGGGTACGCGGGCGGAGGCGGACCTTCTTGGTGCGCGGGTCGAAGAAGTCCTGCGGGCCCCACATGGCCATCGGGATGACCGGTGCGCCCGTGGCGAGCGCGAGCCGGGCCGCGCCGGTCTTGCCCCGCATCGGCCACAGGTCGGGCTCCCGGGTGGTCGTACCCTCCGGGTAAATGATCACCGCGCCGCCCTGCCGGAGGGCCTCGGTGAGGGTCTCGAGCGACCTGGCCGCCTCTGCCGAGCCGCGCTCGACCGGGATCTGCTGTGCCCGCAGGATGATCTTGCCGACCACGGGGACCTTGAAGACGCTCGCCTTGCCGAGGAAGCGTGGCCAGCGGCCGGCGTCGTAGACGAAGTGCGCGCAGACGAGCGGGTCGGCGTGGGACAGGTGGTTCGGTGCGAGGATGACGCCACCGGTGGGCGGGATGTGCTCCAGGCCGGTCCACGTGCGCTTGGTCATCGGGGTCAGGACCGTCTTCACGAGAATCACAATTAATCGGCGCAAAAGCCCCAATCTGCGCCGCGCCGTCCGCACCACGGCCCCTCCTCGCTCCCGCCAGCCGGCGTCACCCGCCGGACGCCCGCAGCGAAAATCATGCCTGCTGACACGGGGTACGGCCAGCGCGGCCACATCCGCCGTTCCGCCACGGTTCCGCCGCCGCCGGAGGCGGCTGGCAGGATTCTTCGCTCCGTCATGGTTCCGCCGCCGCCGGAGGCGGCTGGCAGGATTACGGTGTGGACGAGGCGACGTGGGTGGTGGTGCTGCCGGTCAAGCGGCTCCACGTGGCCAAGAGCCGGCTACGGGGCGCGCTGCCCGGTGTGCCCCACGAGTCGCTCGCACTCGCACTCGCGCAGGACACCGCTGCTGCCGCACTATCCTGCGCGCCGGTCGCCGAGGTGGTCGCCGTGACAGACGACCCGGCCGTCGGGCGGGCACTCGCGAGGCTCGGCGCGCGCGTCGTACCCGATGATCCCCGCGATGGGCTGAACGCCGCTTTCGCACATGGCGCCACCGCGGCCGGGGCCGGGCGCCCGGTGGCCGCGCTCGCCGCGGACCTGCCGGCGCTGCTCCCGGAGGAGTTGGCCGCGGCGCTGCACGCCGCGCGGGTCGAAGGTGGAGCGCGGGCCCGAAGCTTCGTCGCGGACGCGCCAGGCACCGGCACGGTGCTCCTGACGGCGCCGCCCGGCACGGCACTGGAGCCGCGCTTCGGTCCCGATTCGGCCGATGCCCACCGGCGCTCCGGCGCGCTGCCCTTGGCCGGCCACTGGCCGACGCTGCGGCGCGATGTCGACACCGCCTCTGACCTGGCCGCCGCCGCGCTTCTCGGCGTCGGACCGGCTACCGACGCGTTGCTAGGAGAAAGCCATGCAGGGAACTGTCGCGACCTACGACCCGCAGACGCGGTCCGGGACTGTGCTGCTGGATGACGGCACCGAGATGGCCTTCCCCCGCGAGGCGTTCGACGCCTCGGGCCTCCGCCTACTCCGCCTCGGCCAGCGCCTTCGCATTGAGGTCAATGAATCAGGCCAGCTTACAAAGGTAACTTTGCCCACGTTTGCGGACTGAGTTCACCTCACGTTAACCCTCTTCGGGTGATGATTATGCGGTGAGCACCATGCCAGCCCGACGCACCCCGCAGCAGCGCCGAGCCACGGCCACCCCTGAGCCACAACGCGGCCCCGACGGACGGTTCATCCGCGCGAGCGAGGGAACCACCGAATCCATGGACGAGAGCCCCGAGGAGGCCGACGTGCTTCCGGAGGACCGATTTCTGAACCGAGAGCTGTCCTGGCTGGACTTCAACGCGCGGGTGCTCGCGCTGGCTGAAGATCCTGACACCCCACTGCTGGAGCGGGCCAAGTTCCTCGCCATCTTCGCCAGCAACCTCGACGAGTTCTACATGGTGCGGGTGGCCGGACTGAAGCGACGCCTGCAGGCCGGGCTCCCGGTGCGCGGCGGCGACCAACTCCCGCTGCGCACCCAGCTGGAGATGATCGGTGAGCGGACGGCTCACCTTCTCAGCCGCCACGCCGCCTGCTTCGCCGACGAAGTGATGCCGAAGCTGGCCGCGGAAGACATCCAGTTCGTGCGGTGGCACGAGCTCGAAGTCGTCGAGCAGGAGCGGTTGCGCATCTACTTCCGAGAGGTCGTGTTCCCCGTCCTCACGCCGCTGGCGGTCGACGTGGCGCACCCGTTCCCGTACATATCAAGCCGCTCGCTCAACCTCGCCGTCTCCGTGCGCGACCCCGACGGCGGGCCCGAGCTGTTCGCCCGGGTCAAGGTGCCCAACAACGTGCCGCGCTTCGTCGTGGTGGAGAGCAGCGGTCGCCGATACCGCTTCCTGCCGATCGAAGAGCTCATCTCCAACCACCTCAGCCAGCTCTTCTCGGGCATGCAGGTCGTCGAGTGCCATCTCTTCCGGGTCACCCGCAACGCCGACTTCGAGGTCGACGAAGACCGCGACGAAGACCTGCTCCAGGCCCTGGAGCGCGAGCTGGCGCAGCGCCGATTCGGCCCGCCGGTGCGCCTGGAGGTCGCGTCGTCGATCTCCGACCAGATGCTCGACAAACTCGTGCACGAGCTCGACATGGACAGCCACGACGTGCTGCGGGTGCCGGGCCTGCTCGACCTTTCGTCGCTGTGGCAGGTGTACGGGGAGGTCGACCGGCCCACGCTCAAGGAGCGGCCGTTCGTGCCGGCCACCCATCCGCGCTTCGTCGAGGGCGAGGTGCCGCGGAGCGTCTTCGCGACCCTGCGCGACGGCGACGTGCTCGTGCACCACCCGTACCACTCGTTCTCCACGAGCGTGCAGCGCTTCATCGAGCAGGCCGCGGCCGACCCGAACGTCCTCGCCATCAAGCAGACCCTGTACCGCACCAGCGGCGACTCCCCGATCGTCGACGCGCTCGTCGAGGCGGCCGCCGCGGGCAAGCAGGTGGTGGTGCTGGTCGAGGTCAAGGCGCGCTTCGACGAGCAGGCCAACATCGGCTGGGCACGCACCCTGGAGCGCGCCGGCTGCCACGTCGTGTACGGCCTCGTAGGGCTCAAGACGCACTGCAAAACCGCGCTCGTGGTGCGCCAGGAGGGCAACCAGATCCGGCGGTACTGCCACATCGGCACCGGCAACTACCACCCGAAGACGGCCCGGCTGTACGAGGACTACGGCATGCTCACGGCCGACCCCGAGGTGGGCGCCGACGTCACCGACCTCTTCAACGTGCTCACCGGCTACAGCCGGCAGACCGCCTACCGGCGCCTGCTGGTCGCGCCGCACGGCGTACGCAGCGGCATCATCGAGCGGATCGACCGCGAGATCGAGCACACCCGCGCCGGTGGGCAGGGCCTGGTGCAGATCAAGGTGAACTCGCTCGTCGACGAGGGCGTCACCGACGCGCTGTACCGCGCCTCGCAGGCCGGCGTGCAGGTCGACCTCATCATCCGGGGCATGTGCACGCTGCGGCCAGGCGTGCCGGGCCTGTCCGACAACATCCGGGTGCGGTCGATCCTCGGCCGGTTCCTGGAGCACTCCCGGGTCTTCCGGTTCGGCAACAACGGCTCCAGCGAATTCTGGATCGGCTCGGCCGACCTCATGCACCGCAACCTCGACCGCCGCGTCGAGGCGCTGGTGCAGGTCACCGACGCGGAGGCCCGCGCAGAGCTGGATAAGGTGCTGGCCCTCGCGATGGGCGACGAGACCGAGTCGTTCGAGCTGCACCCGGACGGCACCTGGACGCGCCGCCGCTCGTCCGACAACCAGCCCCTCGTCAATCTCCAGGAGGGCTTGCTCCGGCGCATCGTCGGTGCCTCCGGTAAGTAGGCTGACCAGATGCTGGAGGAGGAACGCAAGTACGAGGTGGACGTCCGGTTCGCGGTGCCGGACCTGTCCGACCGCCTGCCCGCTGGCGGCCAAGTGGTGGAGCAGGCCCCAGTCACGCTGACCGCGACCTACTACGACACACCCGACCTGCGCCTCGCCCGGGCCGGGGTGTCGTTGCGGCACCGCCGCGGCGACGCCGAGCCGTGGACGGTCAAGCTGCCGTCCGACGCGCCCGGCATCCGGCACGAGATCTCCCGGGAAGGCAACCCGGGCACGCCGCCAGCCGAACTGGTCGCGCTCGTGACGGCGTACTCGCGCGGGGCCGAGCTGGTCGCGGCCGCCGTCGTGCGCACGGTGCGGCGGGCGTACGACCTGCGTGACGCTGACGGCCAGACGCTGGCGGAGCTGGCCGACGACGCGGTGTCGGTGCTCGACGGTCGCCGCGTGCGCCTGAGGTTCCGCGAGATCGAGGTGGAGCGCAAGGCCGGTGGGCGCAAGCTTCTCGACCGGGTCGACGAGGCGCTACGCGACGCGGGCGCGGTGGCCGGCGGGTTCGTGCCGAAGAACATCCGCGCGCTCGGCGAGACCGCGACGGCACCGCCTGACCTCGTGGCGCCGACCGACCTGGGCCGCAAGCCGACCGCCGGCGACGTGGTGACCGCGGCGATCCGCCGGGGCGCCGGCCGACTCCTCGCGCACGACCCGCTGGTGCGGCTGCGCGCACCCGTCGGCGACAACGACACCGCCGTGCACCAGATGCGGGTCGGCTGCCGCCGCCTGCGCAGCGACCTGCGCACATTCGGCCCGCTCGTCGACAAGGCATGGGCCAAGCCGCTGCGTGACGAGCTGGGCTGGATCGCGGGTGTACTGGGTGCGGCCCGTGACGCCGAGGTGCTGCGTGCCCGGCTGCGCAAGACCGCCGAGCGTGACCCGCTCAGCCCGCCGGACGAGGCGGCGATCGCACACATCGACGAGGCGCTGGCCGCCAGGCATGAGGAGGCGCTCACCGCACTCGACGAGGCGCTGCGCTCCGACCGGTACGTCAAGCTGGTCGACGACCTCGTCGCGGCGACCGTCGCACCGCGGCTGACCCCGCAGGCCGACGGGCGCGCCACCGAGGTCCTGCCCCGGCTGGTGTCCCGGCCGTGGCACCAGTTGGCGTACGGCGCCAAGGGAGTCGACGGCGCCGCCGACCTCGACCCGAACGCGCCAGACGAGAAGTGGCACGCGGTGCGCATCAACGGCAAGAAGGCCCGGTACGCCGTCGAGGCGGTCGCGGGCGTGCTCGGTGGCGCGGCACCGGATCTGGCAAAGGCGCTGGCCGGCGTGCAGGACCTGCTCGGCGAGCACCAAGACGCCGCCACAGCCGCCGACACCTGGCTCGACATCGCGGCCGCCTCACCCGCCGACCACGCCCTCGCGGTCACCGCCGGGCGACTCTTCGAGCGGGAGCGGGCCGCCATCCGCACGGTGCGCGCCGAGTTCCCGGAGGCGTGGCGCAAGGCCGCCAAGCCCAGGAAGACCGCTTGGCTGCCATAGGAACCATCCGGGCGGCCGGCGGCGTGATCTGGCGGCCGGTGGGCGGGCGCGTCGAGGTGTGCCTGGTCCACCGGCCGCGCTACGACGACTGGTCGCTGCCCAAGGGCAAGCTGAACAGCCGCGAGCACCCGCTCGCCGCCGCGGTGCGAGAGGTGGTCGAGGAGACCGGTGTACGCGCACAGCCGCAGCTCCGCCTGCCATCGGTGCGGTACTGGCGCAACGGCCTGCCGAAGCTCGTCGACTACTGGGCGATGCGTGCGCTGTCGGAGTCGGAGTTCACCCCCAACTCCGAGGTCGACGGGGTGCGCTGGTTGAGCCCGTCGGCCGCGGCGAGCCTGGTCACGTACCCGCACGACGCCCAGGTGCTGCGGCACTTCGCGGGCCTGCCGCGCGCGACCTGCGTGCTGGCGTTCGTGCGGCATGCGATGGCCGGCAAGCGGGGCACCTGGTCCGGCCCGGACGCCGCACGGCCGCTCGACGCCACCGGCCGCGTCCAGGCGCACGCCCTCGCACCGTTGCTCGCTCTCGGGGAGCCGCGCCGGCTCATCTCCGCGTCGGTACGCCGCTGCCGCCAGACCCTCGACCCGCTGGCCACCCTGGCAGACCTGCCGATCGACGTGGACTCCCGCTTCGACGAGCCGCGCCCCGGGCAGGACCCGGCGGCGGTCGCGGCCGGAGCGGCGGCACGGCTGCGTGAGTTGGCCGCCAGCGGCACCTCGGCGGTGGTGTGCAGCCAGGGCAAGGTGATTCCGCCCGCGCTCGCGGCGCTGGCCGGTATCGGCTCGGCGAAGGCGTGGACCACCCCGAAGGGCTCCGGGTGGCTGCTGGCGTTCGCCGGCCCCCACCTGATCGCAGCCGACCGCCTGGTTCCCGGTACGTAGTTGGCTAGCGCTCCCTCGCTCCTGAGAGGGAGGCTCGCGCCCGACAGGGCGGGGATACTGGGCGCGTGAGGTGGGTCAGGGCGCTGCCGCCCCGGGCGGTCGACGCGGGCATCGCGCTGCTCTGCTACCTCGCCACCGTGCTGCCCAAACAGAGCAACCCGACGGCCGACGGCCGCGAGCTGACGCTGGCGCTGGCGGCGTTGGCGTCGATTCCGCTGGTGTGGCGCCGGCAGTTCCCGGTACAGGTCATGGCGGTGTGCGGCGTCGGCACCGTCTCGCTGGCGCTCACCGACGGCTTGGGTGACCTGCCGTGGGGCCAGCTCGTCGCGACGTACACGGTCGCGGCCCTCTCCGGCGCGGTGGCCCGGCTCGTCGGCGCGCTCGGCACGACCGCCGGCATCGCGGTCACTTTCCAGCCGCTGAGCGAGAAGCTGGCCCAGTTGCCAATCATCCTCTCGCTGTTCGTCGCGGCCTGGGCGCTGGGCACCGGCAATCGGGCCCGCCGCGACCGGATCGCGCTGCTGGAGGAGCGGGCCCGCCGCCAGATGGAGGAGCACGAGTCCGCGGCCGCCCGGGAGCGGGCCCGGATCGCGCGGGAGATGCACGACATCGTGGCGCATTCGATCAGCCTGATCGCGGTACAGGCGGAGGCCGGGCCGGTGCTGGTGCGCGCCGATCCGGATCGGGCGGTACGCGTCTTCGACACCATCGGCGGCACAGCACGGGAAACGTTGACGCAGTTGCGGCGTACCCTCGGAGTGTTGCGAGGCGAGGCGGCGAGCCGGGCACCACAGCCCGACCTCGACGACCTCCCCGCCCTTGCCGACAGCGCCCGCGAAGCGGGCCTGGCGGTGTCCGTCGAGCACCGCGGCGAGCCGCGCACACTCCCGCCCGACCTGGGCCTGACCGCCTACCGGGTGGTGCAGGAGTCACTGACCAACGTGGTGCGGCACGCCGCCGCCAGCCACGTCTGGATCAGCCTCGACTGGGCCGGCGACCGCCTGGGCCTGGAAGTCCGCGACGACGGCAAGGGCCCCGGCACCCGCGCGAGCGGAGCGAGCTTCAGCCAGCAGGGCCATGGAATCGCAGGGATGCGGGAGCGGGTGTCCGCGTTCGGTGGCGAGTTCGACGCCGGCAACGACCCGGCCGGCAGCGGTTTCCGCGTCGTCGCGAGGCTGCCGGTGAGCCGCGATGGCTGACCAGCTCCGCGTGCTGGTGGTCGACGACCAGGCACTGGTCCGCGACGGCTTCAGCGTGATCCTGGACGCCCAGCCGGACATCACCGTGGTCGGGGAGGCCGGAGACGGCGAAGAGGCCGTCTCGGCGGCGCTGGCGCTGCGCCCAGACGTGGTGCTGATGGACGTGCGGATGCCGAAGCTCGACGGCATCAAGGCCACCGCCCGGATCTGCGCCGAGACGCCCGCACGGGTGCTCGTGCTCACCACGTTCGACCTCGACGAGTACGTCTACGACGCGCTGCACGCGGGCGCGAGCGGCTTCCTGCTCAAGGACATGCGGCGCGACGAGTTGGTCGCGGCCGTGCGCACGGTGGCCGCCGGCGAGGCGCTGCTGGCGCCCACGGTGACCCGGCGGCTGATCGCCGACGTGGTGCGCCGCGGCGTGGCGGGCACGGCCGTCCGGCCCGTCGCCGCGCGCCGGCTGGCTGCGCTGACCGCCCGCGAGACCGACACGCTGCGGCTGGTCGCGCGTGGGCTGTCGAATGCCGAGATCGCCAGCGCGCTCTTCGTCACCGAGCACACCGTCAAGACGCACGTCAGCAACCTGCTCACCAAGCTCGGCCTGCGCGACCGCGTGCAGGCGGTGGTGCTGGCGTACGAGTCCGGCCTGGTCGTGCCGGGGCAGGCTCCCTCTCAGGACTGAGCGCCGGTTCCAATCCTGCCGGCGATCCGCTCATGGCTCGCCCGGCACGAGCATCGGGGCATGATTCGCACAGTCACCGCCTTCGCCATCCGCCGGCCGCTCGTCGTCATCGCCGCCTGGGTCGTGGTGCTCCTCGTCGGATTCGGTGCCGGCACAGGGGTCTTCGATCGCCTGACCGCCGACATCGACGCCGGCTCGGGCAGCGAATCGGCCCGGGTCGCCGAGCGTCTGGGCGCGACCGGGCCGGGGCCGCCGAGCTTCATCGCCGTCGTGCACGGCCACTCCGCGGCCGATCCGGCGTTGCGGTCGGCCGTCGACGCCGCGATCGCCGACGTGCGCGCACAGCCGGGCGTCGCCGAGGTCACCCCACCGCGGGCATCGGAGGGCGGCCAGGCGCTTATGTGGCGGGTCACGCTCGACCCCCGCCCCGACACCGCCGAGGCGGCGCAGGGCGCCGCCGACCGCTTCGCGGAAATACCCGTCGGTACGGTCACGGTCGCCGGTGGGCCGCTCACCGAGGACGAGTACGGGGAACAGGCCGCGCACGACGTGCAGCGCGCGGAGATGCTGACGACCCCGGTGGTACTGGTGTTGCTGCTGCTCATCTTCGGTGGCCTGCTCGCGGCCGGGCTGCCGTTGCTCGTGGCCCTCGTCGGTGTCGGCGCGACGTTCGGCATCCTGCTCGGCTTCAGCACCGTCACCGACGTGTCCGTGTACGCCGTCCAGGTCACCACGATGCTCGCGGTCGGGTTGGGCGTGGACTACGCGCTCCTGTTGGTCAACCGCTTCCGCGAGGAGCGCGCCGCCGACCCTGATGTGCCCGGCGCCGTTTCCCGTACCGCCGCGAGCGCTGGCCGCACGGTGCTCTTCGCCGGCCTCACCGTCGCGGTCGCGCTGAGCGGCCTGACCCTCTTCCCCGATCCGTTCCTGCGCTCCATGGGGCTCGCGGGCGTTGCCGTGGTGGTGGTCGACATGCTCGCGGCGCTCACCCTGTTGCCGGCGCTCCTGGTGCTCTTCGGCCAGCGCATCAAGCCCGCCGCGAGCGGAGCGAGCGCCAGCCAGCTCAGCTCCGGCACTGGTTTCTTCGCGCGGGTCGCGCGCGCCGTGCAGCAACGGCCGGTGGTGACCCTGCTCGCGGCGAGCGGCGTGATGGTGGCGCTGGCGCTGCCGGTCTTCGGGATGCGGCTCTCCGAAGGCGATCCGCGGATGCTGCCGGAGTCGACGGCGACCCGGCAGATGTACGAGGCGCTGGAGGCCCACTTCCCGGAGGCGAACCGGCCCGACCCGATCATCGCGCTCACCCCGGGACAGCCGGACGACCCGACCGCGCGCGCGTTGCGCGATCGGATCGCCGACGTCGACGGCGTCACGACGGTGGAGATGACCGCCGCCGGACCCGAACTGACCGCGCTGCGCGCGTACCCCGACGAGCGGTCGGCCTCCGACCGCACACAAGCGGCGGTACAGGCCATCCGGGCGCTGCCGGGCGTGGAAGTGGGCGGCGACGCGGCTTTCCTCGCCGACTACGAGCAGATGCTGAAGCAGCGCGCGCCGTGGGCCGCAGGCGTGGTGGTACTGGGCACCCTCGCACTGCTGTTCCTGCTCACCGGTTCCGTGGTGCTGCCGGTTAAGGCCGTCCTAACCAACGCGCTCAGCATCGGCGCCGCGCTCGGTGCTGTCGTGTGGGTCTTCCAGGACGGCAACCTCGCGGGACTCCTTGGCACCGAAGGGCTCGGTGTCACCAATCTGACGGTTCCGGTGCTGGTGGCCGCGATCGCGTTCGGGCTCTCCGTGGACTACGAGGTCTTCCTGGTATCGCGTATCCGCGAACGGTGGCTGGCCGGCGTACCGTCGGAGCAGGCGGTGGCGGAAGGCATCCAGCGCACCGGCCGCATCATCACATCGGCCGCGCTGTTGCTCGTCGTGGTGTTCGCCGGCTTCCTCGCGGGCGGATTCGCGCCGATACAGGCGATCGGGCTCGGCCTCGTGCTGGCGGTGGCGCTCGACGCGACGGTGGTGCGGATGCTGCTCGTGCCGGCGACGATGACACTTCTGAACCGGTACAACTGGTGGGCGCCGGAACCGTTGCGGCGCGCCCACACCCGCATCGGCCTGCGCGAGGAGGAGCACCAACTCGTTGCGTAGACAGACGCGAAGAGGGGCGCCAACGCTGGCGCCCCTCTTCGTGCGTACCGTTTTGTCAGCGGCGCGGCGCAGTCTTCTTCGCCGGCGCCTTCTTGGCGGGGGCCTTCTTCGCGGCCGCCGTCGCACGCGCGGTGGTGGTCTTCGCCGCGCGAGTGGTCTTGGCCGCGGTCGCCTTCTTGGCGGCCGGAGCGGCCTTCTTGGTCGCCGTCGCCTTGGCGGGCGCGGCCTTCTTCGTAGCCGTCGTCGACTTCGCGGCGGCGGTGGTCTTCTTGGCGGCGGCGACCTTCGGCACGCGACCGCTGGCCACCATCTCCTTGAAGCCAGCGCCAGCGCGGAACGCCGGAACCGACGTCTTCTTTACCTTCACCGCTTCGCCGGTGCGCGGGTTGCGGGCTGTTCGGGCACCGCGGACCCGCTTCTCGAAGACACCGAAGCCGGTGATGGCAACCCGGTCGCCCTTGGTGACCGCCTGCTGGACCTCCGCGAGAACCGCGTCGAGCGCCGCCGTCGCCGCCTTCTTGTCCCCCAAGCGGGCGGCGAGCGCCTCGATGAGCTCGGCCTTGTTCACGACTTCCCTCCCGTACCTAACTTTTGGACTCAACGCGAGCCATTCTGCGCGCACGGTATGCCCTTTGACCACTAGATACAAACATCCGCAGAAAAAAAGTCGTTGTGTCGTAACGGATTCGCCCCCGCCGGATGATCCGACGGGGGCGAAAACGGCTAGAGCACTACACCCAGCGGCTAACCGACCACTGGCAGGAACGACAGCCGGCGCTCCTCGTAAGCGGTGATGGCGCCCTCGTTCCTGAGCGTCAGTCCAATGTCATCAAGCCCTTCGAGCAGGCGCCACCGGCTGAAATCGTCAAGAGCGAAGGTCCAGGCGGCTGTGCTGGCCGGGAGTTCGGCACGGACCTCGCGAGCCGTCAGGTCGACCGTCACCTGCGCGGTCGGGTCGCTCTCGACCAGATCCCACAGGGCTTCCACAGCCTTCAGCTCCAGCTCCACCGGCAGCAGCCCCTCCTTCAGGGCGTTGCCGCGGAAGATGTCGCCGAAGCGCGGCGCGATGACCGCGCGGAAACCGTAGTCCCGCAGGGCCCAGACGGCGTGCTCACGGGAAGACCCGGTGCCGAACTCGGTGCCCGCCACGAGGATCGAGGCGCCCGCGAACACCGGGTTGTTGAAGACGAAGTCCGGATCTTCACGCCAGGCGCTGAAGAGCCCGTCGGCGAACCCGGTGCGGGTCACCCGCTTCAGGTACACCGCCGGGATGATCTGGTCGGTATCCACGTTGGACCGGCGCAGCGGGATCGCTGTGCCGGTGTGCACGGTGAACTTCTCCATGTCTGTCAGCCTCAGTTCAGGTCGGCGGGAGCGGCGAGGTGGCCCAGCACGGCGGTGGCCGCGGCCACCGTCGGCGACACCAGATGGGTACGCCCGCCGCGGCCCCGGCCGCCCCCGCACTTGCGGGTGGGGGGCGGCGCCGGACGCTCGCCCGGCTTGTGAGGGTCGGGGTTCTGGGCGTGGCCCATGGAGCAGCCGGCGAACCGCCACTCGGCGCCCGCGTCCTTGAAGACCTTGTCGAGCCCTTCCTGCTCGGCCGCTTCGCGCACGACGGCGGAACCAGGCACCACGAGCATGCGCACGCTGTCGGCGACGTGGTGACCGCGCAACACCTCCGCGGCCGCGCGCAGATCTTCCAGCCGCCCGTTGGTGCACGAGCCCACGAACACCACGTCGACCTCGATCTCGCGCAGCGGCGTGCCCGGCTTGAGAGCCATGTACTCCAGCGCGCGCTCGGCAGCGGCCCGCTCGCCCTCGTCGACGATCTCCTCCGGGTTCGGCACGCGACCGTTGAGCGCGGCGCCCTGGCCCGGATTCGTACCCCACGTCACGAACGGGCTTATCTGCGACGCGTCGAGGACGACCTCAGTGTCGAATGTGGCCCCTTCGTCGGTCGTGAGGCCGCGCCAGTACTCCACCGCGGCGTCCCACGCCTCGCCCTTCGGCGCGTGCTGGCGCCCCTTCAGGTATGCGAACGTGGTCTCGTCCGGCGCGATCATGCCGGCCTTGGCGCCCCACTCGATCGACATGTTGCAGATGGTCATCCGGCCCTCCATGGAGAGCTTGCGGATGGCCTCGCCGCGGTACTCCACGATGTGGCCGCGCCCGCCGCCGGTGCCCACCTGTGCGATGAGGGCCAGCACGAGGTCCTTCGCGGTCACGCCCGGGCCCAGCTCGCCGGTCACCGTCACGGCCATCGTCTTCGGCCGGGACTGCGGCAGCGTCTGCGTCGCCAGCACGTGCTCGACCTCGCTGGTGCCGATGCCGAACGCCAGCGCGCCGAAAGCGCCGTGCGTGGAGGTGTGTGAATCGCCGCACACGATGGTCAGACCTGGCTGCGTAAGCCCCAGCTGGGGCCCGATCACATGCACGATTCCCTGCTGCTCGTCACCCAACGGGTGGAGCTTGACCCCGAACTCGGCGCAGTTGCGGCGCAGCGTCTCGATCTGCGTCCGCGACGTCGGGTCGGCGATCGTCAGCAGGTCGCCCCGGCGGCTATTGAAAGCCGGGTCGGCGTATCCCGTCGGCGTGTTGTGATCCTCAGTCGCGAGCGTCAGGTCGGTACGCCGCACCCGGCGCCCCGCCATGCGCAGGCCGTCGAACGCCTGCGGGCTGGTCACCTCGTGCAGCAGGTGCAGGTCGATGAACAGCAGATCCGGCTCGCCCTCGGCAGATCGCACCACGTGGGCGTCCCAGACCTTTTCGGCCAGGGTCCTTGGTTTGGCAGTGTCTCCCACCATCTGGACATCCTAAATTCTGGGAGGTATGTTTCGGCTTGTGGGACACAGTATGAGCGGTGTCGGCGTTCTCGACAAGGCGGTCGTCATCCTCGCCGCCTGCGTAGACGGCGCGAGCCTGGCCGAATTGGTGGACCGGACGAAGCTTCCGAGAGCCACCGCACACCGGTTGGCACAGGCGCTTGAGATCCACCGAATGCTGGTACGCGACACCCAGGGACGGTGGCGTCCGGGCCCGCGCCTAGGTGAGCTCGCCAACGCCGCCCCCGACGTCCTGCTGACCGCCGCCGAGCCGCTTCTCGCCGCACTGCGGGACGCCACTGGCGAAAGCGCCCAGTTGTACCTGCGCCGAGCCGACGAACGCGTCTGCGTGGCGGCCGCCGAACGCGCGAGTGGCCTGCGCGACACCGTTCCCGTCGGCTCGGTACTCCCGATGACCGCCGGCTCGGCCGCCCAGATCCTGCTCGCGTGGGAACCGCCAGAGGCCGTCATGCCGCTGCTCCCCCGGTGCAAGTTCACCGGCCGCACCCTGGCCGAGGTGCGGCGGCGCGGCTGGGCGCAGAGCGTCGCCGAACGCGAGCCCGGTGTGGCGAGCGTCTCCGCCCCGATCCGCGACCGGACGGGCCGCGTGATCGCCTCGATCAGCGTCTCCGGCCCCATAGAGCGCCTCGGCCGCCGCCCCGGCGACCGCCACGCCATGGCCGTAGTCCGCGCCGGCCAACGCCTAAGCGGCCTCTAACCTCCGCTACGCCGCCCGACCTCGCCACGCTATCCCCACGCCACCGCCGCGCCCGCGACCTCGCCGCCGCCCCGGGCGGCTCCGCCGCCCTCCCTACCGGCCACTGCGCGCGGTGCTCTCCGCCGGCCCCTGCGTACGGGTGCTCTCCGCCGCCCGCTTGCGCGCGGTGCTCCCCCGCCGGGCCCTGCGCGCGGCGCTCCCTCCGCCGCCCGCCGCGCGCGGTGCTTCCCCGCCGCCCGCC
>NZ_JAIBNX010000163.1 GCF_026130045.1 Micromonospora sp. CPCC 205371
GCCTCCCCCGGCCCCGGCGCCGGGCGAAGCGGCCGAGGACGCTGGACTCCGGACACGAGATCAGCTGCCAGGGCCGCCGTCCGCCGGGCGCTGCGAATGGTCAGGGCTGCGACGCCGGACCCGACCATTCGCAGCCCGAGGGCCTGCGGCGCGGAACAGGCCACTGCCGAGACGCTGGACCACCCACCGCATTGGCGTCGATCAAGGAGATCCGCATGGATCAAGGGCAAATGCACGCGGAAAAGAGATCAAACCACGTGCATTTGCCCTTGATCGACGGCCAGAGCGCCCGCACGGCGGGCCCCGCCGACGGACAGAGCGCCCACACGGCGGGCCCCGCCGACGGACAGAGCGCCCGCACGGCGGGCCCCGCCGACGGACAGAGCGCCCACGCCGCGAACCCCGCCGACGGACAGAGCGCCCACACGGCGGGCCGCGCCGACGGACAGAGCGCCCGCACGGCTTACCCGCCGATGGCGCGGGGCTGCCGGAGTGGGGGTGTTAGCGGCGGCGGGGGGTGTAGGAGGTGGTGTTGCGGCGGGGGCGTGGGGTGAAGCCGTTCGGAGCCGCGGGCAGCTCGGGCTGGGTCTTCTCGCGATCGGCCATGCGGGCGTCCAGGTAGGCGGCGCCGGCCCGGTCGTCTTCGGTTGGGGCGGCTAGGACGGCGTAGATCAGGGCGATCACCACGAGGATCACGGCGAGGATGATCGGTACGAGCAGGTTGGAGGCGGTGGCGCCGCTCGGGTCGCCGGGCACTTCGTGCAGGTGTGCGGACATCGAGGACATGCCGGTGAAGTGCATGCCGTTGACGGCGACGCCCATGACCAGGGCGGACGCGATGGTCGCCAGTACGCCCTTGACGTTGACGACGAGCCACAACGCCACGCACGCGGCGACCACGGCGATCAGCACAGAGAGTGCGACGCGGGTGCTGTCGTAGGCGATGTCGGCGTCGACGCGCATGGCGGCCATGCCGGTGTAGTGCATCGCGGCCACGCCGAGCCCGGCGAAGAGGCCACCGAAGAGGATCTTCACGATCGACGGCCGGCCCATGCCGACGATGAACAGGCCGATGCCGACCACGACGACGGCGATGATCGCGCTGGCGGCGGTGAGCGCCACGTCGTACCGGATGCGCTGGCCGACGACCGAGAACCCGAGCATCGCCATGAAGTGCATGCTCCAGATCGCGGTGCCGCCGATCGCCCACGCCGCGAGCATCAGGAACCAGGCCCGCTGCGCCGACGAGCGCGCCTCCCGCACCCGGACCGCGCAGGTCAGGCCGAGCAGCGACCCCAGCACCGACAGCGCGTAGCTGAGTATCGGCGTTATCAGGCCGTATTCGAAATGATGAATCTCCGCCACAGTTCCCCCCACAGTCCCGCCCGAAGATACGAAGACGGTTCGCGTCCGGATCATTTACGGACGAAGATAGTTCTGCAAGGGGCGAACGGCTAAAAGTCAGACCGAATTGTAGGCGAGCACACCTCGATTGACGGCGGTCATCGCCGAGCGTGCGGTGTCGCGTACGCGGGGCGACGCAGCGGCCGCGTCGGTCAGCTGGCCAAGCAGGTCGACCACCTGGCGCGCCCATCGCACGAAGTCACCGGCCGGCATCTCACCGTCGAGATTGTGGCCGCTCGCGAGCACCTTGGCGAGATCCTCACCACGCGCCCACCGGAAAATCGGCCACACGAAACCGAGGTCGGGCTCGCGGGTCAGGTCGAGGCCGCGGGCGGCCTCGTCGGCCTCCAGCTCGGCCCAGATCTTGAGCGTCGCGTCGACCGCGTCGGAGACCGGCCCGCGCGGCACCGATGCCCGCTCGTCGCCCTCGCGCCGCGCCTCGTACAGCACGACCGACACGGCCGCGGCCAGCTCGGCCGGGGACAGTCCGTCCCAGACGCCGCGGCGCAGGCACTCGGCGACGAGCAGGTCCGCCTCGGTCCAGATCCGCGCGAGCATGCGGCCTGCGTCGGTCACCTCGCCGCCGGGCGTCAGGTATCCGCGGGTGGCCAGGAGGTCGCAGACGTTGTCGAAGGTACGGGCCAGCGAGCCGGTGCGCCCGGCGACCTTGTCGCGTAGCTGCTCGGTGTCGCGCTGGAGCCGGTGCCGGCGCTCCGCCCAGCGGGCGTGCTCCTCCCGCTCGTCGCACGCGTGGCACGGGTGCTGCCGCAGCTGGATACGCAGCAGCGCCAGCTCGTGATCCTCGCCGTTGCCGCGGGACTTGTTGCGCCGCCCGGCGTGCCGGTCGAGGCCGGTCGCGGTCACCGCCGACGCCAGGTCGCGGCGCGCGGCGGGCGCGCGGTGGTTGAAATTCTTGGGTACGCGGACACGGGCCAACACCTCGGCCGGAGCGCTGAAGTCGGCCGGGGACACCCGACCGGCCCACCGGTCTTGGGTCAGCACCAGTGGTCGCGGCTCACCGAAGCCACCGGCACCCGCGTCGAGAACCACCGCTAGCCCGGCGCGCCGTCCCGACGGTACTCGAATGACGTCGCCGACGCGGAGGCGCTCCAGCGACCGCACCGCTTCCGCGCGGCGCTGGCTGCTTCCTTGCCGCGCGAGCGCCCGCTCGCGGTCGGCGATGGCCACGCGAATGGCGAAGTACTCGTCGAAGTCGCCGTGGTGGCAGCGAACCTCCTTGCCGTACGCCTCGATGGTCGACAGATTGTGCTGCACCTGCCGTGCGAGGCCGACCACCGACCGGTCCGCCTGGAACTGGGCGAACGACGACTCCAGCAGCTCGCGGGCCCGATCGGCGCCCACGGTGCCGACCAGGTTGGCGGCCATGTTGTAAGACGGTCGGAAGCTGGACCGCAGCGGGTACGTGCGCGTCGAGGCCAGGCCCGCGACGTGCCGCGGGTCGACCTCCGGCGCCCACACGACGACCGCGTGGCCCTCGATGTCGATGCCGCGCCGCCCGGCGCGGCCGGTGAGCTGGGTGTACTCCCCCGGCGTCAGGTCGACGTGCGCCTCGCCGTTGAACTTGACCAGGCGTTCCAGCACGACGCAGCGGGCCGGCATGTTGATGCCGAGCGCGAGCGTCTCGGTGGCGAAGACCGCCTTGACCAGGCCGCGGACGAAGAGCTCCTCGACGACCTCTTTGAACGCCGGCAGCAGGCCCGCGTGGTGGGCGGCGAGGCCGCGCTCGAGCCCGTCGAGCCACTCCCAGTACCCGAGCACCGACAGGTCATCGCCGGAGAACGCGACCATGCGGCTCTCGACGACCCGGCGGATCTCGGCGCGCTCCTCGGATGTGGTGAGGCGCAGCCCGGCCTGGAGGCACTGCTGGACGGCGGCGTCGCAGCCGGCCCGGCTGAAGATGAACAGGATCGCGGGGAGCAGGCCTTCGCGGTCGAGGCGCTCGACGACGTCGGCGCGCAGCGGCGGACGCCAGCGCCGGCCCCGCCGCCCGTAGCCCGGGCTGTACCCGTCGGTCATCTCCAGGCGGCGCAGCGTCTCGCGGCTGTAGCGCAGCAACTCGGGGTGCACGTCGTGCTTGCGGGCCGCGTCGGCGTCGTGGAACAGGTCGAACATCCGCTTGCCGACCAGCATGTGCTGCCACAACGGCACCGGCCGGTGCTCGCTGACCACCACGGTGGTCTCGCCCCGCACGGTGACCAGCCAGTCGGCGAACTCTTCCGCGTTGGAGACGGTGGCCGACAGGGACACGAGCGTCACCGAGGCGGGCAGGTGGATGATCACCTCTTCCCAGACCGCGCCGCGGAACCGGTCGGCGAGGTAGTGCACCTCGTCCATGACCACGTACGCGAGGCCCTCCAGGGTGGTGGAGCCGGCGTACAGCATGTTGCGCAGCACCTCGGTCGTCATCACGACCACGGGCGCGTCGCCGTTGATGGCGTTGTCGCCGGTGAGCAGGCCGACCCGCTCCGCGCCGTACCGCTGCACCAGGTCGTGGTACTTCTGGTTGGACAGCGCCTTGATCGGCGTCGTGTAGAAGCATTTGCGCCGGGTCGGTGACGTCAGCGCCAGGTGCACGGCGAACTCGCCGACGACGGTCTTGCCGGCACCGGTGGGCGCGCACACCAGTACGCCGCTGCCCCGCTCCAGGGCCTCACAGGCCTCCCGCTGGAAGTCGTCGAGGTCGAAGCCCAGCGCCGGAGCGAACTCGTCGAGGGCGGGAAACGCGGCGGCCTGCGCGGCCCGGCGGCGCGCCGCGGCGTACCGCTCGGCGGGGCTGCTCATACGGCAACTTTATCTTGCTACGTAAGTCCGTACTCTTCGCGGCGGGGCACGAGGCGCATGGCGAGCCGCGCGCGGCCTGGGCCGTCGAGCTGGCGCGGCCCGTACTTGGCGTCGAACATCCGCAGCACGCTGTCGCGGTCGGGCACCGAGTCGCCGTCGACGCGGGCCAGCCGGAAGTTGCACCCGATCCGCCCGTCGATGCTGAGCGGGTGCGCGGTGACGATGTCGAGCCGCCCGGTGCCGTGGTCGGTGAGCTGGTCGACCATGGGCGCGCCGTCGATGAACCACGCGCCCTCGACGAGGACGAAGTGGACGCCGCAGCTGCGCAGCGGGGTGTCGCGGTGGAACACGGTCAGCGGCACCGCGACGTAGTCGCTGAGCGGGCGCGTGCTGGGGTGCCTCCACAGGTCGTCGAAGCGCCCCTGCACGAACTCGCCGAGCGGGCTCTCCAGGTACACCTCCAGGTGCGGGGACGCGGAGGCCCGTACGCCGATCGGGAAGAACGAGATGAGCGCCTTGTCGTCCCAGCGGAACATCTGGATCGACGGCGACGCGTCGTAGATGCGCACCTGGAACCGGGCCTGGTGGGCGGCGGAGAGCGTGCCCTCGAACTCGTGCAGGTGCCGCAGGTTGTCCTGGATGACCCGCCGCACGTCGACCGGCCGGATCTCCTCGGCCCGCTGCGAGGCGGCCGCCGAGTCCGGATCGAGCAGCAGCACGCGTACCGTCGCCCCGTTGCCCAGCGCAGCTCGCACCGCCTCCAGGAAGCGTCCCCGGCTCGCGCCCTCCAGCATGTGGTTGCCGGTGTCCATGACCGTGACCAGGTCGGACGCGCCCGCCACATGACCGCTGAACTCGTCGTGGTCGAAGCTCGGGTGCTCCTCGACCCGCGACCGGCGCAACTCCTCGAAAATGGGGTCGAAGACGGCGTACGACAGGGCGACCATCACCACGGCGGCGCCGATGTTGAGCAGCAGGTCGCTGTTGAAGCCGGTGGTGAGCCGGGCCGCGAGCAGAAGGATCGCGGCGACGATCATCAGAATCAGCACGCCCACCAGGCGCCGCGCCCGCCGGCGTAGCCGGAGGCGGGCCTTCCTCCACCACCCGCGCAACGACCCCTCCCCGGTGTGTGCGTCCGCTCTCGCGGAGTGAGCGTAGCGTGTCCCCCGGCGAGCCCCGGCGAGCCGCTCGATAGGGTCACGAACGTGCCGGACCATGCCGAATCGCTCAGCCCATCACCACAGCGGCGCCCGGTCGAGGCGGTGCTCTTCGACTTCCACGGCACACTCGCCCAGGTCGAAGACCCCGTGTCCTGGGTGACCGCCGCGGCCCAGACCTGCGGGGTGACGCTCGACCGCGGCCGGGCCACCGTGCTCGCCGACCGCCTCGTCACCGCCGGCCGCCCCGGCGGGCCAGTGCCGCACCGGGTGCCGCCGCACCTGGCCGAGGTGTTCGCCGACCGTGACCTGTACGAGCACGCGCACCGGGCCGCCTATCTGGGGCTGGCGGCGACCGTCAACGCGGGCGTCGACGGGTTCGAGGAGGCCCTCTACGAGCGGCTGCTGCGCCCGGACGGCTGGGTGCTGTACACGGACACGGTCGCCACGCTGGTCGCCCTCCACGAGGCCGGCCTGCCGGTCGCGGTGGTCAGCAACGTCGGGTTCGACATCCGGCCGCTGTTCGAGGCGTGGGAACTGGCCGAGTACGTGGACGCGTACGTGCTGTCGTACGAGGTGGGCCGCTGCAAGCCCGACCCGGCGATCTTCATGCGGGCGTGCGCGGCGCTGGGCGTGGACCCGGAGCGGGCGCTCATGGTCGGCGACACGCCCGCGGACGCGGGGGCGGTGAAGGCGGGGTGCGCGGCCCTCGTGCTGCCCGCGGCGGACCCGGGCCGCGCCAACGGCCTGACCGCGGTGCTCGACCTGACAGCCGCGAAGCCGGCGCCCTAGGCGAGGAGGCGGATGGCCGCGGGGATGGCCTCGATCCTCACGGGCAGCGGTAAGGCTCGTTCGCCGTCTACGTAGGTCGTGATGCCCTCGGCCTCGATCTCGACCACGCGGGCGCGCGCCGTGTGGACCAGCGGGTGCTCGATGTGGGTGCCCTCGTAGGTCTTGGGCTTCAGGCGGACGAGGGTCGGCCGGTTGACGTTGGCGTACACGACATCGAGCAGGCCGTCGGTCGGGTCGGCGGTCGGAACGATGCGGATGCCGCCGCCGTAGCTCGGGCAGTTGCCCACCGCCAACAGCACGGCGTCGAGCCGCCGCTCTTCGCCGTCGAGCCGCAGCACGTACCGGCGGGCCTTGAGCCGCAGCAGCTCAACGAAGATCGCCAGATCGTACCGGCGCGGGCCGCGCGGCCAGCGCATCCGGTTGGCGCGCTCGTTGACCACCGCGTCGAATCCGGCCGCCAGCACCGAGCCGTACCAGTACGCCTCGCCGCCGGGCGACGTGACCCGCGCGAGGTCGATCGGGCGGGTGCGGGCCGCCTTGACCGCGTCGGCGATCGCCGCGGCGGCCGCCAGCGGCTCGGCGGGGACGCCGGGCGCTTCCGCCAAGTCGGTGCCGGGGCCCGGCCGCCCCGCGCCCGGGGGCGCGCCGGGGCCGGCCCCCGCCCCTCGCGCGAGGTGGACGGTGCCGTCGCCGCCCACTGCCACGAGCGCGGCCGCGCCGTCGGCGACCGCGGCGTGACAGGCCGCCTGAGCATCGTCTCGGGTACTGGGATCGAGCAGCCGGATCGGCCGGCCGGACTCGGCGAGCCGGTCCAGCACGGCCGGTGTGACGTCGTTGAAGCGACCCCGTCCGGCGCCCGGATTGGTGAGCACCGCGAGCGGTGCCGCTTCTGTCACGTGGACTCGTCGTAGCGGCGGTATTCGATCGCCTCTGGCGCCGGGATCGGCGCGACCGGCTCCAGCGGCTCCGGCTCGTCGACCGGCTCGAACGCGTCGAGCGGTGACGCCTCGTCGTCGCTGAGGTCCGAATACGGGTTGTCACGCTTCGCGCGGCGGCGATCGTTGAGGAACGCCACGCCGACGGCGACGAAGTACATCGCCGTGAGGCAGAGCGCCAGAGCGGTCATGCCGAACGGGTCAGGCGTTGGCGTCACGACCGCGGAGAACGCGAAGAACACGAAGATCGCCACTCGCCACCAGCTGAGCAGCCGCTTGGCGCTCGCGATGCCCACGAAGTTGAGCATCAGGATCAGCAGCGGGAACTCGAACGCCACCCCGAATATCAGGATCAGGTTGGTGACGAAGGAGATGTATCGCGTCACCTCGAGCTGGCTGTCGAGCCCGGTGACACCCGAGCTGAGCAGGAACTCCAGGCCCTTCGACACCACGAAGTACGCCAGCACCGACCCGGCGGCGAAGAGCGGCGCCGCGATGCCCACGAAGATGTAGGCGTACTTGCGCTCGTGCCGGTGCAAGCCGGGCGCGATGAACGCCCACAGCTGGTACAGCCACACCGGCGCCGCGACGATCAGGCCCACCCAAAGCGCGATCTTCAGGCGGACGAGGAAGCCATCCGCCGGGCCGAGCTGCGTCATCGGGCAGCTGCCGTCGGCGTTCGTGATGCCAGGCAGGTCGCAGTAGGGCTTTTGCAGCAGGTCGAAGACCGACTGCGAGAGCGCGTAGCCGACCCCGAAACCGATGAGGATCGCCACGGCGGCGCGGAAAAGCCGCGTGCGCAGCTCGCGGATGTGCTCGATGAGAGTCATCGAGCCGTCTGCGGCGCGTTCGAAGTTCGAGGGGCCGCGCCGCTTGAGGCCGAAGGCCACCGGGAACCCCCGGGTCAGTTGTCGCGAGCGCGCTGCACCGGGTCAACGACCGGCGGCGCGGCGGGCTGCTGCTGTGCCTGCTGCGCCGACGGGGGCAGCGGCTGGCGGCCGTGTTGCGCGTCGGCCTTCTCGGCGAGGTCGCGATCGTCCTCGGTCAGCGTCTTGGTCTCTGCCTTGATGATCCGCAGTGACTGGCCGAGCGAGCGCGCCGCGCCGGGAAGCCGCTTCGCCCCGAAGAGCAGAACCAGCACAACTATGAGTACGGCGATGTGCCATGGCTTGAGGGCGCCCATGGAAACTCCAGTTGCTGATCGTCGGTGAGGAGTGACGAGGCTATCGTACGTGTGTTGCCGGACTAACCGTCAACGCCCGCGTTTTGCCTGGATGACGGCCAGCCGGCGCTGTGCCGTCTCGACCTGCGAAAGCAGCGGCTCGACGCGCTCCTGGAGGCTCAGCGCAGCGCCCTGGAGCGACTCGACCCGGGCCTGCTGGCGCTGCATCTTCAGCGCCGCCCGCCGCAGCCGGCCCAAGCGACCGATCACCGGCAACACCGCCAACACCAGCACCACGAGCCCCAGCAGCACCAGGCCCCATGCGATCCATGTCACCACGGGCTAACTGTACTGGTCTAGCGCGGCCGCGCTCTCGTCGCGCACCTGCTCGACGAGGTCCGGCGGGGCGACCACGGTGGCGTCCGGACCGAGCCCCAGCACGAACCGGCGGGCCCACGGCAGGTCGCTGACCCGCAGCGAGACCAGCCACTCCTCGCCGTCGGCGCGCACCGACTCGCACGGGTAGTACTCGGTGATCCAGCGAGCGCCTCGCCCGATCCGCAACGTGACAAGGGGCAGCTCGGGGCCGGGCTGGAAGATACCGTCGCTGATGTCGTGCGGCTGGGCCTCGGCGGGCGGCTGGGACGGCTCGTCGAGCTCGTCGAGGGCGTCGATGCGGTCGACCCGGAACAGCCGCACCGCCTCGGCCCGCCGGCACCACGCCTCCAGGTACCCGCGGCCGCCGACCATCAGTACCCGCATCGGGTCGACGACCCGCTCGGTGGTCTCGTCGCGCGTGGCCGTGTAGTAGGTGGTGCGCAGCGCGCGCTGGCGCTCGACGGCGTCGCGGATGCGGGCGAGCCGGTCGGCGGTGCCGGGCAGGCGGACCTCCAGCGGCGCGCCGATCCGGTCGCCGGAGGCGCTTTCGATCTTGGCGAGCGCCCGCTCGATCGCGTCGCGGTTGGCCATGCCGGGCGTCTCGGCCAGCATGCGCAGCGCCACCACCAGCGCCAGCGCCTCGTCTGGCGTCAGGCGCAGCGGGCGGTCGATGCCGGCGTCGTACGTGATCGTGACCCGGTCGCCGTCGAACGCCATGTCGATCAAGTCACCAGGCCCGTATCCGGGCAGCCCGCACACCCACAGCAGCTCGAGGTCTTCCCGGAGCTGCTTTTCGGTCACGCCGAGGTCGGCCGCCGCCTCGGTGACCTGGATGCCGGGCCGGGCCAGCAGGTAGGGCACCAGGTGGAGCAGCCGCGCCAGGCGGTCGGCCGAGGTGCGCGGGGGCCGCGTCGGGGAGGTCACAGGTGTGCCGCCACCTCGTGCCGGGTGGCGATCTCCTTGAGCCGCTGGATGACCATCTCGCGCACCTCGGGCGGGTCGATCACCCGCACATCGGCGCCGTAACCGACAAGGTGACCGGCGAAGCCCTCGGCGTCGGCGTAGGCCAGCACGAGGCGGTCGCCATCGGGGCCGGGCGTCGTCTCCTTCGCCCACCGGCGCAGGCCGGCGGCCCGCCCCGGACGCGCCAGCACGGTGGCCCGGCCGTTGTGCTCCAGGGGGCCCGACCAGCGGGCGACGTGACTGATCAGGTCGACGTTGGCGGGCGGCTCGTAGGCGCCGGGCTTGCCCGTGGCCTTGACCGCGCCGACGATGCGGGAGAGCCGGAAGCACCGGGTCGCCTCGCGGTCGAGGTCGTGACCCACCACATACCACCGGCCGCGCCAGCAGACCGCGCCCCACGGCTGCAACCGCCGGCTCGTCGGCGCGTCCTTCTCCGGTACGCGATAGTCGAAAGCGACGACGCGCCGATCGCGCGCGGCGGCCGTCAGCGGCACGAACGCCGGATCGACGGTGACCACCGGCTCGACGCCGAGCGTCGCGTGCGGGTCGACGTCGATGCCCGAGGCGCGCAGCTTGGCCAGGCCCGACGACGCCGCCGCGGCCAGGCCCGCGTGCCGCCACAGGCGCGCGGCGATGCCCACGGCGGCGGCCTCGTCCGGCTCGAGCGGGATGTCGGGCAGCGCGTACTCCCGGGCGTCGATCCGGTAGCCGGGCTCGACGTCGAAGGCGCTCGCGGTGCCCGTCGACAGTGGCACGCCCAGCTCGCGGAGCTCGGCCTTGTCGCGCTCGAACTTGCGTTGGAACGCTTCGTGGTCACGGGGATCGTCGGGATCGTGTTCATAACCGGGTACGGTCGCGGCGATCTGCGCGGCGGTCAGGGACCGCCGCGTCGACAGGAGGCAGGTCACGAGGTTGACCAGCCGCTCCGTGCGAGGGCGCGACACGCCTTCGACTCTAGTCCGGTTCGCGCATATGTACGGGACCGGTCGTACGCTCGGCGCGTGGCGGAACCGAATAACACGGAGAGTGTCGGAACGGTCATAGTAGCGGGGTTGGCCAACCTCGCGATCGCTGTCGCCAAGGCCGTGGCCGGCCTGATCTCGGGTTCGGCCGCGATGCTCTCCGAGGCCGCGCACTCGGTCGCGGACACCACCACCGAGGTTCTGCTGTATACCGCGCTGCGGCGCGGGGGCCGGCCCGCCGACTCGGTTCACCCGTTCGGGTACGGCAAGGAAAGCTGGGTGTGGGCGTTCATCGCGGCGCTGTTCACGTTCGTGGCGGGCGCCGGATTCTCGATCACGCACGGCGTCCACACCATCCGCACCGGCGAGCACAGCGGCGACTACCTGGTCTCGTACGTGGTGCTGGCCGTGTCGTTCGCGATCGAGTCGGTGTCGCTGGCACGTGCGGTGCGGCAGGTGCGCACGTCGGCGCGGCGGTGGGACACGACGCCCCGGCGGTTCCTGCGGCTGACGCCGGACACGGCGGTGAAGGCGGTCTTCCTGGAAGACAGCGCCGCGCTGATCGGGCTGCTGCTGGCCGCTACGGGTGTGGGGCTGGCGCAGTACACCGGCGACGAGCTGTGGGACGGGCTCGCGTCGATCGCGATCGGGCTGCTTCTGCTCGTGGTGGCCGCGAGCCTGGCGCGCAGCAACGTGTCGCTGCTGGTGGGTCGTTCGGTGCCGCCGCGGCTGCGTTCGTCGTTGCTCGCGGATATTTCGGGCATTCCCACCGTCGACCGGGTGGACACGCTGCTCACGATGCAGCTCGGCCCCAACGAGGTGCTGGTGGCCGCCAAGGTGGACTTCGCCGACGACGCGACCGGCGCCGACATCGAGGCCGCGGCGGACGAGGCCGAGCGGCGGCTCGCCGAGCGGTACCCGGGCATCCGGTACGTCTTCCTCGACCCGACCCGGCGGCGGTGAGCCCTCGTCCGCTTCCGCCGGGCGGCGTGGTTAGGTGTTGGCCGTGATCAGGTGGCGGTCTGGGATTGTGTCGGCTGTCGGCGCTTCGTGGCACGGCGCCGTTTCTCTGTCGGTGTCTGTCGACGGCGTCTCGATGCCCGCGCTCGCCTATCCGATGCTGGTGGGCACGCCCGCTGTCGGCGACCGGGTGCTGCTGAACGTCGGGGCACAGCTCATGGGGCTCGGCACCGGCGGCTACGCGCTCGTCGTCGCGCTGCCCGACCGGCTGCCGCCCGATCCACCCGACGACGGGACCACCCGCGACGCCGGGCACATGGTGAAGGCGCGGTACACGCCGTTGCAGGCGATCGTGCGGGGCGTGGACGAGCCGTCGTCACCGCATCATGCCGCGCTTTCCGGCGTTTCTGACATTGACGGTATGCCGGTCGTGACGGCGGACCTGCACTCGGCGCTGCCCGCGATCCTGGCCGGAGTCCTGCGCGACGCGCCGGCCGCGCGGGTCGCGTACGTCATGACCGACGGCGGGGCACTGCCCGCCTGGTTCTCCCGGACGCTCGACGGGCTTCGGGAGACGCTGGCCGGCACGGTGACCGTCGGGCAGGCTTTCGGGGGCGACCTGGAAGCGACCACAGTCCATACTGGACTGCTGGCGGCGCGACACGTGCTCGGCGCGGACGTCGCCGTGGTGGCGCAGGGGCCGGGCAACCTCGGCACGGGTACGGCGTGGGGATTCTCCGGGGTCGCCGTTGGCGAGGCGGTCAACGCGGCCGCGGCGGTGGGCGGGCGACCCGTGGGGTCGCTGCGTATCTCGGCTGCCGACCCGCGCCCCCGCCACCGCGGCGTGTCCCACCACAGCCTGACCGCGTACGGGCGGGTGGCGCTGGCACCGGCCGACCTGATCGTGCCGGCGGGGTTCGATTCCCTGATCGGCGACGCTCTGTCGCCGCTGGCGGCGCGGCACCGCATCGTGTCGGTGCCGGTGGACGGGCTGGAGGCGGCGCTGCGAGAGTCGCCGGTGCGCCTGTCCACGATGGGCCGCGGTCTCGATGAAGACCTCGCGTACTTCCTAGCCGCCGCGGCAGCCGGCCGCTGGGCCGCGTCCCTGGCGCCGCCGGCGTGATCAGGGCGTCCCTGAAGTCGTTAGAACGACGTGAGGGACGCCCTGACCACTAGCTGAAGATGATCAGAGCGACCCAGGCCGCGACGAAGAGGCCGAGGGTGGCCGCGAGCACCCAAGTCGGCACGGTGTACTCGCCGCGACGGTTGCGTGCGATCTCCGCGGCTATCTTGTCGCGACGCTTCTGGTACCAGCCGCGCGGCTGCTCGCCGCCCTGTCCGAACGAGTCACTCATGACACGGCGAGCGTACTCTGCGGTGCTACATGCTCGCGATCAGGCGTTCCACTCGCTCGTCGTACGCGCGGAACGGGTCCTTGCACAGGACGGTGCGTTGGGCCTGGTCGTTGAGCTTCAGGTGGACCCAGTCGACCGTGAAGTCGCGGCGCTTCTCCTGGGCGTGCCGGATGAACTCGCCACGCAGCCGCGCCCGGGTCGTTTGCGGCGGCGTCTCCTTCGCCTCGAAGATTTCCAGGTCGGTGGCGATCCGGTCGACCTGGCCGCGCCGCTCCATCAGCCCGTACAGGCCGCGGCCGCGCCGCAGGTCGTGGTAGGCGAGGTCCATCTGCGCGATCCGCGGGTGCGAGAGCGGCAGGTCGTGCCTTTCCTGGTACCGCTCGATGAGCTTGAGCTTGGTCACCCAGTCGATCTCGCGGGACACCGGTTCCAGGTCACCGGTCTCGACGGCGCGCAGCACGCGGCCCCACAGCTCGACGACCCGCTTGGCGATCTGGTCGCCGCCGCGCCGCTCGACGAACTCGGTGGCCTTCGCCAGGTATTCCTGCTGGATCTCCAGGGCGCTGACCTCCTTGTTGGAGGCGAGCCGCACCTTGCGCCGGCCGGTCACGTCGTGCGAGACCTCGCGGATCGCCCGGATCGGGTTTTCCAGCGACAGGTCGCGCATCACCACGCCGGCTTCGATCATGCGGAGCACGATGTCGGCGCTGCCCACCTTGAGGAGGGTGGTGACCTCGTTCATGTTGGAGTCGCCGACGATGACGTGCAGGCGGCGGTACCGCTCGGCGTCGGCGTGCGGCTCGTCCCTGGTGTTGATGATGGGGCGGCTGCGGGTGGTGGCGGACGAGACGCCTTCCCAGATGTGCTCGGCGCGCTGCGACAGGCAGTACACGGCGCCGCGCGGGGTCTGCAGCACCTTGCCGGCTCCGCAGATGAGCTGGCGGGTGACCAGGAAGGGAATCAGGACGTCGGCGAGCCGGCCGAACTCGCCGTGCCGCGAGACCAGATAGTTCTCGTGGCAGCCGTACGAGTTGCCGGCGGAGTCGGTGTTGTTCTTGAACAGGTAGATCTCGCCCGCGATGCCCTCGTCGTGGAGGCGCTTCTCCGCGTCGACGAGCAGCCCCTCCAGGATGCGCTCGCCGGCCCGGTCGTGTGCCACGAGGTCGGCCACCGAGTCGCACTCGGGCGTGGCGTACTCAGGGTGCGAGCCCACGTCGAGGTACAGCCGGGCGCCGTTGCGGAGGAAGACGTTGCTGGACCGCCCCCAGGACACCACGCGGCGGAACAGGTAGCGGGCCACCTCGTCGGGAGACAGCCGCCGTTGGCCTCGGTACGTGCAGGTGACGCCGTACTCGGTCTCAAGCCCGAAGATTCGCCGTTCCATGAACAGACATTAGCCGTCTCGGACCCCTAACCGTCACTCCCGCCGCAATGTTTCAGGCAGGCGCTCCGCGCAGGTTCTCATAGTGCTCCAGGCACGCCTCGTACCGCGGCAACAGGTGGAAGGCGTCGGCCAGCGGAGGCGCCGCCGCGTCGCGCGCGGACAGCTGCGGCTCGGCGACCGGCCAGTCGATGCCGAGCGAGAGCGGGTGCACGGTGTGCTCGGCGGCCGGGTTGTACGTGGTGGAGCACAGGTACGCCAGCGTGGCGTCGTCGGTGAGCGCGCAGAAGCCGTGCCCGAGCCCCTCGGCGATGTAGACGGCCTTGCGGTCGACGTCGTCGAGGCGCACCGCCTCCCAGCGGCCGAAGGTCGGCGAGCCGGCACGCAGGTCGACGATCACGTCGAGCACCGCGCCGCGCGGGCAGGTGACGTACTTGGCCTGGCCGGGCGGCGTATCGGCGAAGTGGATGCCGCGCACGACCCCCCGCGCCGAGACCGACATGTTGGCCTGGGCGAGGCCGAGCGGGTGGCCGACCGCCTCGGCGAGCTTGTCGGCCCGGTACCACTCCAGAAACAGGCCGCGCGGGTCACCGTGCTGCTGGGGCGTGATCTCCCACGCCCCGTCGATGCCGAGCTGGTTGATCTTCACGGGAGCCGGGCCACCGTGACGAACTCGTTGTAGGTGAAGATCTTGCCCATGAACCGCGGGAACGGGAACGAGTACTGCTTGATGACCGTCATGCCCAGGTCACGGCACATGGCCGCCGCCTCGGCGAAGCCGACGAAGCGGACGTGCGTGGCGTCGCTGTCGTAGCCACGCTCCTGCGGCGTGATGAACACGGCCGTGCCGCCCGGCTTGACGCACGGCAGGTACGACTCGATCACCTTGCGGGCGTCGCCCTCCGGCATGTGCTCCAGCAGGTGCGCCGCGAGCATCGAGTCGAACGTCGCGCCGCGCTCGGTCGCGAAGAACTCCTCGGTCGTGTACGCCTCCAGGCCCTGAGCCCGCGCCACCGCGATGGATGTCGGATTGTGGTCGACGCCGACCCCGTTGCCGCCCAGGTGCGCCAGGTTGCGGCCGAGGCCGCAACCCACGTCGAGGGTGCGGCCGAGGTTGAGCCGACGGATGTTCCATCGGTAAGGGCGCTGGACGTCCAGCACCTGCTTCCACCGAGCTCCGGTTACGCGCTGTAGGCGGTCGGTGTAGTCGACACCATCGGTGCCGGGGTTTGGTTCGCGGTCGGTCTCAGGCACGGCGGGTAGCCTTTCAAACAGGACGATCGGCCGCAACTATCCGCGCTCAGTATCGAGCAGCTCCAACAGATAGTCACCATACCCACTCTTCGTCAGCGGAATCGCCAGCTCACGCACCTGAGCGTCGTCGAGGAAGCCGGCACGCCAGGCCACCTCCTCGACACAGCCGATCTTGAGACCCTGCCGCTCCTCGATCACCCGTACGAACTCGGCCGCCTGCATCAGCGACGTGAACGTGCCCGTGTCGAGCCACGCGGTGCCCCGGTCGAGCACGGTTACGGACAGCTCACCAAGGCCGAGGTACGCCTCGTTGACGGCGGTGATCTCCAGCTCGCCCCGGTCGCTGGGCTTGAGCTGCCGGGCGATGTCGACCACACGGTGGTCGTAGAAGTACAGGCCCGGCACCACGTACCGGGACTTGGGTCGCTGAGGCTTCTCCTCGATCGACAGCACCTTGCCGTCGCCGTCGAACTCGACCACGCCGTACGCCTCGGGGTTGGCCACCGGGTACGCGAACACCCGACCCCCGACCGGGGCGCCGTGTTCGGCGAGCTGCTGGCCCAGCCCGACGCCGTGGAAGATGTTGTCGCCGAGGATCAGCGCGGCCGCCTCACCGGCCAGGAACTCCTCGCCGATCACGAACGCCTGCGCGATGCCCTCCGGCTTCGGCTGCGCGGCATACTCCAGCCGGAGCCCCCACTGCGAGCCGTCGCCGAGCAGCCGCTGGAACTGCGCCTGATCCTCGGGCGTGGTGATGATCAGGATCTCACGTATCCCTGCCATGATCAGCGTAGACAGCGGGTAGTACACCATCGGCTTGTCGAAGACCGGCATGAGCTGCTTCGAGACCGCTCGGGTGATGGGCCAGAGCCGCGAGCCGGTGCCGCCGGCCAGAAGGATTCCGCGCACCCGCAGTACCTTAGCCGCCGCCTGCCAGGACCACTCGCGTAGACTGCGTGACCCGTGAGGGTCCTCGTCACCGGCGGTGCCGGCTTCATCGGTTCCGAGTACGTGCGGGAGCTGCTTCGTGGCAGCCTCCCCGTCGCCGCACCCGCGGCGGTCACCGTGCTCGACAAGCTCACCTACTCCGGCAATCTGGCCAATCTGGACCCGGTGCGCGACGATCCGCGGCTGACGTTCGTGCAGGGCGACATCTGCGACGCCGCCGTCGTGGACCAGGCCGTCGCCGGCCACGACGTGATCGTGCACTTCGCCGCCGAGTCGCACGTCGACCGCTCCATCGAGGGCGCGGCGCCGTTCGTCACGACAAACGTCCTTGGTACCCAGACACTGCTCGACGCCGCGCTGAGGCACGGCACCGGGCGGTTCGTGCATGTGTCGACCGACGAGGTGTACGGCTCGATCGAGAACGGCTCCTGGACCGAAGACTGGCCCCTGGCGCCCAACTCGCCGTACTCCGCCTCCAAGGCCGGCTCCGACCTCCTCGCCCTGGCGTACTTCCGCACCCACGGCATGGACGTCGTCGTGACCCGATGCTCCAACAACTACGGGCACTACCAGTTCCCGGAGAAGGTCATCCCGCTGTTCGTCACGAACCTGCTCGACGGCGGCACGGTCCCGCTGTACGGCGACGGCGGCAACATCCGCGACTGGCTGCACGTGCACGACCACTGCCGCGGCATCGCGCTGGTGCAGGACAAGGGCCGGCCGGGCGAGGTGTACCACATCGGCGGCGGCACCGAGCTCACCAACAAGGAGCTCACCGCCCGGTTACTCGCCGCCTGCGGCGCCGGCTGGGACAGGGTCACGCCGGTCACCGACCGCAAGGGCCACGACCGGCGCTACAGCCTCGACATCAGCAAGATCAGCCAGGAGCTCGGGTACTCCCCCAGCGTCGACCTGGAGACCGGCCTCGCGCAGACCGTGCAATGGTACCGGGACAACCGCGCCTGGTGGGAGCCGCTCAAGCGATGACGCGCTTCCTTGTCACCGGCGCCGGCGGCATGCTCGGGCGGGACCTGCTCGCGGCCCTGGCAGATGCCAAGGTCACCGCGCTCACCCGGGCCGAGCTCGACATCACCGACGCCGGTGCGGTGCACGAGGCAGTCGCGGGCCACGACATCGTGCTCAACGCCGCCGCCTGGACCGACGTCGACGGCGCCGAGACGCGCGAGGCAGAGGCGACCGCCGTGAACGGCGACGGGGTCGCCCACCTGGCCCGGGCCTGCGCGGCGTCGGGCGCCCGCCTCCTGCACGTCTCGACCGACTATGTGTTCCCTGGAAACGCCTCATCGCCGTACCCGGAGGACGCGCCCACCGACCCGATCAACGCGTACGGGCGGAGCAAGCTGGTCGGCGAGCAGGCCGTGCTGGCGGCGGGCGGGTACGTGGTGCGGACGGCGTGGCTGTACGGGGCTCACGGGCGCAACTTCGTGTCGACGATGCTCCGGCTGGCCGGCGAGCGCGAGCACCTCGACGTGGTCGACGACCAGCGCGGCCAGCCGACGTGGTCGCACGCGCTCGCTACGCGGCTGGTGGCGCTCGGGGTCTCAGACTCGCCTCCCGGCGTCTATCACGGCACCGCGAGCGGCGAGACCACCTGGTACGGGCTGGCGCGGGCCGTGTTCGAGCTGAGCGGCCTCGACCCCGACCGGATCAGCCCCACGACCAGCGACAAGTACCCGCGCCCGGCGCCCCGGCCGGCATATAGCGTGCTCGGACACGCGCGGTGGTCGCTCGCGGGGCTGCCGCCGATGACAGACTGGAAGGCGATGCTGACGTCGTACCTGGAAGGTTCCCGTGTCTGACCTCCCGCGCGTGAGCGCCGTCGTCCTGGCGTGGCGCAGCGAGCCACTGTTGCGCCGGTGCGTCGAGGCGCTGCTGGCGTCCGTCAAGGTCGACGTCGAGGTCGTACTGGTCGACAACGGCTGCACCAACCCCGACCTGCCGTACCTTTCGGCGCTCCCCGGCGTGATCGTGGCCGGAACCGGCGAAAACGTCGGTTTCTCCGCCGGCTGCAACATCGGCGGTGCGGCAGCCACCGGCGACTTCCTGGCGCTGGTCAACGGCGACGCGATCGTCGAGCCCACCGCGCTGGCCCGCCTCGTCGAGGAGCTCGACGACCCCACCGTGGGCATCGCCGCCGGCGCGGTACGCCTCGCCGACGAGCCCGACCTGCTCAACTCGCGCGGCAACGAGATCCACGTGCTCGGCGTGAGCTGGGTCGGCGGCTTCCGCGAACGCGACACCCGCACCGAGCCCACCGAGACCGCCGGCGCGATGGGCGCGTTCGTCGTGATGCGTCGCGCACACTGGGAGCGACTCGGCGGCTTCGACCCGCTGTACTTCGCGTACGTCGAGGACGCCGAGATCTCCATCCGCACCTGGCGGATGGGCCTGCGCGTGGTCAACGTGCCCGACGCGGTGGCGCTGCACGGGTACGAGTTCAGCAGGGTGAGCTTCAAGTTCTACCTGATCGAGAAGAACCGGCTGATGTTCGTCACCACGGTGTGGGGCGGGCGGGCATTGCTGCTGCTTGGAGCGCCGCTGGTGGCGCTCGAAGGCGTCATGATGCTGCTGGCGCTCAAGGAGGGCTGGCTGCGCGACAAGCTGCGCGGATACGGGTGGCTGTGGAAGCACCGCGCCCACATCCGCGCCCGGCGCCGCGCGCTCCAAGCCGAACGCCGCGTCCCCGACCGGGAGTGGATGCGCGTCCTGACCGACCGCTTCGACACCCCCTTGATCAACCCTCCAGGCGTCTCGATCCTGAACGCGGCGATGTCCGGCTACTGGCGCCTGGTAAGGCGCTGGCTCTAACCCGCCCTCCCGCGCCGTACGCGCGCCGCGCGCCCGCAGTCCGCGCGCCCGCACTCCGCGCGCCCGCACTCCGCGCGTCCGCGCGCGGCACGGCGCGGGCCTG
>NZ_JAIBNX010000164.1 GCF_026130045.1 Micromonospora sp. CPCC 205371
GGCGCCGCGCGGCGCCCGCGGGCCGCGCGAGGGCGGCGCCGCTAGGCGGGCTATGCGCCCTCGGTGCGGGCGCGGAGTTCTGCCTCCTTTGAGCGGAGGTCAGGGGTCAGTTCGGGGCCGAAGTCGTCGGCCTCGAACACCTGCCGGATCTCGATCTCGGACTCCTCGTTGTCCGGGTTCGGCACGCGCTTGACCCATTCGATCGCCTCGTCGAGCGACTTCGCCTGGATCAGCCAGTACCCGGCGATCAGCTCCTTCGTCTCGGTGAACGGCCCGTCGATCACCGTCGGCTGGCCCGCGCCGAAGCGCACACGGGCCCCCTTCACGCTGGGGTGCAGCCCTTCACCGGCGAGCATGACGCCCGCGTTCACCAGCTCCTCGTTGTACTTCATCATCGCGGTCAGCAGCTCTTCGCTCGGCATCTCGCCGGCCTCGGACTGCGGGGTCGCCTTGACCAGAACCATGAAACGCATGGCGGTGTCTCCTTCAGGTGTGTCGGATCAGCTTCTACCAACGCGTCGAGCGGGAGACGGCTGAATCGACAACGCACCTGAAAAAATTCTGTCAGCCCCCTAGCGATACCAGGCCGGTCTCGTACGCGGCGACGACCAGTTGCGCGCGGTCGCGGGCTCCGAGCTTGACCATCGCACGGCTCACGTGGGTGCGCGCGGTGGCCGGGCTCAACGTCAGCTCGGTCGCGATCTCGTCGTTGCTCAGCCCACGCCCGACCAGGGCGAGCACCTCGCGCTCCCGCTGGGTGAGCACGGCCAGCCGGCCGTCGGCCACGTGCTGAATCGCGCGAGCGGCGGTGAACTGGGCGATCAGCCGGCGGGTGATCCGAGGTGCGAGCAGGGCCTCGCCAGCGGCTACGACCCGGATGGCGTGCAGCAGCTCCGCCGGGCCGCTGTCCTTGAGCAGGAAGCCGCTCGCGCCGGCCTCCAGCGCCTCGAACACGTACTCGTCGGTGTCGTACGTGGTCAGGATCAGCACGCGCACCTGCTCCAGCCCGCGGGTGCCGGCGATCTCCCGGGTGGCCTTGATGCCGTCGAGCACCGGCATACGGATGTCCATCAGCACCACGTCGGGGCGGTGCGCGCGGGCGAGATTGACCGCTTCGGAGCCGTTGGCGGCCTCGCCCACCACCTCGATGTCGTCTTCCGAGTCGAGCAGCAGCTTGAACCCGGTACGCACGAGCACTTGGTCGTCGGCGAGCAGCACCCTCACGTTGTCACTCATGCGGGCACCACCGGCAGCCTCGCGAACACTTCGAACCCGCCGGCGGCCCGCGGACCCGCGGTGAGCTCGCCGCCCAGCAGCTCGCAGCGTTCCCGCATGCCCCGGATGCCCCGGCCGCTGCCGTTGCTCTCGGATGGGCCGCGGCCCTCGTCGCTCACCCGGATCGTGAGGTCGTCGGCGCACTGCGCGAGGGCGACGGTGACCCGGGTCGGTCCGGCGTGGCGGATCACGTTGGTGATCGACTCCTGGAGGATGCGGTACGCGGCGGTGTCGACGGCGCCGGGCAGTTCGCGGAGCGTCTCCTGACTCTCCACCGTGACGTCGAGCCCCGCCTCCCGGGCGACCCCGACCAGCTCGTCGACCCGGTCCAGCCCCGGCGCGGGCGCCCGGCCGTCCTCGTCGGCTCCGCGCAGTACCCCGAGCGTGACCCGAAGCTCGCGCAGCGCCCGCGCGCTGGTCTTCTCGATCGTCACGAGCGTCGCGCGCGCCTGCTCGGGGTGCTTGTCGAGGACGTGCGCGGTGACGCCGGCCTGCACGTTGATCACGGCGATGGCGTGGGCGACGGTGTCGTGCACCTCGCGGGCGATACGCAGGCGCTCGGCGTCCACCCGGCGCCGGGCCTCCTCCTCACGGGTCTGCTCGGCCCGCTCCGCACGGGCGTGCGCCTCGGCGATGAGCTTGCGCCGCATCCGCACCGAGACGCCCATCATCGCCGCGAGGAACGCCGTGCCGATCCGGAAGAACAGCCAGCCTGGTTCGACCGGTGGGAACAGGAGCGCGGCGATCACCCAGCCGGCCGTGACAACGGGCAGCCCGCACCAGCTCACCCACCGCGCGTAGCGCTCGTCGCCGTAGGCGTTGACGGTGTAGATCGCGACGAACAGTGCCAGCCAGCCCGGCCCATCCGGGTACCCGGCCAGGTAGTAGGCGAGGCTCGCGGCGGCGACATAGATGACGACGGGCACCGGATAGCGGCGTCGCATCGAAAGGGCGACGCCGCTGGTGAACAGCAGGATCGCGTGCCCGTACATGCCGACCGTGTCGAGCGCGGCGAGCTCATCCGGCGCCGACCGCTGCGTGCCGCTGATCTGCGCGTACGTCACGAACGCCGCCAGCAGCGCGTCCTGTGCCCATACCGGCAGGCGTCGGCTCATCAGGGGCATGGCGCGATCGTATCCGCTGGCCAGGCGCGCGAGATCCGTCCACCGACGTAGCTGGGTACGCCCATGCGCGTACCTGCCGCGTACCCGACTTGAGCCCGATGCCGTACCCCATCGCCGTTGCGGGCCCGACGACCGGAGGCGCCCCGCGCGGCACGCTACCTGTCATCGAGAGAGGAGCCTTCCCATGCGCATGGCCTACGTCGTGCTGACCCGGCTCGTTGGCGTCGCGATCCTGGTGCAGTTCTACTTCGCGGCGACCGGAGCGTTCGACCGGCCGCAGGAGGACGGGTCGTTCCGCTTGCACAGCATCAACGGCATGGTGGTCATCCCGGTGCTGGTTCTGCTCGCGACCGGCGCCGCCGCCCTCGTCAAGGCTCCAGGCAAGCTGATCGGACTCACTGTGCTGCCGCTCGGCCTCGTCATCGTGCAGGTGCTCATCATCGCGGTGGGCAACGCCATCTCAGGCGGTGCCGAAGACGACACGAGCCCAGCGGGGCTGGCGATTCTCGGCCTGCACGCGGTGAACGGCCTGGCCATGATGGCGGCGGCCGGCACGGCTGCCCGCCGCGCCCGCGAGCTGGCCGTCGCCGCCCGGACGCCCACCCCGGCATGAGCGCGGCGAACCTCCTCGCCGCCGATCTGGCGGTGGCGTTTCTCGCCACCGTCGGCTGGATCGGCGCGGCCGTGACGCTCGGGACCGGTCGCCTGCTCCTCGCCAGGGCGCTGTGCGCGCTGGCAGCCACCGCCTCGCTCGCCCGCGTCGCCACCACGGCGGCGCTCGCAGCGGAGGGCTGGTGGTTCGCGCAGGAGAAGGTCACCCTCACGCTGCCGCTGCTGCTGGCCGGCGGCGTCACCGCCGCCGTCCTGGCCGGGCCGCGCGTTTTCGGGGGCGCGCGGCCGGCCGGGGGGCGGGCGGTCGCGGGTCTGTTGATCGCCGGGTACGCCGCCGCGGCCGGCCTGGTCTTCCCGCTGCTCATCGGGTACCCGGCGACGTGGAGCGCCGCCCTGTTGACGGTGACCTTGGTCGGCGCGGCGACGCTGGTCACCTGGCGGGCTGCTGGTGCGGTCCCGCGGGCGGGGACCGCGCTGGTGGCGCTCGCGGGGGTGGTGGGCGCCGGGCTGGCCTTCGTGCCGGGCGGCACGGTCGACAGCGGCGGGGTGCCCAGCCGGCTCGCTGCCGGCCAGGCGCGACCCGTCAGCGCGCTGCGCGGCCCGACCGAGCCAGCGCCGGGCGGGACCGTGCGGCGGTACGACCTCAGCGCGCGGCAGGCCACGATCACGCTCGCCTCGGGCAGGACCGTGGCGGCGTGGACTTACAACGGGCAGGTGCCCGGGCCGGCGATCACCGCCGTCGAGGGCGACCTCATCGAGGTGACCCTGCGCAACCAGGACATCGACCGGGGCGTCACGCTGCACTGGCACGGGTACGACGTGCCGAACGCCGAGGACGGTGTGCCCGGCGTGACACAGGACGCCGTGCTGCCCGGCCAGGACTACACCTACCGGTTCCTCGCAAACCAGGTCGGCACGTACTGGTACCACACTCACCAGGTCTCCGACCGGGGCGTGCGGATGGGCCTGTACGGGACGCTGGTGGTGGCGCCGCGCGGCGCCGCGAGCACGGGGCTGGACATGACGATCCCGGTGCACACGTTCGCGGGCAAGGTGGTCTTCGGCACCCACGACCGAGCCGAGGTCCGGCGGGTTTCGCAAGGCACCACAGTGCGATTGCGGCTGGTCAACACCGACAGCACGCCGCGGCGGTTCACGTTCGCCGGTGCGCCGTACCGGCTGGTCGCGGTCGACGGCAACGACCTCAACGGGCCGGGTGAGCTGAGCCGCGCCGCGCTTCGGCTACCTGCGGGTGGCCGGTACGACCTGGCGTTCACGATGCCGGACGGGCCGGTGGCGCTGCTGGCCGGGGACGACCTCATGACCGGGCTGCGGCTGTCACCAGACGGCAGCGCGCCCGCGGTCGAGAACACGGCGGACTGGCCGGAGCTGGACCTGACCCGGTACGGCACACCTGCCCCGGCGCCCTTCGGAAGGGAGGACAGGCACTTCACGATGGTGCTGGACCGGGGCGTCAGGCTGACCGGAGGCCCGAAGTACGCGTACACGATCAATGGCCGCGCGTACCCGGACACGCCGACGCAGGTGGTTCGCGCGGACGACCTGGTGCGCGTGACGGTGGTGAACCGGGGCCTCGAAACCCACCCGTGGCACCTGCACGGGCACCGGGTGTTCGTGCTCGCCAAGGACGGTCGCGCCCCGACGGGCAGCCCGCTGCTGCTGGACACGTTCGACGTGCGGCCGGGCGAGGTGTGGGAGGTGGGCTTCCGCGCCACCAACCCGGGCCTGTGGATGAACCACTGCCACAACCTCAGCCACGCCGACCTTGGCATGGCGCTGCACCTGGCGTACGAGGGAGTGGCCAGCTCATTCCACGGTGGACACTCCTAACGCACCACTCGCACGTACTGGCGCTTGTTCTCGTCGCGCACGACGACGCCCAGCTTGACGAGCTCCGCCCGCAGGTCGGCCGCGTCGCTGCTGTCACCCTTGCCGATCGCCTTGGCGCGGGCCTTCAGCAGGGCGTCGGCGCCGCTGGGCAGCGCGGGTGTGTCGGGCACCCAGCGGCGGTACTCGTCCCGGTACGGGTCGCCGCCGTCGCGCCACGGGTACCCGTACTGCCGGAACGCCTCGCGCACGCGGTCGGCCTCCAGATCGGACGGTTCGCGGGCCAGTTCCTCTCCCGCCTGCCCGAGCAGTACCAGATGCTTGCCGTCCAGGAAGACGACCTGGACCGAGGCGCGGGGAACGGCCCGCGACTGCCCGGCTCGTACCAGGACGGCCTGCCCGCTGGAGACGGTGACCGTAAGGGCATCCGCCGCCGCGAGGAACGCGAACACCAGGCCGGCGAGGCCGCCGATGGCCAGCGCACCGATCGTGGCGAGCGGCTCGTCGACCCTGTCGACCGCTTCGAAGACGCCCTTCAACGGCGCCCACGGCAGCTCGGCGACCCAGCCGGCGACCGCCTTGAGTAACCACCCAATGCCGGCCCCGACCAGCGGAAACCCGACCCAGACCAGCCCCCAAGCCCAGGCCGGGTATGACACGACGGTTTCATTACGCAGCTCCCCCAGCATGCGCTCAAGGTAGGCGCGCCACGCCCCGCGGCGCTTCCAACTTTGGTCTATTCGATGAGCCCACCAAAGAAGGTGCGGATGTCGTCGACGAGCAGGTCTGGGGCCTCCAGTGCGGCGAAGTGGCCGCCGCGGTCGAACTCAGACCAGTGCACGACCTTCTGTGTCTTCTCCGCGAACCGCCGGATCGAAATGTCCATGACGAATACGGCCACGCCGGTCGGTACGGTCGAGGGCTCCTTCGGCGCCCACATGCTGGCGTCGTGCCACCGCTCGTAGTACGAGTTCGCTGTGGACAGTGCGGTGTTGGTCAGCCAGTACAGCATCACGTTGGTCAGCAGCCGGTCCCGGTCGACGGCGTCTTCGGGCAGCTCCGAAGCCGGGTCGGTCCACTCCTTGAACTTCTCGACGATCCAGGCGAGTTGCGCGACCGGCGAGTCGGCAAGGCCGTACGACACGGTGGCGGGTCGCGTGCCCTGGATCTGCATGTACGCCGACTGTTCGTCCTGCCAGCGTTTCATCGTCGCCAGGCGTTCCCGCTCCCGTTCGGTCAGCGCCGCCATGTCGGCCGGGTCGCCGGTCGGGAACGTGACGAGCGAGTTCACGTGCACGCCGAGAATGTGGTCCGGGGCGATCCGGCCCATCTCCGGCGCGACGAAAGCCCCGACGTCGCCGCCCTGCACGCCGTACCGCTCGTGACCCAGGCCGGCCATCAGCGCGACGAAGGCACGCGCCACCCGCCCGTCGGTCCAGCCGGTCTCCCGCAGCGGGCCCGACAGCCCGTACCCGGGCAGTGACGGGATGACCAGGTGGAAGGCGTGCGCCGGGTCGCCGCCGTGCGCCCGCGGGTCGGTCAGCGGGCCGATGAGGTCGAGGAACTCGACCACCGAGCCGGGCCAGCCGTGTATCAGCAGAAGAGGCGTCGCGTCCGGCTCGGCGGAGCGCACATGCAGGAAGTGGATGTCAGCGCCGTCGATCTCGGTGATGAACTGCGGGTACTTGTTGAGCTGGGCCTCCTGCTCGCGCCAGTCGTAGCTGTCGCGCCAGTACTCGACCAGGTCCTTGAGGTAGTCGAGAGGCACGCCGCGCTCCCAGCCGGCGCCGCCGATGGCCTCGGGCCACCGGACGCGGGCGAGGCGCTCGCCCAGGTCGTCGAGGTCTGCCTGCGGAATCTCGATGCGGTAGCTCTTCGTCATGTCTACGACGCTACTGGCCAGTTAGGTCAACATCGGTCCTAACCGCATGGCATGATTCGGGCATGTGGGAGACCTCGGCTCGGCTGCTCAAGCTGCTGTCGCTGCTGCAGAACCGGCGGGACTGGTCAGGCACCGAGCTCGCCGAGCGGCTGGAGGTCAGCCAGCGAACCGTCCGGCGTGACGTCGACCGGCTGCGCGAGCTGGGCTACCCCGTCCACGCCGTCCAGGGCGTCGCCGGGTACCGCCTCGGTGCCGGCGCCGCCCTCCCACCGCTGCTGCTCGACGACGAGGAGGCGGTGGCCGTCGCGGTCGGCCTCCGCACGGCCGCCGGCGGCAGCGTCGCGGGCATCGAGGAGACGTCGGTACGCGCGCTCGCCAAGCTCGAACAGGTCCTGCCCTCCCGCCTGCGCCACCGCGTCAACGCGCTCCAGAGCGTGGTGGTGCCGCTGACCGCCGGCGGCGCGACCGTCGATCCGGAGACGCTCACCGCCGTCGCCGCCGCCTGCCGCGACCAGCACCGCCTGCGGTTCGACTACGAGCGCCCCGACGGCACGGCGAGCGTGCGAGACGTGGAGCCGTACCGTCTGGTCCACACCGGACGCCGCTGGTACCTGGTGGCCTGGGACGTCGAGCGTGCGGATTGGCGCACGTTTCGCGCCGACCGGCTGCGTCCCCGCGTTCCGACCGGTCCGCGGTTCACGCCGCGCGCCTCGCCGGAGGACGCGGCGGCCTACGTGTCTCAGGCGGTCGCCTCGGCGCCGTACCGGTACCAGGCCCGCATCCTCATGAGGGCACCGATCTACCTGGTCGCCGAGGAGTCCTCACCGACGGCGGGCCGGCTGGAGGCGGTCGACGAGCACACCTGTGTACTCCACACCGGCGCGAACTCGCTCGACCATCTCGCCCTGTACGTGGCTCTCAAAGGCTTCGACTTCGAGGTACTCGATCCGCCAGAGCTCCGCGACCACATTCGAGGGTTGGCCGAACGACTGATTCGGGCCACTTCGTGAAGGGTTCACCACTGTCCGTGTTAGTGGTGTCCTTCATCCGCGACTGGCGCGAATTGGGCGCCTTTCCCTGTGCCTGGCCTCGGCCCTAGCGTGGCAGTGGAGCTAAAGGCGAGGCGGTGATGACTGTGTGGCGTTTCGCGGGCCGGCTCGGCACCGCGTTGGCGTGCGTGGCAGGGTTCGTGGCGATGTCCGCGGGCCCGGCGGCCGCCGCTGAGGGCGTCACGGTCCAGATCACCGAGGTGTCCGACCGGTTCGAGGCCGGCGATCAGGCGCGGCTGACCGTGGTGGCTTCCAAGCGCACCGACGACTGCCTCAAGGTGCGCTGGTCGATGGTGCTTCGCGTAGACGGCATGCGCCTGAACCAGGTCGGCATCGACCGGGTCGAGGAAAACGGCTCGTTCCCGCTCGACGTCCAGGCCGACGGCGACCAGGCGCGGCTCACCGACGTACAGCTCGATCCGGGCACGCTGTGCCGCGACCGCACGGTGACCGCGCGGTACGCGCTGCGGTTCGCCGACGACGTCGCGAACGGCCGGGTGTCGATGCAGGTCGGTGCGTTCGACGCGCGCGGCCAGCTGCTGGAGAGCGCCAGCGTGACGCGCAATGTCCGGGGTGAGGGGGACGACGAGGCCAGCCCGTCGCCGTCGGAGTCGCCATCGGAGTCGCCGTCGTCATCGCCGGAGCCGAGTGACGAGTCGGACGACGTCGTCGAGGAGCCGACCGACGAGGCGGCCGCGCCGGTCGCCGGCGGTGGCGTCGGCCAGCCCGTCGACCTTGACCGCACCAGCGGCGGCTCCGGGCTGCTCCCGGTCGGCCTGGCGTTCGGCGGGATGTTGGTCTTCCTCGGCCTCACGATGCTGATACGCACCCGTCGCAAGCTGAAGGTGCGGGCGGTGCCGCTCGGGCGCCCCGGCTTCGGCGGCGCGTGGCAGGGCGGCGGGATGACCCGCCGAGACCGCCGCTGAACCGCCGCCGCGGCCGCCTCCCGAACGGAGACGGCCTGCTCGTCGTCGGGCACACTCTGTGTGTAGTGCAGAATCGACTGAGCACCGGTTCGGCACCGAGGCGACACCCGACACCGAGTACGACGCCGTGGCGATCGCCCGGCCATGAGGAGGAAGACCATGACGGAGTTGGCGCGCATCGGGGTAACCGGGCTCGCGGTCATGGGCCGCAACCTGGCCCGCAACCTGGCGCGGCACGGGCACCCGGTGGCCGTGCACAACCGGTCCTACTCGCGGACGAAGGAACTGGTCGAGGAGTTCGGCCATGAGGGCACCTTCTTCCCCGCCGAAACCGCCGAGCAGTTCGTAGCCAGCCTCGAACGCCCGCGCCGGCTCGTCATCATGGTGAAGGCCGGCGGCCCGACCGACGCGGTCATCGACGAGTTCGCCCCGCTGCTGGAGCCGGGCGACATGATCGTCGACGGCGGCAACGCCCACTTCGCCGACACCCGCCGCCGCGAGGCGGCGCTCCGCGAGCGGGGCATCCACTTCGTCGGCGCCGGCATCTCCGGTGGCGAGGAGGGCGCCCTGCACGGGCCGAGCATCATGCCGGGCGGCTCCCCCGAGTCGTACCAGGCGCTCGGGCCGCTGCTGGAAGACATCTCCGCCAAGGTCGACGGGGTGCCGTGCTGCACGCACGTCGGACCGGACGGCGCGGGACACTTCGTCAAGATGGTGCACAACGGCATCGAGTACGCGGACATGCAGCTCATCGCCGAGGCGTACGACCTGCTGCGCCGGGGCGCCGGCATGGAGCCGGGCGAGATCGCCGAGGTCTTCCGCGGCTGGAACGAGGGCCGGCTCGGCTCGTACCTCATCGAGATCACCGCCGACGTGCTGGCGCACACCGACGCCGCCACCGGCAAGCCGTTCGTCGACGTGGTGACCGACCAGGCCGAGCAGAAGGGCACCGGCCGCTGGACCGTGCAGATCGCTCTCGACCTGGGCGTACCGGTCAGCGGCATCGCCGAGGCCGTGTTCGCGCGGTCCCTCTCCGGTGACGCGGCGCTCCGCACGGCCGCCCGCGACTTGCCGGGCCCCTCGGGCGCGCTGGCCGAGCCGGCGTACTCGCTGGTGGCCGACGTCGAGCAGGCCCTGTACGCCTCGAAGATCGTCGCCTACGCGCAGGGCTTCAACCAGATCCAGGCCGGCAGCGCCGAGTACGGGTGGAGCATCGACCCGGGCGCGATGTCGACGATCTGGCGCGGCGGCTGCATCATCCGCGCCAAGTTCCTCGACCGCATCAAGCAGGCGTACGACGCCGCGCCCAACCTGCCGTCGCTGCTCGTCGACGAGTACTTCCTCGACGCCGTCCGGGGTGCGCAGGACGCCTGGCGGCGCGTGGTGGTGACCGCGACCCAGCTCGGCATCCCGGCGCCCGGTTTCTCGTCGGCACTCGCGTACTACGACGGCCTACGCGCCGAGCGCCTCCCGGCCGCGCTTGTGCAGGGCCAGCGCGACTTCTTCGGCGCGCACACCTACCGCCGCGTCGACCGCGAGGGCAGCTTCCACGTCCTGTGGGGCGGCGACCGCTCCGAGGTGGCTTCCTAGCTCCAACCGGTGTTCCGCCCGGTGGTCACGCGCTCGCGTGATCACCGGGCGTCGTCCCCGGCTCAGGAGTCCACCGTGGCCTTGGCCTTCTCGCACGCCGTCGTGGCCTGACGCAACGCGGTGTCCAGCGCGGCCTCGTTGTTACGGCCCGCGGCGTCCAGCGCCTCGTTGAAGCGGCGCATGCACGGCACCAGCGCGTCGCGGTCCTTCGTGACGTCGGCGAGGCTTTCCTTGTTCTTGGTCAGCTCGTCGTTGACCGCCTTGAGGTCCGCCTCCAGCTTGGTGAGCTTCTCCTGGTTCGACGTGATGGTCTTGTCGCGCTCGGACACCTGGCTGGTCAGCTCCTGCTTGGTGTCGCCAAGCTCGTTGTTCTTGACCAGGAACAGGCCGGTCATCACGCCGCCGAGCAGGAAGAGCGCGACCGCCGTGATGATGAGCACCGTCGTCGCGCTCGACCGCGGCTGCGGCGGCGGCTGTCCATAGGGGACACCGGTGACCGCGGGCGCACCCGACACCGCGTACGGCGGCGTGCTGGCGGTCGCGGGCCAGCCCGACGTGGGCGCCTGCGGCGGCGGCATGGGCGGCGGCGGGTACCCGGCTGCTGGGTACGGCTGCTGCGGCGGCGGCATGTGCTGCGGGTCGTCCGGCGGCGGGTACCCGGGGTGGGTCATCGCTTCCTCCTGTGGCTGGTTAGCAGAGGTTGAACGTCGTACACGCGGTGTCGATGGGGGTGGCGAGGCCGATCCCCTCGGCGTTGTTGGCCTTGGCGGTCGCGATCCCCACGACCTCCTTGGCGGTGTTGACCACCGGGCCACCGGAGTTGCCTGGGTTGATCGACGCGTCGAACTGGATGTGCGGGCCCGCGCCCACGCCCGATCCGGCGGGGCGCACGGCGCTGACAACGCCCGCGGTGACGCTGTCGGACAGGCCGAGCGGCGCACCCACGACGACGACCTGCTGACCGGGCTGCGCCGGCTTCGACGCCATCGCGAGCCCCGTGAAGTCGAACGGCGCGACGATCAGCGCGATGTCGGTGGCCTGGTCGACGTCGGTGACGGTGCCGGGGTACGTCTGGCCGTCGCGTTCGAGCGTGACGCTGGTCGAGCCGCGCTGCCAGACCGCGTCGATCACGTGGTACGCCGTCAGGAACTTCGTGGTGCCGCCCGACGGACTGCCCACGGCGAAGGCGGTGCCAGTGCGGTTGTCGGCGCTGACTTTGAACACGCTGGGCAGCACCGCGGCCGCGATGACCTGCGGGTTGAACTGCTGCCCCGCCTGCTCACCGAGCTGGGCGACCTGGCCTTCCAGGCTGTCGAGCCGCTGGTCGCCGCTGGCCTGAGCGGAGCGCGTGTCGGCGCGGGCCTCCTTCACGTCGTCGCGCAGGCTGGCGATCTGCCGAGACTGCACCACCGCGACCACGCCGAGCACCACGCACAGCAGTACCGCCAGCGAGCCCAACAGGGTGCCGAGGATGCTGCGCTTGACCGGAGCGGGCACGGGTGCGCCACCGCTCACCGGTGGCGCGCTGGCGGGCGGACCACTGGACGGTCCACCCTGGAACGGAGCCGGGGGAATCTCCGGGTTCATGGCGCCCAGCTTCGCACTGCGGCGCAAGACGGTCACGAGGTACCGTCAGCGTCATGATCCGCGTCCTACTCGCCGACGACGAGGCCATGATTCGAGCCGGTGTCAAGGCGATCCTGGCCGCCGATACAGGCATCGAGGTCGTAGCCGAGGCCGCCAACGGCCGCGAGGCGATCGAGCAGGCACTCGCCCACCGGCCGGCCGTCGCCCTCCTCGACATCCGGATGCCCCAGCTCGACGGGCTGGCCGCCGCGGCCGAGATCCGGCGCGCGGTCCCGGATACCGCCATCGTGATGCTGACCACATTTGGCGAAGACGACTACATCGCGCGAGCGTTGGGCGAGGGCGCCAGCGGATTCCTGCTCAAGTCCGGTGACCCGCGTGAGCTGATCGCCGGCGTGCACGCGGTGGCCGCCGGTGCGGCGTACCTCTCGCCTCAGGTGGCCCACCGCGTCATCAGCGAGCTGCGCGACGGCCGGATGTCGCGCGGCGCCGCCGCCCGCGACCGGATCGACGCGGTCCCCGACCCCCAGCGGCGGGGGGGGGGGCGCGCCGGCGGCCGCCGCTCCAACGCGGAGATCGCGCGCAGGCTGTATCTGGTCGAGGGCACCGTCAAGAGCTACGTGAGCACGATCCTCACCCGGCTCGACGTGCGCAACCGCGTGCAGGCCGCCATCATCGCGTACGAAGCCGGTCTAGTAGACGCTCCGCGATGACCAGCAGCACGCCGGCGGCCGCCGCGATCGCCACCGCGACGCCCGGCCCACGCCAGCCGACGAGCTTGAGCTGGAAGAAGTCCTGGAGGAACGGCACGGCCAGCACTATCGCGAACGCGGCGCCCACCGAGGCCACCAGCACGGCGCGCCACCACGTGTACGGGCGCGCGATGACGGCGAGGGCGAAGAGCGCGACGAGAAACAGCGCGAGGGTCGCAGCCGACGTCTCGGCCGCCAGGTCGTCGTAGAGGCCGCGCGCGTACAGGTACGTGCCGAAGGTCGCGGCCGCGGCCAGCACTCCAGCCGGTACCGCGAACCGCAGCACCCGCCCCACGAAGCCCGCCCGGGCCCGCTCGGCGTTCGGCGCGAGCGCGAGGAAGAACGCCGGTATCCCGATCGTCAGCGACCCGACCAGCGTGAGGTGGCGGGGCAGGAACGGGTACGGCACCTGGGTCAGCACGACGACGATGGCGAGCAGGACCGAGTACACCGTCTTGGTGAGGAACAGGTTGGCGACCCGCTCGATGTTGCCGATGACCCGGCGGCCCTCCCCGACGACGGCAGGCAGGGCGGCGAAGCTGTTGTCCAGCAACACGATCTGCGCGACCGCGCGAGTAGCGGGGCTGCCGGCGCCCATCGCCACGCCGATGTCGGCGTCCTTCAGCGCGAGCACGTCGTTGACGCCGTCGCCGGTCATCGCGACCGTGTGTCCCCGCGCCTGCAACGCCTTCACCAGATCCCGCTTCTGCTGCGGACCCACCCGCCCGAAGACGGCCGCGCGCTCCACCGCGTCGGCGTAGGCGTCCGGGTCCTCGGGGAGCGTGCGCGCGTCCACCGGGTCTTCGGCACCCGGCATGTCCAGCGAGCGCGCCACCGCGCCGACCGACAGCGCGTTGTCACCCGAGATCACCTTGACCGCGACGCCCTGCTCGGCGAAGTACCGCAGCGTGTCCCGGGCGTCGGCGCGCAGCCGCTGGGCGATCACCACCAGGGCGACGGGCGCCCCGTCCCGAGCCAGCGCCAGTACCCGCAGCCCGCGCGACCCGTACTCGTCCGCTTCCCCCAACGCTGGATCGCCGGCCGGCAGCACCACCTCTGGCGCGCCCAGCCGCCAGGTCGCCGTGCCACCGGACGGATCGGACAGCGTGGCGCCGCTCCACTTCCGCGCCGACGAGAAGGGCGTCCTACTGTGGACTGTCCAACCTGGCTGGTGTGGAAAGGCATCGATGATGGCCTTCAGGCTCGGGTTGGGACGCTCGTCTGCGGTGCCGAGCGCGCCCAGTACCGCCTCGACGGGCGCGTCCACCTCCAGCCGGCGCACCTCGGCGACCTCCATCGTCGCCTCCGTCAGGGTGCCGGTCTTGTCCAGGCACACCACGTCGACCCGGGCCAGCCCCTCGATGGCGGGCAGCTCCTGCACCAGGGTCCTACGGCGGCCCAGCCGGATCACACCGACCGCGAACGCCACCGACATCAGCAGCACCAGCCCCTCCGGCACCATCGGGACCAGGCCGGCGACCATCCGGCGTACCGCCTCGGGCTCGTCATCGCGGTTCACGATGAGCTGGCTGACCACCAGCGCGGCTCCGGCCGGGATGATGAGCCAGGTCACGAACCGCAGGATCGCGTCGATCCCGTTCCGCAGCTGCGAGTTGACCAGCGTGAAGCGGCTCGCCTCCTCGGCCAGCCTGGCCGCGTACGCCTCGCGTCCCACCTTCGTGGCGGTGAACGCGCCGCCCCCGGCCACCACGAAGCTCCCCGAGAGAACCTGGTCGCCGGGCTGCTTGACCACCGGATCGGCCTCGCCGGTGAGCAGCGACTCGTCCACTTCCAGCTGGTCCGTCTCGGTCACCACGCCGTCCACGACGATCTTGTCGCCCTGGCCCAGCTCGATGAGGTCGTCCAGCACGATCTCGGAGGCGTCGACCTCGACGGCGTACCCATCTCGCCGCACCACGGGCCGCGCCGCGCCCACGATCGCGAGCCGGTCGAGCGTGCGCTTGGCCCGCAGCTCCTGGATCACACCGATCAGGGTGTTCGCGATGATCACGCCACCGAAGAGGGCGTCCTGGATCGGCCCGACCGCCAGGATCATGATCAGCAGTACGCCGATGATCGCGTTGATCCGGGTGAACAGGTTGGCCCGGATGATCTCGCCGACACTCCGGCTGGCCCGTGCCGGTACGTCGTTCACCCGGCCCGTCGCGACCCTCTCGGCCACGTCAGCGGTGCTGAGGCCCCCCGTGCTGACTGTCAACATGCTGGCGACGCTAGGCCGCGACTCGGGGCACCCGCACCGGCCGAAGGATGTAAGCCGGGACTCACTTTCGGCAGGTTACGGTCTTGGTATGCGGCGGTTGGTGACGGACATCGGGCTCTGGGCCGTCTTCGCCATCCCCGTCGCATACGCCTGGCCGGGCCACAACGCCTACCCGTTCTGGCTGCTCCTGGTCGGGCTGGCCGGGCTCGGCGCCACCGTCGCCGTGAGCCGCCGGTACCCGCTCGCGTCGCTGTTCATCGCCGTGTCGATCACCGCCATCGACGGCAACTTCTCGTTCGCCCTGCCGGTGATCAGCTACCTCGTCGGCCGGCGGATGGCCAGCATCCGGCCCGCCGCCATCGGGTTCACGGCCATCGTGGTGCTGTTCTCGCCGTACGTCCTGCTCCGCAGCGGCTTCCTGACCTGGGCCTCGCTGGCCGGCGTGCTCGTGTACGCGGGCCTCTTCCCGTGGCTCGTCGGCCGGTACCGCCGGCAGCAGCTCGACCTCGTCGCCGCCGGCTGGGAGCACGCCGAACAGCTCGAACGCGAGCAGCGCATCGTCGCCGAGCAGGTACGCCTGCGCGAGCGCACCCGGATCGCCGAGGATATGCACGACTCGCTCGGCCACGAGCTGAGCCTCATCGCACTGCGCGCCGGAGCCCTGGAGATCGCATCCGACCTGGACGAACGCCACCGGGCGGCCGCCGCGTCGCTCCGGGCCAGCGCGGGCGCCGCCACCGAACGCCTCCGCGAGATCATCGGTGTGCTCCGCGACGACACGTCGCCCGCGCCAACCCGCCCCGCCGACGAAGACGTCACCGAGTTGGTCCGCCGCGCCAAGGTCTCCGGCATGGCCGTCGACCTCACGACGACTCCCGCGGCGAGCCCCGTCCCCCCGATGGTCGACCGCGCCGTCCATCGGCTGGTGCAGGAGGCGCTGACCAATGCCAACAAGTACGCCCCTGGCGCCGCCGTGGCCGTCGACATCCACCACACCGACACCGACGTCACCGTCACAGTCAGCAACGCACGCCCACCCGCGGGCCCCCTCCCAAGCACCTTCCGCACCACAGGCTCGGATCTGGCGCCCAATGGCGCTGCTCCCGGATCGTCGACGCGGGGCACCGGCCCGGCAGCAGGTGGGCAGGGCCTCGCGGGGCTGCGCGAGCGAGTCCGTCTCACGGGCGGGACATTCGACGCCGGCGGCACACCAGACGGCGGTTTCCGGGTCACGGCCCGCATGCCGTACGCGGGCGGCACCGTCTCACCGGCACCGGTCGAGACCGCCGCCGCCGACCGCCGCCGGCTCGCCCAGCGCCGGGCCCGGCGCGGCCTCGTCACGGCAGTGGGGGTGCCGGGAGGGCTCGGGGCGGCGCTCGGGGCGGGGGCGAGCGGATACTACGTGTACGCGACGACGAGCGCGGTGCTCCCGCCCCGCGACTACGCCGCCCTGACCACCGGCGAGGACCTGGCCGCCGTCGAACGAGTGCTCCCCCGCCGCGAGATGCTCGACCCGCCCACCCGCGACGAACCCACCGGCGCGACGTGCCACTACTACCGCTCCCACGGCGAAATCCTCAACGCCCAACTAGACGTCTACCAACTCTGCTTCCGCGACGGCCGTTTACTGTCCAAGCAGACCATCCCCCAGGGCCTCTGAGCCCCACCGGCTACGCGTCGCGGCGGCGCAAGGTGGCGTAGGCCGAGGCCAGGAGCGCCGCGGTCCAGAGCGCGAGGACGACGCCGTCGCGGGCGGTGCCGTCACGGAGGAACGTGGCGCCGGCGCTGCCTGGCAGGTACTCGGCGAGAGTGCCGGATACCAGCAGCGGACCGACGAGGAGCACCAGGACCGCGCCCATCGTGCCGACGCCGCCGCGCAGCACCGCGCCCATAGCCACGCTGATCGCGCTGACCAGGGTCAGGTACGCGGCGACCCGCAGGATCGCGCCCACGGCGGCGCCCCCATCGACGGCCGCGTAGTCGGACAGGCCGAGGCGTGCGGCGCCGAGACCGGCCACGCCCAGCAGTAGGCCACACGCGAACGTCACCGCTCCCACCACGCCTACCTTCGCCAGCAGTACCCGACCGCGCGACGGCTCAGCCCGCAGGGTGGAGCGGATCAGGCCGGTGGCGTATTCGCCGGTCATCGCCAGCATCGCGAACGCCACCACGGCGAACTGGGCGAGCAGCGCCGACATCACCAGCGGCTCGTGGAGCGGCATCGTCGTGGCGGTGGTGTCGCGTACGGCCTGCTCGGCGGGGTTTTCCAGATCGTGTACGAAGTCGTTGCCCAGGGTCCAGGCGCAGGCCACCATGAGCAGGACGCTGCTCGCGAGGCACCACCACGTCGACCGCACCGACCACAACTTGATCCACTCGGCTCGGGCGGGAGCTCGGGCGGTCATCGGACGGCTCCATATTCGACGTCGTTCGCGGTCAGTTCCAGGTACGCCTCCTCCAGCGAGGCGTCTCGGCGACTCAGCTCGTGCAGGCGCACGCCGGCGGCGTACGCGATGTCACCGATCTGCTCGATGCGCGCGCCGGCGACGGCGAGTTCGTCCGGCGCGGTCTGCCGGACCGTGATGCCCGCCGCCGCGAGGTGCCCGCGCAGCGCCTCCGCCTGCGGGCTGCGCACCCGGATCTCGGTGGCGGTGCTGCCTGCGATGACCTGCTGGATCGGGGCGTCGCGGATGATCCGGCCCTTGCCGATGACCACGAGATGGTCCGCGGTGAGCTGCATCTCGCTCATCAGGTGGCTGGACACGAACACCGTGCGCCCCTCGGCGGCGAGCGAGCGCATGAGTTGGCGTACCCAGCGCACGCCGTCGGGGTCGAGCCCGTTGACCGGTTCGTCGAAGATGAGCACCTCGGGGTCGCCGAGGAGCGCCTCGGCGATACCGAGACGCTGGCTCATGCCGAGCGACAGCGTGCCGGCTCGTTTGCCCGCCACGGTGGTGAGGCCGACGGTCTCCAGCGCCTCCGCCACGCGCCGCTCGGCTATGCCGTTACTGGCGGCCATGGCGCGCAGGTGGTTGCGCGCGGTGCGGCCGGGGTGCACCGCCTTGGCGTCGAGCAGCGCGCCGACTGTCCGAAGTGGATGCCGGATGTCGGCGTACCGGCGGCCATTGATGAGCGCGGTGCCGGACGTCGGGTGGTCCAGGCCCAGGATCATCCGCATGGTCGTCGACTTGCCGGACCCGTTCGGTCCGAGAAATCCGGTGACCTTGCCCGGTGCTATCTGGAGGCTGATGTCGTGCACGGCGACGGTCGGCCCGTACCGCTTCGTCAACCCAGTCAACGTGATGGTCATGGCGGTCGACCGTACGGAAGGCGGGTGGCCCGACACACTGCACGAACGGCAGCCGCCGCACCTGCCTTTCGACAGATCTTCGCGTTGCCGGGACGGCTCTGAACGGGGCGGATACGGTGAGCACAGGTGCAGCATGAGGAGGTCACCATGAGCACTGCTCGCGAGATCATGCACCCGGGCGCAGAGTGCGTCAACGAAAACGAGACGCTCGAAAACGCCGCCCGCATGATGCGGGACCTGAAGGTGGGCGCCCTGCCGATCTGCGGTGCGGACGACCGCCTTCACGGCATTATCACCGACCGCGACATCGTGGTCCGCTGCATCGCCGAGGGAGGCGACCCCCGGTCGATGACCGCACGCGAAATGGCGCAGGGCACGCCGATCTGGGTGGAGGCCAACGCCGACCAGAGCGAGGTGCTGCGGCTCATGCAGCAAAACAAGATCCGCCGGCTGCCGGTCATGGAGAATCGCCGCCTGATCGGCATGATCAGCGAAGCGGACCTGGCGGTACGCCTCGACGAGCACTCGCTGCACGAGTTCGCCGAGGCGATCTACTCCGCCGAGCCCAGCTCGTAACCCTCAGGTGACCGCCACGGTGGCCAGGATTGGCTTCGTGGGGGTCTTCGATCCGGTGGCGGGCTCCACCGTCACACCGAGAGCCTGCATGCCGCGGACGCCACTGACGAGCTGCGTGGCGTCCGCGGCGCCGGACTCCACCACGCCCATCGACTCCGCCCCGCCCGCGTCGATCGCCCAGAGCTGGTAGGCCTTGTCGGGGCCGGGCGCGGGCGCGCCGGCGAGCACCACGACGCCCTCGTCGCGGCTGTCGGAGATCACCATGGTCACCCGGCCGCCGCTGCTCAGCGTGCCGGTGCGCAGCCGGGCATCCGGTGCGCCGAGCACCGCCTCGACCCGCGCCGCTTCGGCACGCGCCGCCGCGGCGGTGGCGCGCTGATCGCGTACCCGCTGCTCCTGAGCCACGAACGAAGCCGTGCCCGCGGCCGCGGCGATGGCCCCGGCGGAGGCGGGCGCCCCCGCGCGCCGCCCCCCCCCCATGCCGGCGGGGGGCGCGCCGCCGC
>NZ_JAIBNX010000165.1:0-8676 GCF_026130045.1 Micromonospora sp. CPCC 205371
GGGCGCCCGCACCACCAGCCGCCCGCCCTGCCCCCCACCCGACGGGTGCCGGCCGGGATCGCGACCGTCGCCGGCCTGCTCATCTTCCGGCTGCGCTGGTCGGTGCTGCGGGTCCTCGCCCTCAGCGCCGTGCTCGGCCTCGCCGCCGGACTGGCCGGACTACCGATCACCTGACCCGTTCAGCGTGGTCGTCGGCGCCACCCGCGCCCTCATGGTCGGTGGCCCGAGCCGTGGCCCAGTCCTACTGGCGGTGGCGTGGATCGGCGGCCTGCTGGTGGTCTTCGTTCCGCTCGCCGTGGCCCGCTACCGGCGCACCGCGTAGGGGGCTGTCGTGGTCGTGGATATCGTGACGAGCTTCTTCCACGCCGTGGAGGCCGGCGACTGGGACCGAGCCGCCGAAGCGCTCGCCGACCCGGTCGACATCGCGCACGGCGACAACCGACAGACCCTCACCCGAGACCACCTCGTATCGCAGTGGCGGCAATCCCACAAAGGCCTGACCGACATCCGGTACCGGCCCGACCCGGTCCACGTCGACGTCACCGGCGACCTGGCCATGGCCCGCTTCGCCTGCCACATCACCCTCGGCGCCGGTGCGGCTGGCATCGACGGTTCCTACACCGTTCACGTTGAACGCCACAACGGCAGCTGGCTGATCCGGTCGCTGCGCCACGACGCCACCTAGAGACGGCTGAGAAAGTCAGAACCGGGCCGCGAGCCACTCCCCCGCCGACCAGCAGAATCCCAACCGCGACAGCACCCGCGACACCCACAAAGCCCTCTGCGCGATGTGGCGTGACTGTTCAAGACCGCTCGCCCACGGCCGGCATAGCCTGTCCCGGACATGGTGGACGGAGCGGCCGGTGGATGAGTTCGCGAGCGCGGTGCTGGTGGCGGCGGTACAGCGCGCGGTCGCCGTGGACGGCATCACGGTGGATGCGCCGTTGCCGGGCGGCGCGCTGGTGCCCCTGGACATGAAGCGTCGGTTGCTGGCGGGCATCGCGGACGCGCATGGACTGCTCCCACTGCTACGCGTCGGCCTGTCATTGCCGGCGTTGCCACCCGATCCGGCGGTCTCGGCGCTGGCCGCGTCCAGGACCCCCGAAGACCTGTTCGAGCGGTGGAGCCGGTTGGAGCGCTTTACCCACTCGCGCCACCGCGTCGCGGTCCGCGAAGCGGGCCCCGAGCACCTCGTCGCCGAGCATGTCGGACCACCCGGCGCGCCACCGGCGCCCGCGGAGGACGCGCTGATCGTTGGCGTGTTGACCTCGTTGGTGGCCGCGATCGGCGCCCGCGACGTCACCGTCACGTTCGATCGTCACGATGGGGTAGTTCTGTACCGCGACGGTGGCTTCACGGCCCCGCCGCCTGGGCAGGGCACTGCCGTCTGGCACTTCGGGTGGTCGTCGCTGGCAGCACCGGTGCGGGTGGTCGGCATGGGCGGCGGCGACGCGGCCTCGTCCGCGCGCCGGGTGCTCGCCTCCAACCTGGCACGCCGCTGGACGGTGGACCGCCTGGCCGCCGAGCTTGCCGTTTCCCCGCGCAGCCTGCAGCGCCGGCTGGGACCCAGTGGCGGCTTCACCGCCCTGCTCGCCGCGGCGCGAGCCGACACAGCCGCGGACCTACTGATGAACAGCGAACATCCGCTCGGCATCGTCGGCTTCGCCTGCGGCTACGCCGACCAGCCGCACTTCACCCGTGAGTTCAAGCGCCGCACCGCCATGACACCCGCGGCGTACCGGTCGGCGTTCGCCCGCCCAGCCGGGCAGCCACCGAATGATCATCTCGGTCACCGGGCCGACCGTCCAGCAAAGGCAGCGTCAGCATGAACCTGGCAGGAAGCACGATCCTGGTAACCGGGGCAACGCGCGGTATCGGCCGGGAGCTCACCCGCCAGCTAGTGAAGCTCGGCGCCGACGTGGTGGCCGCCGGCCGCGATCGCGCCGGCTTGGACGCGCTCGCGGCCGAACACGCCGGCCGGGTCTCGCCGTGGACGGTCGACCTGGCCGACCCGCATGCGGTCGACGCGCTGGTACGCGACCTACCGGACCGACACCCCAACCTGTCGGTTGTCATCAACAACGCGGGCGTGCAGACGATCACCGACTTCCTCGCCGAAGATCCGCAGACCGTCCGCCCCGCTCTCCGACGCGAGGTGGCCGTCAACCTCGACGCAGTGATCACCCTGTCGACCGGGTTGCTGCCGCACCTGCGCCGGCAGCCGTCCGCCGCGATCGTGAACATCACGACCGGCCTGGCGCTGGCCCCCAAACGCTCTGCGCCCGTGTACTGCGCCACCAAGGCGGGAGTACGTGTTTTCACCCGCGCCCTTCGCTACCAGTGCCAGGACGCCGCACCTCACATCCAGGTGATTGACACGGTGATGACGCTCGTTGACACGGACATGACGCGGGGCCGCGGTCGCGACAAGATCAGCCCAGTCGACGCCGCGTCGACGGTGATCGCCGGATTGCAGTGCGGCACGGCCGAGGTCTACGTGGGCAAGGTCAAGCTCCTGCGAACGATCATGCGGGTGTCGCCCGCGTTGGCCTACCGCCTGCTGCGCAACAGCTGAATGGGCAACCGTTCGCCACAGACGAGCAGCCGGCGCGACCGAGGGCGGCGCCGCACGGCCGCACGCCACCCAGCCGCACCGGCCTGCGGCGTCAAGCTGCAGGCCGTACACGACGGCCACGTAGGGCACAACCCGAACCGGAGTCGGTCACCCGCACCACTCACCGGTAATGGCCACCGTGACGCTCGCGACGACCGCCGCTCCGAACCACCGCCGCTCACCCACCGACGAGCCCTCAGCAGACGCTCGACGTCAACGCCGACAGAACCTACTACATCAAGTAGTATAGGGCTGCTGGCTTGCCACGAAAGCAGTCGATGCGCCTCGATGAGCGCACCCGGCAGACCGCTCGCCCTACGGGCGTCGGCTGGACCGACACGAAGTAACACGACGGGGCGGCGGGTCCGCTTGTTACCTGTGGCCGGGCGTGTGTGCGCTGCCCCCGCAGCGTGATCGCCTGCCGGTGCCCCCTTCATCGGTATGCCACCCGCCCCTGTTGCGCTGGATAGAGCGGAGCGTGAGCTGGCCGTCAGAAGTGCGAGCGCGTGGCAAGCCCTGCGCGAGAGCGGGGCAGCTAGCGAGGCCGGGACCGCTCGCCGTTCGCCGCTCGTGACGGTGGCAGCGGAAGGTGGCTTTGATGGTCCAAAAAAGCCGGTAGGGAGGCGCAGAGTTTCTTTGTGGTGCCCCCGGCGGGCAGCGCATCTGAACATGGTCAGCCGCCATGCATTTCCCTCATGGTGTCGGCCAGCCACGGCAAACCCAGTACGCAGGCGGCCAGGGCAGCGATGACGGCGATGGTGATCAACAGTATGCGGGTGCGGCGGGTCATGGAGGCTCCGGTGTCATTGATAGCTGAGGGTTTCGCGGATGGTCAGACCGGCGGCCCGTTGCGCGGCTGTCAGCGTGGCGCCGACCGCGCCGACGATGATCAGGACCAGCCAGGTGGCAAGGCCGCCGACGGAGACCTGCAGCGGTAGGGGCAGGCCGAACGAGAGCCGGCCGAGCAGGTCCCCGATCAGGGCGGACAGCGGGATGCCGAGTGCGATGGCGACGAAGCAGCCGATCGCGCCGGTCAGGGCGCCTTCGGTCAGGACCAGTCGGCGGACAACCCGCGGCGTGGCACCGATGGCCTGCATGATGCCGTACTCCCGGGTGCGTTCGATCACCGTAATACTCATCGCCGAGCCGAGTCCGAGTACACCGACGGTGGCCATGAGCGCCGCGAGGACCACGAGCACGTACACGAAGATCACGATGTGTCCGTCGATCGCGTTACGCAGTTCGCTGGTGGGCATCGTGCTGGTGACCGTGGCGCCGGAGGCCGCGATCGCGGTCTCGACCCGGTCGGTGACCGTCTGCTGGTCGCCGGTGGTGCGGATGCGGATGGCGCTGACCCGGTCGGCTCCGGTGATGGGTGCCAGCGCGTCGGGTGTCGTATAGGCGATGGCTGGTCCGCCGACCTCGGCGACCACGCCGATGACGCGCCACCGGCTAACCTGTCCGTCGACGGCGATGCCGACCTCGGCGCCGATCGCCGGACCTGCGAGCCGGGTGGACGCGGCCTGGTTGAGTACGACGCCGTTGTGGTCGCCGGGTCGCAGCCAGCGGCCGTCAAGGATTTCCAGGTCAAGCATCCCGGTGCCGGGCGGCAGGCCAGTCAGTGTGAACCGGCCGTGCCCGCCGTCCGGGTAGGTGCGTTGGACCTCGATCCGCCCACCCGCGTCGGCCGGGGTGGCGGCCACGCTGAGGGCGGGTTCGACCGCGGTGACGCCGGGCACTTCCCGGACGGCGGCAAGCAGCGTGTCGGCCGGTGCGGGTTGGGCGAGTTCGAGTTCGGCATCGTAGCCGCGCCGGTCCAGGCCGTTGTCGACCCAGGCCCGCCAGGCGGAGGCCGCGTTGAGACCGCCGGTGAAAAGCGCCCCGCCAGCGGCAAGCAACACCACCGTCAGCGCGAGGCGGCTGCGGCGGCGCATCAGGTTCCGCACGGCCATCAAGACCGTGCGATTACCGCGCAGGCGGGCCAACCACCGGTCGCTGCGGCGCAGACCGACCCGGCTGCCGGCGCCGTGGTCGTCCAGAGCGGCCCGGACGGTGATCCGGGCGGCGCGCAGGATCGGGACGAGCGCGACCAGGACGGGGATCCCGAGCCCGGCGGCGATGAACCCGGCCGGGACCCACCACGGCAGCGACCGATCGGCGATGTCCACGTTGAGCAGACCGCCAACGAGGTCGACCAGACCGTATCCCGCCATAAGGCCCGGACCGACGGCCAGCACGGTGGCGACAGCGGCGATCCCGACCGCGGCGGACAGGTACATCCGCAGCAGCTGTCCGGTGGTGGCGCCGACGGTCTTCATCACCCCGATCTGACGGGTTTGCGCGGCGAGCATCCCGCCAAGAGTTGAAGCGACCAGGGCGCCGGCGAGGATCAACGCGGCCACGGCGAACGCGAGGAACAGCGCGGTGACCGCGTTGGTCTGCCGCTGGTGCGGGTGCTGGAACGGCGGCGCCTGGATCTGGTGCACCCGCTGCCCGTTCGACGTCAACCAGCCGGAAAGGTCTCTGGCCACAGCGTCCACCGTGGACTGGTCCCGGTCCACGGTGCCGCTGCCGACGGTGATCTTCAGCTGGTCGGCGACCGGGGTGAAGCCGAGCCGCTCCAGGGCAGCCGGGGTGAGGTAGCCGTAGCCAGTGCGCTCCTGCGCCGCTGGCGCCAAAGCCGGGTCGTAGACGGTACCGGTGATCCGGACCGACGTGGTGGCGCCGGTAGGGCCCGCGACGGCGAGACTGTCACCGGTATTCGCGTGCAGGATGGTGTCGGCGGCGCGTTCGATGAGCAACCCATCGTCCGGTGGTGGCCACGCGCCGGACTCGACCCGGAACCCCGCGATGGTCAACGGGTCGTCGGGAGCGATAACGAACAGCAGCATCCGCCGCCACTGCCCCTCCACCAGCACCCGCGTGAAGATCGTCTGACGGGCTGTGGCGTCAACAATCCGCGGCCTGGCCCGGACCGCGGACAGCAACGCCGCGTCCACGCCGCCTTCCACGTCGAGGGTGGCGGAGGCCGGGTTGGTGGCCGCGTACGCGGCAGCCGACTCGCGGGAGATCACCGATCGTGCGATCAGCAGGGCACCGACGCCGGACAACGCCACCGCGATCCCCACCACCATCACAGTGACCCGCCCCCGGGCGACCCACAGATCCCGGGCCAGTTTGACGGTGCGGGGCCTCACGCCGGCACCGCCACGTCGGCGTCGACGCGCCCGTCGACCAGCGTGACCCGCCGGCCGGCAACGCCCGTCAGGTCACGTTCGTGGGTGACCATGACCACCGCCTTGCCGGCGTCAGCGAGTTCCGCGAACAGCTCCAGAACCGCGGCGGCGGTGGCCGAGTCGAGGTTGCCGGTCGGCTCGTCGGCCAGCACTACGGGCGGGTCGTTGGCCAACGCTCGGGCGATCGCGGCACGCTGCTGCTGCCCACCGGACAGGGCGGCCGGCAGCTTGTCGGCCTGCTCACCGATCCCGACCCGCTCCAGCAACTCCACCGCGGCGGTACGGCGGCGCTTCGCCGGGACGGTGTCGCAGAAGTCCATCGGCAGCATCACGTTCTCCGCGACCGTTAACGTCGGTAGCAGTTGGAAGAACTGGAACACCAGCCCGACCACTCGGCCCCGCCACGCGGCGAGGTGCCGCTCGCCGAGGGTGTGGACGGCCGTGCCACCGATCCACACTTCACCCGACATCGGGTGGTCGATGCCGGCGAGCAGGTTGAGCAGTGTGGTCTTGCCGCTACCCGACCGGCCGACCACCGCGACGAACTCACCGGCGCTCACGTGCAGGTCCACCTCCCGCAGCGCGGGGAAGTCTCCGCCCGGCGTGGTGTAGACCTTCGTCGCGGCTCGGACGTCGACCACCGGCCCCGTGATACTGGACAGTGTGTTCATGAATGGATGGTTCGTCCAGTAAGCTCGCACAGTCAACACACAGATCGCCCAGCCTGTGCGCTACTGGACAGGTGCTCCGGAACTGACCGAAAACGAGGGCCGGGCATGCCGGGAGCAAGACCAGACCGGCGGGTGCGCCGCACCCGCGACGCCATCCACCGCGCCCTTGTGGCGCTGATGCTGGAGAAGGGGTACGACGCGGTCACCGTCGCCGACATCATCAACCGCGCCGACATCGGCCGATCGACGTTCTACACCCACTACACCGACAAACAGCACGTCCTCTACGCCACCCTGGACCAGCTCGCCACCTTCCTGCGGGCGCACAGCGACGCCAGCGGCGGACGGCTGTTCGGGTTCAGCCGCGCCCTGTTCGAACACGTCCACGAACAGCGCGACTTGCTCCGAGCCCTGCTCGGCCGGCGCGGCGGCACCGTAGTGCACACCCGAATTCGACAGGTCCTCACCGACCTGGTCCGCCACGACCTCGAACCCCGCACCGGCACCAACGCCGTCGTGCCCATCGATATCGCGGTCGACAGCGTCGTCGGGGCCTACCTGGCACTACTGAGCCGCTGGGTCGACGACAACGAACCGCGCCCACCACGCGACATGGACCTCGCCTTCCGCCAACTCATCATCCCCGGCGTCGTGGCATCACTCGACCTCACCAATCCCGCGATTGGCCCGACAACTGGCACCGGCCAGACCAAGCGGACTGCCCACCACACATCCGGGACCGGCACCTCGACGGAAATCACCGACGAACAGTGGACTGAACAACCAGGACTCAGACGACCGTTCTTGTGACCAGAAGGCTGCCGCCGTACGAGATGGAAAAACAACGGCTCTGGCACGGAAAGGGTGGTAGGGGTCTGTCCTTAGTGGCCGGTGGTCGTAGGGCATACTTCGCGCTGGTGTGACTCCGATTTAATCAAGGCGCTGTTGCGGCAGCTGTCCGCGCAGCTGATCGACGAAGTGCTAGTGCAGGGCCCGGTTTTGCTCGTGCGGGCGCCGAACGTGGTAGGCATGCACTCGCTCGGACGGCTCGGTCACCGCGGCGATCCGCATGCCCGCGAGGGTGATGTCGGCGGGTTCAGGGCCGCCGCGTCGGCCGGTATCCAGGCCGTCGATGGTGGCGAGTTGCTCGTCGGTGAGCTGGAAGTCGAAGATGTCGAAGTTCTCGGCGATCCGCTCTGGCCGGACCGACTTGGGGATCGCCGAGCGGCCCTGTTGCAGGTGCCAGCGCAGCATCACCTGCGCGGGCGTCTTGCCGTGCTCCCGCGCGATGTCGCCGATTACCGGGTCCTGGAGGGTGCTGGTGTGGCCACTGTCGCGGTAGAAGGTGATGCCGCCGATGGGGGCCCATGCCTGGGTGAGGATGCCGTGCTGGGCGCCGAACGCCTGCACCTCGCGTTGGGTGAAGTACGGGTGGACCTCAATCTGGTTGACCGCGGGCACGACGGTCGCCGTGTCCAGCAGCGCGGTGAGGTGGTCGACCATGAAGTTGCTCACGCCGATGGCGCGAACCTTGCCGTCGGCGAGCAGCGTCTCCAACGCCCGGTACGCCTCCAGAGTCTTGCCGAACTCCGACGGCAGGGCTTGGTGCAGGATGAGCAGGTCGATCTGGTCCACGCCGAGCTTGCCGGCGCTCTTGTCGAAACCGTGCAGGGTCTGCTCGTAGCCGTAGTCGCTGATCCAGATCTTCGTTTCGATAAAGACGTCGGCCCGGTCGATGCCTGATTTGGCGATGGCCTCGCCGACCTGCCGTTCGTTGCCGTAGGCGGCTGCGGTGTCGATGTGCCGGTAGCCGGTCGACAGGGCCGCCTCGACGCGGCGCGGGTCTGCTCCCATCGGTGCTCGATTCGCGATCCACCCAATTCCCTATGGGTTGGATAGGCTTTCTGGTGGCGTTCCTCCACGTAACAGCGGTAGAAGGTGTTCGCCTTGGCGTTTGATCTCCGGCAGGTAGGGGGTGTCGGAGAGCACGAAATGGGTGATGCCCAGGCCCTGGTACTTGCGCAGCGATCTCGCCACGTCTTCGGCCGAACCGACCAGCCAGGTGGTGCCGGCTCCCCCGCCGCCGTACTTGCCGGGGGTCGTGTAGAGGTTGTCGTCGAGGACCTCGCCGCGTGCGGCGAGGTCGAGCAGCCGC
>NZ_JAIBNX010000165.1:8686-19224 GCF_026130045.1 Micromonospora sp. CPCC 205371
CGCCGCCAGCGTGGGGGGGGGGGGTGAGGGGGCCGGCGACGCGCCCCCCCCGGGGCGGGCAGACCCCGACCACCCGCCGCTGGCCGACGGCGGCCCGCCAGTTCATATCGCCCGCGGTGCCGCTGGCGTTGGCCATTGTCGCGACCTTGGCCTCGGCGTCGGCCCACGCTTGTTCGGTGGTGTCCCGCACGAGTGTGGTGACCCGCAGCCCGAATTCCAGCGGGGCGTGTTCGCGTCCCAGCGTCTGGCTGAGTTGCTTGAGCCGCTCGATCCGTTCCGCCACGCCGTCGAGCGGCTCTCCCCAGAAGAGTTGGACGTCGGCTTCGGTGGCGGCCACCTTTTCGGCGGCTCCCGAGGCGCCGCCGAAGTAGAGCCGCGGCGGCTTGGCCGGTCGGGGCGCCACGGTGGCGTCAGCGGCGCTGAAGTGTGCGCCCCCGTAGGTGGGGACGTTCTGCGCGGTCCACAGCTTGCGGACGAGCTGGATGAACTCCTTGGTGCGGGCGTAGCGGTGGGCCTGGTCGCCTTCGCTGTCGCCGTACGCGGCCAGGTTGTCCTTGCCCGACACGATGTTGACCAGCACCCGTCCCCCGGTGAGGTGGTTCAGGGTCGCGGCGGCGGAGGCGAAGTTGGCCGGCCGCCAGTAGCCGGGCCGGATCGCGATCAGCGGCCGGAACGTCGTGGTCTGGGCAGCCAGGGCGGTGGCGACGGTGAAGGTGTCGGGCCTTCCCCAGCCGGTGCCGATGAGCGCGCCGCCCCACCCGTGCTCTTCCAACGCCCTGGCATGGCTGGTCAGCGTGGCCAGGCTGTTGTGGCCTTCGACGGCGTCGTCGCCTCGGTGAGCGGGCTGGACCTGGTTCGGGATGTACCACAGGAATTCGGCGGTCATCGGGCGAACAGCCTTGCGGCGTTGCGGATGGCGTGTGCGGCGACGTCGCGGCCGAGCCGGACGCCGACCTCGTCGGCGGTGCGGGTGTGGATGCCGGACCAGACGCGGGCGTTGATGTTCTCCTCGGTGGGGCGCCGCCAGTCAGTGTAGGTGCGGGTGGCGCCGGGCTGGCTGGGGCTGGCGATGGTGTACGGCTGCCGGGCGCGCGGTCCGACCAGGGTGGTGAACACCTGCTCGGCGGCGCCGGAGTAGGTGTTGTGCCCGCTGGGGTAGTCCGGGTGTGCGGGGGTCGCGTGCAGCGGTGTCCACTGTGGATCGCCGTCGACGTGGATGGCGGTGACCGGTCGCCAGCGCAGGTAGGCGTACTTGGTGTCGGAGGTGGCGATCTGGGTGTGCGAATGGGACGAGTAAGAAGAACGCGGTCAGCGGCAGCAGCCGCACGCGGCGGTCCAGCCACGGCAGCACCCCCGCGACACCGCGATCGCGGTGCCGTCGAGCGGGGTGGCGTGGTTGGTCATGGCTCCAGCATTAACCCACATCTCCTATGTGTCAAGTAGGATTGTTGAGGGACAGATGTGGCCGAGGTCGCAGGCCACGCGGTCACATTGACAAGCGATTGCGACACGGTGACGATCGATGGATGACGCAGGAGGCCGAATTCCTCACCGCCTGCTTGGTGATCGACCTGGTCCGGTACGTCAGCGCGCGCTGTCCACGCTGACCCGCCCGCACGCGCTGACCACCCACAACGGCTTCCGGCGCGGAGCCGCCACTCCAGCAACCACACGTTGAGGACCCATGTCGATCACCGCCATCCCCCGACCCCACCATCCGTTCCCCTCACCGGTCGCAACGTCACGGTCGCGGTGCAGTTATCCACGAGGATGGAGGACCCTATCCAGCCCGAGACGGTTCGAGTTCGACGTGCTCCTATTCTTCGCCGAACACCCGCGCCGGGCCTTCACCCCGGCTACAACTGCTCGCCACAGTCTGGGGCCACACACATGCCGAGGGGCCAGTGGACGGCAGAGACGTTGGCGTCTCGGAGTCCTTCGAGTGCCGCGAGCGCGGATTCCGGTTCGCGGATGGCTTGCAGGATCTCGGTGAGGACGTCGCGGACGTGCCAACGGTTGATTTTGCGGTGCCGTGAGCTCCACGTTGAGTTGGCGCCACACGATTTGTCCGGTTTGTTTTGGCCCCACCACGGGGTGGGCGCGGTGGCGATCGGCTGCCGGGATGGCTAGCAGGGGGCCGAACGCTGGCCGGCCCGGGCTCCATCTCGACAGTTGGAGCACCGTAGGTTGGGTCGCTGACCCGACGGACGGCGCTAGTGCTCGTCAGCGGGCGTTGCCGGCGCGGAGCCACGTGAGGTAGTCGCGTACTGCGGCGGTCAGGTCCCATGCCGGCTCGAAGCCTGTGTCGTTGCGGAGCCTGGTCGTGTCGAGGTAAAGCGCCTCGCTGGTGCGTCCCTCGGGCATCGTCACGTCCGCCTCGGGTACGGCTTGCATGACCGCCGCAGCGACCTCCCGGTTGGTGGTCGCCGTGCCGGAGCCGACGTTGTACACCTGATGGTTGAGGCGCTCGGCGGTCTGCAGCACTGCCAGAGCGCGGCCGCAGTCCTTGGCGTACAGCATGTCGATGCCGTCGTTGGCGTGGAGCACCGCGCGCGGTGGCGTGAAGTCGGGCGGTTCGCCAGCGACCGCAGCGTGGATCAGCCGGGGCGCGGCGAAGAACGGTGACTCCGGGCGGCCTAGCGGGCCCCAGATGGCGCCGATCCGGGCGTACGCCACCTCGAAGCCGCCGGCGGCGGCGATCAGCGCCCCGAACGACTCGGCCGCCTTCTTGGCTGCGGGGATCGGGTGTGGCGTGGCGACTGGCAGTGGCATGTCCTCGCGCAGTGGGTTGCCGTGGGCGCCGGCGTACATGCCGATCGTGCTCGCGACGGTCACCCGCCGTACGCTCCATGCCTGCGCCGCGCGCAGCACGTTGCAGAGTATTCGCACGCCGGCCTCCAGCTCGTCGGCGACAGACAGCTGGTCGTGGGTGGGCGCGGCGAGGTGGACGATGCCGGTGATCTGGTGCCACTGGCCCAGTGCGAGGACGGCTGCGGTGTCGGTGAGGTCGACCTGCTCGACGGCGACCGGTTCTGGGTAGGACGGCAGGTCGCCGTGTCGATGCCGGGTCAGGACGCAGGACTGGCCGAGGTCGTGCAGTGCCTTGGCGGTGTGTGAGCCGATGAAGCCGAGGCCGCCGGTGACGAGGATCATGGTGAGCCTTCCCAGAGGGGATGTCATTAACTAGTTAACGATAACGCGTTAGCGATCATTGGCATACACTCAGCCGCATGTCAGAGGTGATCGCCCTGTTCACGCGTGCGTCGAAGCTGCTGCGCGGGGCGGCGGACCGGGCGGTAAGCCAGCACGGTGTGCGCCTCGGGCAGAACCTGGTGTTGGAGGTGCTCTGGGAAAGCGACGGGCTGACGCCCGGCGAGGTGGCGCAACGCCTGCACGTGAGCACCCCGGCGATGGTGCAGGCGGCAACGCGGATGGAGGCGGCCGGTTTGCTGACCCGCCGGCGCGACCCCGACGACGCGCGCCTGGTCCGGCTCTACCTCACCGAGCACGCCCGCTCGATCCGGGAACCGATGCAGGCCGCGCGTGCCGAGCTGCATCGACGTGCCACCGCCCGTCTAAGTCCTGACGAGTTGCGGCACCTGCGCAGTGCGCTGACGAAGATCATCCAGGAGTTCGCGGAAGACCCGCCCGATGAGGACCATGCAGCGGAGGACTCGCAAGGGTGAAAACCGCAGAGCGACAGGGCCAGGTGTGTCTGAGTACACCCAAACCCGCCTGATCGATCATCTCACCCAGCCACGCGCGACATAGACCGCCGCCGTCGAGTACGCCGCCGCGCCGCGCTGAAGCCATGCTTGGCCAGCAGCCGGGGCCGGGCGAGCGAGGCGGCCAAGTCCAGATCGGGTGGGAATCGACGGAAGCGTCACGGCTGGACGACATCTGCGACGCCTTCCTCGCCAACGATCCTCTGGCCGCGTACCGCCAAAGCATGATCATGAGCATTGGTGCGTACCTCGGTGAACTGCTTGTGCGTCACGGCGGCGGGCATTGGATAAACGACGCGAAGCAGAGCGCTGCAGTCGTCGAAATGCCCAACAGGTTGTGCGCGTACCCGCACAACAAGGTGGCAAAGCGGCCCGATGTTGGCCCGGGGCACAACCTGACGGCGCCGACGTGCGGCCGCCGACCACCCACCGGTAGCGGGACGGGCTCGGGGACGCCGCCGCACCGGCCGCAGCGTGGGGCGCGAGCCGGTAACGGTGTGAGCGCCGGATCGGCGTGCAGCGGACGTTGAAGTGGGAGATCTCAGCAGTACCAGATGTCGATGTACCAGTTGACGTACAGATTGCCGGACGGGGAGACGGCGATGACTTTCACGACCGCCGCGCCGCAGATGCCGCTGCCCCCGCCATGCCCGCCCGACGACTCGGGCTGGTATAGGGTCACGAACAAGCCGCCCGGCTCGATCTGCCGGGAGTCAAAGCGGACCGGCGCCGTGACCACCGCGGCCGAGTCGCCATCACGCACTTGGCCGCCGACCGCGGCGGCGATCTCAGCCAGCGTCATCGCAATCACGCTCGTCACGTTATCCATCTGCCTGAACACTGGCCCTGGCAACACGAATGGCTACAACTGTTCACCACCGCGCACGCCCCACCGACCTGACCGTCCACATCAGACAGCTCCGTGCGGCCAGCGCCGGCCACCACTACCACCAAGCCCGACCAACCACCGAGCGCATCGGCAACCGGCCGATCAATCCAGCACGCCCCCAAACAACAGCAAGATCACCACGCCGCGGCAGCACAACAACCCGAATTCATCGGTGGATCAGGGCTGAGTGACAGACCCCTGGCCTGTCGTCATTAGCATGTCTCCTTTCCTACGCAGAACCAGACGGTATGCCGAGACGAGAGCAGGTACCGGGTAGAGCCAATGCGGTAGTGAATCTCCACGTTCTTGAATTTAACGATGCCCGGATCTTGTCCGCGCACGCCGAAAATGAGTTCCTGACCACCCGCATTCTCGCCGATGCTCGGCGGGATAGTGCTGTCCCGAGCAGGGACCGACTGGGCCGGAGGGTCGTAGTTTAGAGCGGTGCCGATGATATCGCGCCCCTGGAAAGCGCGTACACCCGGATATCAACGATTTCTACTCCCCCTTGGTCGCCGTCGGGCACCAGCTCGACGCTGTCGATCGTGGCGGCCTCGGACCCCCGATTGCGTAGAACCAGGACGCCATACGTAACTGTAGTGTTCACAGGCGTCGGGATATGCGTCTCGGTGGGGATGTCACCTAACGTTAGCGGCCCGCCAGAGATTTCCGCCGTCCGAGCGTTGATGGTGACGACGACACCTAGCACGATCACTGCGGCGGCTGCGGCCAAGAAGATCGCTGGCCGCCGCCTCATCAATGTTGCTGCTATCTTGCCCCGATTACGTAACATAAACAATCTTTGAGTAGTTGGGGTAGTCGCTATTGCCACATACCCAACACCAATTGCGCGTGAACGTCCAGGAGATGTCAGCACCTTCGGCTCGTCCCGCCGAACGAGCTGAAGAGTTTGCCGCCGGCCCAGCCGAGTACGCCGCCGGTGATGGCGGCGGTTGCTAGGCGTTCTGGGTTGATGGTGCCGGTGGTGAGGAGTGCGCAGATCTAGTCGAGAAGCAGATGCCAGCGCGATGGGGTCACGCGGTTGAAGCGCGACGTCACTGCGTCAACAGGCGGTAGACAATCGCGCCGGAGAAGAGCGCGAACAGGAAGAGCGGTATCCACCAGTCGGGGAAGCGGGTGCGGGTGTGTTGCGGACCCTCGCCGGTCTGTCGCTCGGCGACGATCACGCCGAGGCGGTCCACCACGTTCTGGCCCCTGGAACCGCCGGTGTCCAGCAGCGAGTCGGAGAGGCCCCAGACCCGTACCCGCTTTAACGGTGCGGTCGGGTATTGCAAGTCTCTGAATGTGTCCGTTCCCGAAGGGCCCACGATCTGGTTTCAGGCCGGCTGGGCCGGTGCGGGTACCTGGCGGGGCGGTGGGCCTGCCTCGACGGCGTTGCGGATCGCTTCGAGTGCGTTGATGCCGTGGGCGCCGGCGTGGTCGGGATAAGTCCGGAGTCTGGCGTCAGCGGGCGGCGGTGGCCAGTCCACCTGCATGGCAGGATCGCAACCATGGACGAGAAGACCGAAGGGCAGTTGCGTGTAATTCGGGAGGTCGTCGCGGTCCTGCAGGCGGACGATATCTCAGCGTGGCTGTTCGGAGGCTGGGGACTCGATGCGAGGGTCGGTCGGATCACGCGTGAGCACGGCGATGTGGAGTTCTGGGTCGAGCGCATTCATGCCGAGCGTTCGAAGGCGCTTCTCGTAGGAGCTGGCGCTACGGCTCTGGCGACTCAACCGCCAGAGGAGTCCTGCGAGTTCATGCGGGACGACGTTTCGTTCAGCACCGCGTACTTTGATCGTTGGCCAGACGGATCGTTCAGCCAGCCCCTCGGGCGGTTCTCCGACTGGCTGTACCCGCCGGGATCGTTCGGCGATGAGCTGGGGACGCTCGACGGGACGCCGGTCCTGGCCATGAGCGTCTCCGGCATGCTCGCCATGAAGGACCAGTTTCCCCGCCTGCGCAACGGCCGGCCGTGGCGGCAGAAGGACATCACGGACATGGAGATACTTCGAGGATTGGCCTCTTCGGAGAAGACCGACGGCCGCATCGGAGCACCCTGAGCAGCTTCAGGCCGTGAGATGGACCAGCGATAGCGGATAGGTACACTCCGCCAGTCAACAGCCGCGCGGACGAGCGGCGTACAGCCTGTGAAGCCACTCAGCGGCGACGGCTGATGACGGACAACCGAGGTGTCAGAGCTCGTCCCGCGTCAAGTGGGGCACGTCGTAGACCGACAGGTCCGCCCTGTATCGGATCACCTGTACCCGGTGCCGCCAGCGGGTGTGCTCGTACGCGGTGTCGACCTTGATCTCGACCACCGTCTCGGGCTCAACCTGAACATACGGCAGTGGCTCGGGCCGTTCGAGTTGCCCGGACCAGGACGGTGGCAGCGGCTGCGGCCAGGGGTGGTCGACGCCGCCGGTGCGGCGTTGTGGTGCTCGGGTGAGCACGAGGGCGATCTCGCGTCGCTGCATCGGTGTCAGGGCGTGAGTACGGCCGACGTAGCTTTTCCGGCCGGCCAGGTCGTAGCGGCCCAGCAGCAGGGTTTCGGGCCTGGCGGATACCGCCCGGTTCAGCGACGAGGCTTGGGATCTGGCGCCGGCACAGATGCAGCGGCAGATGAAGGCGCTGGTGCTGAACTTCGCGCCCCTGCCGGCAGCCCACCGGCAGACGGTCAAACAGCTGTGCTTGGCGATGTTGAGCGGCGAGCTGCCCATCGGCGAGACACGCCCGAAGGTGTCCTCCATCCGCCGCCACATGGTCGAGCTCAAACGATTCGTCTGCTGGCTCGACGCCAACGTCCACGGCCGGCCGCTGGTCGACCTGACCGCCTACCACCTGGCCGCCTACGGCCGCCACCTGCACACAGTCATCCGCAGCGCGGCCACCCGCGAAGTCGCCGAGGTCGCAGTCCGGCTGTTCTGGCGCTACCGATCCGTACTGCCCGACGACCACCTCGCCATCGATCCCCTCGACGTCGACGGCTGGGGCCACAGCACCCGCCGCCGACTGGGCAGCGAGAACACCACCCCCAGGATCCCCGAAGACGTGATGGGAGCACTACTGGTCTGGTCTTTGCGGTTCATCGACAACTTCGCCAACGACATCACTGCCTCCAGCGCACGCTGGCACGCCCGGCGCAGCCAACCGACACGCAGCCGGATCCATCCGCACGAGGTGCAGGCGCGCCTGCACGAGGTGCTGCGGCACTACGTCGACGACGGACGGCCCCTGCCTGGCCATCGTGGAGGAGTCAACGTCGAGTACCTGGCCCGCGAGGTCGGCTGTGGACGAAACACCCTGCGCCTGCCGCACCACGCCGCCACCATCCAGGCCACCGCGCGGATTATTGGCGTGGCACCGTTCACCGACATGGGGACCCCGGTCACCGGACAGCTCGACGGCGACGCATGGCTGACCCGCATCGCCAGCGACCCCGCCGACCCCCATAGCGCGGCGTCGCTCACCCGACAGCTGCAGGCAGCCTGCTACATCACCATCGCCTACCTGTCGGGGATGCGCGACAGCGAGATCAAACACCTGCAGCGCGGCTGCACTCGGCCCCATCGCGACAGCGACGGCGCCGTCTACCGGTGGACGATCACCGGCCGCGCCTTCAAAGGCGAAGCCGACCCCGCCGGCACACCCGCCACCTGGGTCATCGGCGCAGCGGTCGCCCGCGCGATCGCGGTCCTCGAACAACTACAGCCCATCGGTGTCGACACCCTGTTTCGAACCCTGCCCCACGCGACGACCGCCGCACCGCGAGACGCGATGAACAACGCCCGCACCAACGAACTACTCAACGCCTTCGTCGCCTGGGTCAACGCCTACTGCCGTCAGTACGGCCGGCACGACCCCGTCCCCGAGGTCGCAGGCCGGCCATGGAAGCTGTCGACTGGCCAGTTCCGCCGCACCCTGGCTTGGCACATCGCCCGCCGCGCGGGCGGCGCGATCGCCGGGGCCATCCAATACCGGCACCTGAGTATCCAAATGTTCGAAGGCTACGCCGGCACCAGCGAGTCCGCTCAAGGACGCGGGTTGCCGACGGGCACTTCACGATTTTCCCGCAGTTTCGATATGTGGACGCGGGAGCAGCGGCAGCCCCCGGGCAACTTGAGCCGGTCGAGGGGGCGGCCCTGGATCCGGGCGGCCAGCTCGGGGTCGATCGGGTCGAGGACGCGGGCGGGTCGCGGATGCGCGATCGCCGGAAGGCCGTCGCCGAGACGCTACGCGTGTTCGGTGTGAGCTTGCTCGACCGCGTCTGGGTAGGCCCTCGCCGTGGTCAGGTAATGAAGATGACGGTGGAGCGGGCGGCGGTGCTCGTGCAGCTGCCCGTCCTGCCAGGTGGGTTGGCGGACGGGCGTCAACGAGAACGCGCACGGGGTGCCGGGGCTGTAGGACCGTGACGGTCACCTCGTGGCGTGCCTCGTCGGGCTGGGTCTCGGTCCAGCCGATCTCCGGTTGGATTCCGGCGATCAGGCTCTCGGCCCGAGCCGCCACGGTGACCGACGAGAAGCTCGTTTCGTTGGAGACCACTGCGGTGTTGGGCAACTTCGCGGGATGACTGTCCCGACCATGCTCGGGAGCCGTGGGTCCTCGACGGGCCGGTGGCGGTACCGGCCTGTCGAGGGCGCCCTGTTAGGCGAGGTTCTTGGTGAAGAACTCGTCGAGGGTGTCGAAGGGGATGAGGTTCTTGCGGTCGTACAGGTCGACGTGGTCCGCGCCCGGGACGATGACCAGGTCGACGGTGTCGGGGGCCTTGCCCTGGACGTCTTCGGAGTAGTAGCGGGAGTGCGCGTCTGCGCCGGCGACCAGCAGGGCCTTGCGGGGCGCCAGCATGTCTAGGTTCGTCATCAGCTGGAAGGCGAAGAACGACATCGGCGTGGTCCCCGTGAACGCGGTGGTCGAGTTGATCGAGCGCGGGTGGTAGCCGCGCTCGGTGCGGTAGTAGTCGAAGAAGCTCGCCGTGATCGGGTCCGCGTCCGCCGGGAGGGTCTCGGGCAGGACACGGTTCGTAGGGGCGACGTTGCCGTTCTCGTCGATGGGCACCTCGTGGGAGAGCCGCGCGTAGGTGCCGTTCTCGGCGTCGATCCAGCGCTGCCGGCTGAGGTGGTCCACGACCTTCTGGCGCTGCTCAGGCGTGTAGTAGTCCTGGTGGCCGCGGGACATGCTGCGCGACATGTCATACATCGAGGCCGAAGCGACCGCCTTGATACGGCTGTCCGCGGCCGCCGCGGTGCGCCGTGCAGGAGCCGTTCCAGCCGTGCCCGGCGCTGCGTGAAGGGCAGGGTCAGCAGTACGCCGGTGGGGTCGGCGAGCAGGTCGAAGATCACGTAGTGGGCGGGGTGATCGCGGACCATACGCACTACTGGCGGCACGGCGGCGATCCGTCGCTGAAGGGCGGCGAAGCTGGCCCGGCCTCTGGCGTTGTCCCAGATGATCAGCTCACCGTCCACCACCGCACCGACGGGCAACTGGTCGCGGATCGCGCGGGTGAGCTCCGCTGGCAGGGGCGGATATTCCAAACGTCCGAATGCCCTTCTCTGCCCTTTCACTCGGTGTGGAGTTTGGCCACGTTGGGTGATCGCTTCGCGAGCTTCGGCTAGAAGAGTCAAGGGATCCGTCGAGGTCGGGCCGCGCCGAGCGACGAGAACGGTGAAGGCGGCGATGCGGTCGCGCGCGTTCTCGGCCGCGCAAGACGGATGTGGAAAATCTGCATATAAACGACTCGCCGTGGCTGGGCGCCTAATGCGGAAGGGCAACTACGCGAATCCGCAGGTAAAAATAGGAAACCTTCTGCCTAGATCATTTTGGCTACCATGGGCGCATGCTGGTCGGACGCGAGGCACAGACCATCGCGCTGACAGCGGTCGTCGATGGTGCGGTGGAGCAACGCGGCGGTGCCATGGTGGTGCGTG
>NZ_JAIBNX010000166.1 GCF_026130045.1 Micromonospora sp. CPCC 205371
TCCGCCGATCAAGGGCGAATGCACGTGGTTGGATCTCTTTTCCGCGTGTATTTGCCCTTGATCGATGCGAAAGCCCTTGATCGCCGGCGGGCGGGCCGGCGCCGCCCCGGCATCCCCCTCGGCCCTGGCCGGGGCGTCCGGGCCGTCCCTATCGAGGTAGACCCGGCAGTTCCGGATCGTGTGGGCCGGCCGGGTCGAGGCCGCACCCTCCCGCTGCTGCGGCATTCCGTGATCTTGCGAGCGCATGAAGCCGGCAGGCGGGCGGCGCACGTCCGGCGGCGTCGGACCAGTGCCCGGCGGGGCGCCGATCAAAGGTCGGCGCCTGCGCCACCAGGCGCGGCGTCTCTCCGGCGACCCGGAGATCCGCCGATCAAGGAGATGTTCATCGATCAAGGGCGAATACACGCGGAAATGAGATCCAAGCACGTGCATTCGCCCTTGATCGGCGGGGAGAGGGCGGGCCGCGGGCGGGGAGGGTGCGGGCCGCGCGGGCGGGGAGGGTGCGGGCCGCGCGGAGAGCGCGGACCGCGCGGGCGGGGAGAGCGCGGGCCGCGGGAAGAGCGCGGGTCGCGCGGAGGGCGGGAGGGCGCGCGGCGGGGAGAGCGCGGGTGGCGGGGAGAGCGCGGGCGGGAGAGAGGCGGGTAGCGGGGAGGGCAGGGGGTTAGAAGAGGACTAGGCCGTGGTCGGGGCAGGCGGAGGGAGTCGGGGCGGTTTCGGGGACGCAGTACGCCGGGAGGCCCTGCAACAGGTTGTGGGCGTAGACCAGGACGACCGCGCCGTTGAACTCGTGGCGTTCCACCGGATCGCCGAACTGGGAGCGGGCCGTCGCCTCCGTGCGGGAGGACGGGTTTCGGGTGTCGACCACGAAGAATCTCGCGTCGTGCTTCGCCGGGTCGTACCAGTCTTCCTTGGACTCCCAGCGGTACGAGGCGATCGGTGGGCCGGCGACCACGGGCGCGACCTGCACGCGGCCGCCCGTCAGCACTGTCACGTTGTTGGCGTTCCAGTATTCGCCGATCCCGTACGACAGGCCGCGATCGTCGAGCCATCGGGCGACGTCGACGGCGTGTCCGGGTACACCTTTGAAGGTGGCGTGGGCGACCAGCTCGCCGGCCAGCAGTAGCAGTAGCACTGCGAGCGCCGCTGTGACCTTGCGGCCGGGCGGCGCCCGCGGCGGGGCGAAGGTCCCGGCGGCGAGCACCCCGCCACGCCGGGGGGTGGGGACCACCCGGCGGGCGGAGAGGAGGGCGGGGGGGAGCGCGGAGACGACGAACGCGCCCAGGTTGACGAGGATGCCCACGGTGAGTAGCTCGACCATGCGGTCGTGGGGGCCGCGGAGGGTGCGGACCGCGGCGACGGCCACGGCGGCGAGGGTCGCGAGCAGGCCGATCAGGTGGATCGCGGCCATCGCCATGCCAGCGGGGCCTTCGCGGTCGGGGAAGTAGGCGCCGAAGTTCACCGACATGACACGGGCGGCCAGCCACAGGTGCTGGCCAAGGTCGGAGAGCGGGCTCAGCTTCGCCTCGGCGGCGTGGGCGCCGAAACCGCCGCCAAGGCGGATCGCGAAGAGGGCAATCTGGGCCAATACGATGGATGCGGGCCCTGCAATGAGAAGAGCAAGGTCGGTGCGACGGTCGGTGCGGTTTCGGAGCAGCCGCCAGGCGCTCACCGCAAGCAATGGGAGCACACCGATGTACATGATCAAGGGGTCCGCTATCTGAGCCCAGGCGAGCAGGGCGGCTACCGCGTACGGCAGCCACCTGCGATCCGCGGCGCGCTCCACCATCAGCCACGTGAGCAGGAGGGGGATCGCGGTGCCGGTGTGGTCCGGCGACGTGAGCTGGGTGACGGCGGCGAACCCGAGCGCCGGCACCGCCACGATCGCGACCGCCACTGCCACCTTGACGGTGGCCTCCCGGCCAGTGGCGCGGCCCTTCGCGGCGGCCGCCACGACCAGGACCAGCAGCGTGAAGACCAGCGCGGCGACCGCGTGCGTAGTGTCGTCGTGATAGCCGTACACCGTCTCGACCAGCGCGAACAGCAGCAGCTCGTTGGTGTAAAAGGAGACGTCGGTGACGGTCCAGCCGCGCAGCAGCACATTGCCGTGGAGCATGTCCCACGCCTGGATGGCGTTGCTCGCGCCGTCGGAGTTGACCCCGACCGCGCGGGACATAAGCAGGTACGCGAAGAACAGGCCCACGGCCACGGCGGCACCAACCACCCACCGGGCCCGGCGGATGATCACCGGCACGCTCACCGAACGCACCGTACCGCACGCGAGATGTTGAACCATGCGCGGGAACCGCACGTACCTGTGGGTACTCGTCACTGATGTGAGGGAGCCTATGGACCGCCCCCGTCCGCGCCACGTCGACCGTCGCGACCAAGGACTGCGCCGCCAGCGAATGGTCACCCAGGGTGCCACCTTCGGCGCCGCCGCGCTCGCCGTGGCGTTTGGCTGGGTGTTCGCGCAGCCCACGGAGGCGCCGGCGACCGAACCAGCCGGTAACTCCGAGAAGATTCCCGCCACCAAGGCGCCCGCGACGAAGGCTCCGGCCACGAAGGCGCCCGGGAAGAAGCAGGAGCAGCCAGCCGCGGAGGAGTCGGAAGAGCCCGAGCTGAAGGCGCCGGAGGAGCCGCCGGCGGAGGAGCCCGAGCAGGAGCAGGAGCAGCAGCCTGACGCCCGGTCGGGCGGGTCATGACTGGCACGCGGGTGGCGCCGGCACGGGTGACGTTTCCCGCGCTCGGCACCACCGCTGTGCTCCTCGTGACCGACGAGGCGGCCCTGCCCGAGGGCGAGCGAATGCTGCGCGACGAGCTCGCGGCCGTCGACGCGGCGTACAGCCGGTTCCGGCCGGACTCCGAGATCATGCGCCTGCCGCACGGCCGAGCCGCGCCGGTGAGCCCGCTGCTCGCCGGCGCGCTCCGGGCCGCCCTGCGTGCGGCCGCCGCCACCGATGGCCTGGTCGACCCGACGGTCGGCCAGGCTCTTGTCGACCTCGGATACGACCGGGATTTCTCCGAGATCACCCCATCCAGTGACCCGATTGCACCGAAGCCGGCGCCCGGATGGTGGCGGGTGCGAATGGACCGAGACAATGTCATCGTGCCCCACGGGGTACTGCTCGACCTTGGCTCGACCGGGAAGGCGTACGCGGCCGACCGGGCCGCCGCCGTGATCTCTGGAGCGCTCGGCTGCGGGGTGCTCGTGTCGCTGGGCGGCGACCTGGCGACGGCCGGACCGGCCCCGGACGGCCGGTGGCTGGTCAGCGTCGGCGACGACCACCGGAACGCCGGACCGGGTGACCAGACGGTGTCGGTGCGCTCCGGCGGTATCGCCACATCGAGCGTCACGCAGCGGGCGTGGCGGCGGGGCGGCCGGCCGGTACACCACATTGTGGACCCGCGCACCGGTGACGTGCCGGCGGCGGTCTGGCGTACCGTCACCGTCGCGGCCCAGTCCTGTGTGGACGCCAACGCGGCCGCGACGGCCGCGGTGGTGCTAGGCGACGGTGCGGAGGCGTGGCTGCGGGGCCGCGCACTGCCCGCCCGTCTCGTAGGGCACGACGACCGCGTGGTCGCGGTCGCCGGGTGGGGGACCCATGGATGAGATAAACCTTTGGTACGTGGCACGAGCCACCGGCATGGTCTCGTTGCTGCTGCTCACGGGCACGGTGCTGCTCGGGATCATGGGCCCGATGAAGGTGGGCACGGCGACGTGGCCACGGTTCGCGCTGGCGGGATTGCACCGAAACATTTCGCTGCTCACCCTCGCGCTGGTCCTGGTGCACGTGGTGAGCATCGCGGTCGACGAGTACGTGCCGATCACGTTCACCGACGCGGTGGTGCCGTTCATGTCGGCGTTCGAGCCGTTCTGGCTGGGGCTCGGTGCAATCGCATTCGACCTGATGCTGGCGCTGCTCATCACCAGCCTGCTGCGGCCCCGGATCAACCCGAGGCTGTGGCGGGCCGTGCACTGGTTCGCGTACATCTGCTGGCCCGTGGCGCTGGCGCACACCATCGGCATCGGCACCGACGCCGCCGCCGGGTGGCCGCTGATCGTCTCGGTGCTGTGCGCGCTGGCGGTGCTGGCGGGCGCCGTGTGGCGGGTCACGCCGCGCCTGAAGAGCCTCAAGACACCGCAAGCCTCATGACAAGGGGGGCCGCATGACGAGTGTGCTGCTGGAGCGGGCGCCGTGGGAGACGGCGCCCGCGCTGCCGCGTTTGCTGGGTACCGGGCGGAAGCTCGCCGAGCATCGCGAGGCGTACGGCGGACTTCCACTTCGGACGTTCGCCGGTGAAGAGGGCCGCGCGCGGCTCATCCAGGAGGTCACACAGGCCGGCCTGCGGGGCCGCGGTGGCGCGGGCTTCCCGACCGGGCGCAAGCTCGCGTCCGTGGCAGCGGGCAAGAAAACCCCTGTGGTACTGGCCAACGGCTGCGAATCCGAACCGGCCAGTCGCAAGGACAAGACGCTCCTCACACACGCTCCGCACCTGGTACTGGACGGTGCCGTGCTCGCCGCACACGCGGTCGGCGCCGAGAAGGTGATCATCTGTGTGGAGCGCGGCGGCAGCCTCCCCGAGCGGCTCGAACGGGAACTCGCCCAGCGCAAGGGCGACCCGGTGAAGTGGCAGATCGCGCGCATCCCCCGGCGGTATGTGTCCAGTGAGGAGTCGGCGCTCGTCCACTTTGTCAACTCCGGTGACGGGCGACCGATCGCGGTGCCGCCGCGCCCGTACGAACGCGGCGTCGACGGCCGTCCGACGCTCGTCGACAACGTGGAGACGCTCGGGCACATCGCGCTCATCGCACGGTACGGTCCGGACTGGTTCCGGGAACTGGGTACCCAGACCGACCCGGGGTCCACATTGGTCACCATCGGTGGGGCGGTCGCGCAGCCGAACGTGTACGAGATCGTGCCCGGCATGCGGATCGGCGAGGTGCTCGACGCGGCCGGTGGCGCCACCGAGCCCTTGGGTGCGGTACTGGTCGGCGGGTACTTCGGCACCTGGGTGCCCATGCCCGAGGGCTGGAGCATGCCGCTGTCGCACGACCGCACCGGGCCTGGCGGCGTGACCTTGGGCGCGGGCGCGATCTTCGCGCTGCCCGCCGACGCGTGCGGGCTTGCCGAGACGGCGCGCATCACCCGGTACCTGGCCGAGGAGTCGGCCGAGCAGTGCGGTCCGTGCATGTTCGGGCTGCCAGCGATCGCCGACGACCTGCGCTCCGTGGCATTCGGTCGGTGCGGTCCGGCGACCCGGCAGCGATTGATGCGACGCATCGAGATGGTGTCCGGTCGGGGCGCTTGCCGGCACCCGGACGGTGCGACTCGGTTCGCGACGAGCGCACTGACCGCGTTCGCCGAGGATCTGGAGACGCACCTGAACGGATGGACCTGCTCCGGGGTGAGCCGCGACCCGATGCTGCCCCTGCCGAAGGCGCGCGATCGGGGCTGGCGATGAGTGACGAGCCGCCCCGGCTACAGGTGAACCCGATCGCGTGCGTCGCGCATGGCGTGTGCCGGGAACTGCTGCCCGAGCGGATCACGATGGACGAGTGGGGCTACCCGATCGTCGACGGCTCCCCGTTGCCGGCCGACTTGGTGGCGCACGCCCGGCGCGCGGTGGCGGCGTGCCCGACGCTCGCTCTACGGGTAGACGGCAAGCTGGCCCGCCGCCGCTAGCGACACACCCACGCCGCGCTCGTCGATCAGTCGCGAACGCGCTCGGTGCGTTTGCGTGGCCGTGGGCGGCCACACCGCGCGGCCTGCGTGGATCAGTCGCGAACGCGCTCCGTGCGTTTGCGCGGCCGTGGGCGGCCACACCGCGCGGCCTGCGTCGATCAAGGGCGAATGCACGTGGTTGGATCTCTTTCCGCCTGCATTTGCCCTTGATCCGGGCGATCCTCCTTGATCGGCGGGACGCGCCGTTGCGCATGGGCACGACGCCGCCCGTGGGCCTGGCGGACGCGATGGGAGGGCGCGAGTTCGGGGACGTTGCCGCCTCCAGCGTGGCGTGAGGGCGCGGTTCCGGCGAAGTTGCCGTGTCGGGCCTCGGGCGTAGGGTCGGAACGGTGTACGAGGAGCGGGCGGCGGGGCTCGATGGCGCGGTGTTGTGGCGGCGCACGGCCGAGCCGGACGACCGGACCTCGCGGGTCCTGCCCGATGGGTGCATGGACCTGCTCTGGTGGGGCGGCCAGATCGTCGTCGCCGGTCCGGACACCATCGCGTACCTCAGCGAGATCCACGCCGGTGACACCCTGCTGGGCCTGCGGCTGCCGCCCGGGATCGCACCGACGGTGCTCGGAGTGCCAGCCAGCGAGTTGCGCGACGCGCGCGTGCCGCTGTCCGCGTTGTGGCCGGACAAGGTGGCGCGCGAGGCCGCCGAGCGGGTCGCGGCGGACCCCGGCGCCGCGCTGGAACGGCTCGCCGCCAGCAGGCTGACGGCGGCCGGGGGTCCGGACCCGATCGTCCGGCGGATCGTCGCCGGGCTGCGTGCTGGTACGTCCGTCGGTGCCATGGCCAGTGCGCTCAACCTGAGTGCGCGGCAGCTCCAGCGGCGGTGCCTGCCCGCGTTCGGGTACGGGCCCAAGACTCTCGCGCGCATCCTCCGGATGGGGCGGGCGCTCGACCTGGCCTGGCGCGGGACCGCGCTGGCTACGGCGGCTGCTGACGCCGGGTACGCAGACCAGGCGCACTTCACGCGCGAGGTGCGTGCCCTCGCCGGCACGACCCCGACCACCCTCCTCGCCGCGTAGCCCGCGTGGCCGCGTGCCCGCGCTGCCCGCGCTGCCCGCGCTGCCCGCGGAGCGTGCGGAGCCCCGCGCTGCCCGCGCTACCTGCGCGGCCTGCCGGGCCCGCGCCGCGCTGCCTCCGGCGCCCGTCCGCGGCGGTCCGCGCGGTCAAAACGGCGTTGCGCGATCAAGGGCATTTGCATCGATCAAGGGCGAATGCACGCGGAATTGAGATCGAACCACGTGCGTTTGCCCTTGATCGGCGGGGGATGGGCGGCGCGGCGGGCGCGGGCGGCGTGGCGCGGTGTGGATCAACCGTATGGACACGGATGTCGATCGCTCTTGAACGATTTGGACACGGGAGACGCGTCTCGTGCGCTCGTCTGACCAGCGGCGTAGGGTGAGGTGTACCGCCAATGACGCCCGGTCAGCGGAGCGGTTAACCGCTCTGAGGTTTCTCCCAGGTTGTCCATGTATGGTGCGGTTCGTTAAGTTTACCCCCAACGGCGAGAGGGAAGCGATATGAGGCTGGCCTACCTGGACGCTGGCTCCGGCAGTTTGATCGTGCAGGCGGTGGTCGCCGGGGCGGCTGGGATGGCGGTGGCCGTCAAGCTGTATTGGCGCCGGCTCACAGGGCGTTTCCGTCGCCGCGCCGAGGCTCCCACGGACAACGACTGAGGACAACCACGCAGATGGTGGCCAGCGTCGAGCCAGCTTCCTTTCGTGACCCGTCGGGCCGGGTCTTCTATCGTGACGGTCAGGTCTTCCGCGGGCTGAGCCCGGTGGCCGCACAGGACTGGCGGGCTCTTGCCGCCACCAAGTTCTTCGCAGATGCCGTAAAAGCGGGAAAAATCACACCCACCGAAGAGGCCGAAAAAACGGACGAGTGGGACGTCGTGCTCAAGCACGAGCGCATCCCCTTCATCTCGTACCCCTTCGAATGGTCCTTCGCGATGCTGCGCGACGCCGCGCTGCTCCACCTCGATCTGCTCCAGGCGGCTCTCGCCGACGGCATGACCACCAAGGACGGCTCGGCCTACAACCTGCAGTGGCAAGGCGCCAGCCCGGTCTTCATCGACGTGGGCTCGTTCGAGCCGGCGCGCCCGGGCGAGCCCTGGGCCGGCTACCGGCAGTTCTGCCAGACGATGCTCTACCCGCTGATGTTGCAGGCGCACCTCGACCTTGATTTCCAGCCGTCGCTGCGAGCCTCCGTCGACGGCGTCGAGCCGGCGCGCATGCGCAAGCTCTTCGGTGGCGCTCGGCGCTTCAAGGCGGGCGTGCTCAAGCACGTGCACCTGCACGACGCGGTGCAATCGCGCAATGCGAAGTCGAGCACCGGCGAGGTGCGCACCGAGCTGCGCGACGCCGGGTTCTCCGAGGAGCTGGTCAAGGCGACGGTGCGCGCCATCGACAAGCTGGTGCGCGGCCTGGACTGGCAGCCGCCGGCCAGCCACTGGACGGCGTACCAGCAGACCTGCACCTACTCGGACGCCGACCGGGCGGCGAAGGTGGAGTTCGTCGAAAAAACGATCAAAGGTAAGAGCAACCTCACTCTCGACCTCGGTGCGAACGACGGGACGTACTCGCGCATTGCCGCGAAGCACTCCGACTACGTCGTCGCCGTCGAGAGCGATGCGGCCGTGGTCGACAAGCTGTACCGCGACCTCCGCGACGAGGGGGAGCGGCGGGTGCTGCCGATCGTCATGGACCTGGCCGACCCCTCACCGGGCATCGGCTGGCGGGGTCGGGAGCGGGCGTCGTTCGAGCAGCGCGCCGGTGCCGATGCGGTGCTCGCGCTGGCGGTGATCCACCACCTCGCCATCGGGCGCAACGTCCCGCTGCCAGAGATCGTCGACTGGCTGGCCGCGCTCGGCAAGCGGGTGGTGGTCGAGTTCGTCGAGCCGGCCGACCCGATGGCCCAGCGACTGCTGGCCAACAAGCCCGAGGGCCTGTTCCCGGACTACCGGCGCGACGTGTTCGAAAAGCTGCTGGGGGAGCGGTTCACGGTCGAGCACCGGGCGGAGCTTCCGTCGGGCACCCGCACTCTCTACTGTGGAGTCCGGCGTGCCGGATAAGCGGTGGCGCCGCGAGCTGTACGCGTTTCTGGAGATCGCGGCGCTCTGCGGCTTGGCCGTTGCGCAGCCGCTGCTCGACATCACCGGCAAGGCGCCCGACTTCTTCCTCTTCTACGGCGCCGGCCGCGGCGAGGTCTTGACGCTGGTCCTGCTGGTGACGGTGGTGCCGCCGGTGGCGTTGTGGGGGGTGGGCGCGCTCGCCGGCATGGCTGGCGAGCTGATGAAGCGGTCAGCGCCGCCGGAGTCGTGGCGGGCGCGCGCCGGCGGGGCCGCCCGGACGGGCATTCACGCGGCGACGCTCGGTGCGCTGCTCGTGGTACTCGCGGTGCAAGTCGGCAAGAACCTCCTTCCGGTACGCGGGCTGCCACTCGCCCTGTTGGCGGTGCTCGCCGGTGCGGGCCTCACGGCGGCGTACCTGCGCTGGAAGGTGCCAGCCCAGCTGCTGCGGTTCGCGTCGGTGGGTCCGGTGCTGTTCGCGTTGCTGTTCGTGTTCGCGTCGCCGGCGTCGGCCGTCGTGCTGGCCCGGGAGTCCGGGGGCACCGGGCCGGGTGGGCGGGCGGCAGACACTCACCCGCCGGTCGTCGTGCTGCTGCTCGACGAGTTCCCCTTGGTGTCGCTGATGGGCACCGACGGCAAGATAGACGCCGCGCGGTACCCGAACTTCGCCCGCCTCGCCGGCGCCTCCACCTGGTACCGCAACGCCACCGCGGCGAGCGGCTGGACCCCGTACGCGGTGCCGGCGATGCTGAGCGGCAAGTGGCCACACAAGGACAACGTGGCGCCGCACTACACCCAGCACCCCGACAACCTGTTCACGCTGATGGGTGGCCAGTACGACCTGCGGGTGCAGGAGAGCATCACGCAGCTCTGCCCGCCGCGCCTGTGCCCCGATCGCGCCCAGCCCGCGGGTGGCCTGCCGGTGCTGATCAAGGAGAGCGCCACGCTGCTGGAGCAGCTGGTGTCGCCGGTCGACGCCAACAAGAACCTCGAAGAGTCGTACCGCGAGCCGACCCAGGAGGAGGCCGGCCCGCCGGCTGACCCGCGGTTCCGGTTCGGGGCGCTGGCCCACAACCAGCCGGCCCGCTTCACGAACTTCCTCGCGAGCCTCGAAAAGACCAGCGGCAAGCCGCGGCTGAGCTTCCTGCACCTGCTGATGCCGCACACGCCGTGGCACTACCTGGCGTCCGGTGCCCGGTACGACGCGCCGGAAGACCTGCACTACGAGCAGGCCGGCTGGGAGCGGCTCGGATACGAGCGGCACCTGCAGCAGGTCCAGTACACCGACAAGCTGATCGGGCAGGTGCTCGACACGATGCAGGCGTCGGGCATCCTCGACGAGGCGCTGCTGGTGGTGACCGCCGACCACGGCGTGAGCTTCTCGGAGGGCGCGGCCGGTCGTGGGCTCGACGCGCAGCGGAAGGCCGCTGCCGAGGTGCTGTGGGTGCCGCTGTTCGTCAAGGAGCCGCGCCAGCCGGCCGGGCGGGTCGACGACCGCAACTGGGAGCATGTCGACCTGCTGCCCACGGTCGCCGACCTGGCGGGCGTGACGGTGCCGTGGCAGACCGACGGCCTCTCGGCCGCCGAGCAGACCCGCGGCGAGACCGCGAAGGCGTACCACGACACCCCCAGCAAGCCGGTCACGGTGGACGGGCCGGCGAACCTGGCGGCGGTGCTGCGCGGTCCGGCCGCGCGCCCGGCGTTGCCGGCGGCGCCGTCGCCGGACCTGATCGGCAAGGCCCCGCCCTCCGGGGCCCGCGACGCGGGCGCCGCGGTGGCCAACGCGAGCGCGTTCGCCGACGTCCAGCCGGGTTTCGGTGCACTGCCGGCTCTCGTCTACGGCACCGTGCCGAAGTCGGTGCGAAACGGGACGCCGCTCGCGGTCGTCGTGAACGGGAAGGTGGGCGCCGTCGTGCGCGCCAGCGCGGCTGACGACGCGGGGCGGCGGTTCGGCGCGCTCATCACCGACGAGTCGCTCTTCCGGGCGGGCGCCAACGAGGTCGCGATCCTGCGTCTGGAGTGACGCATCCCTCAGCGATCTCTCTGCGCGAGCCTACCCTTAGCGGCGGTATTACGGTGGAATTAACGCGTTGACAGGAAAATCTTCGGGTAAAGCGAGGGGCCTCATGACGGATGTCAAACTCGATCACCACGGTGGACAGCTGTCGATGCCCGTGCACGAGGCCGTCGAGGGCGCTTCCGGCATTGACGTCGGTAAGCTTCTCAGCCAGACCGGGTACGTCACCTTCGACCCGGGCTTCGTCAACACCGCCTCCTGTGCGTCGGCGATCACCTACATCGACGGCGACGCGGGCATCCTGCGCTATCGCGGATACCCGATCGAGCAGCTGGCCGAAAAGGCGTCCTTCTTGGAGGTCTCGTACCTGCTGACCTACGGCGAGCTGCCGACCGCCGAGCAGCTCACGGCGTTCAGCGACAAGGTACGCATGCACACGCTGCTCCACGAGGACATGCGCCGTTTCTTCGACGGATTCCGGTACGACGCGCACCCGATGCCGGTGCTGGCGTCCGCCGTCAACGCACTGTCCACTTTCTACCAGGACAGCCTCGACCCGTTCGACGCCGACCAGGTCGAGATCTCGACGGTTCGCTTGCTCGCCAAGGCGCCCACAATCGCGTCGTACGCGTACAAGAAGTCGATCGGGCAGCCGTTCATGTACCCGGACAACTCCCTCGGGTATGTCGAGAACTTCCTTCGCATGACGTTCGGCGTGCCCGCCACGGGATACGAGGTGGACCCGGTCGTCGCGAAGGTGCTCGACATGCTCTTCGTGCTGCACGCCGACCACGAGCAGAACTGCTCGACGTCGGCCGTGCGGCTGGTCGGCTCCGCGCAGGCCAACCTCTTCTCCTCGGTGTCCGCCGGCATCAACGCGCTGTCGGGCCCGCTGCACGGCGGCGCCAACCAGGCGGTGCTGGAGATGCTCGAAAGCATCCACGCCGAGGGCGGTGACGTGGCGTCGTTCGTGCGCCGGGTCAAGGCCAAGGAGCAGGGCGTCAAGCTGATGGGCTTCGGCCACCGGGTCTACAAGAACTACGACCCGCGCGCCGCCATCGTGAAGAAGGCCGCGCAGGACGTGCTGGCCAGGATGCCGCAGCCCGACCCGCTGCTCGACCTCGCCATGCAGCTGGAGGAGATCGCGCTCGCCGACGACTTCTTCGTATCGCGCAAGCTGTACCCGAACGTCGACTTCTACACGGGCCTCATCTACAAGGCGATGGGCTTCCCGACGAAGATGTTCACGGTGCTGTTCGCGCTGGGCCGGCTGCCCGGCTGGATCGCGCAGTGGCGCGAGATGATGAGCGACCCGGCCAACAAGATCGGCCGCCCGCGCCAGCTGTACACCGGCTCCACCGAGCGCGACTACGTCCCCGTCGAGCAAAGGTAATCCTGAGCGCCCTCCCCGGTGTCTTGAATGCTGACGAGACGGGGGAGGACGGATGCGAGACGTGCGAGGCACGGAGTTCGACGACTTCGTGCGCACCAGGTCGGTATCCCTGCTGCGCGTGGCCTACCTGCTGACGGGTGACCGGCACGCGGCGGAAGACCTGCTCCAGGAGGTTCTGGAGCAGGTCTACGTGCGCTGGCGACGGGTGCGGACCACGCCGGAGGCGTACGCGCGGCGGGCGCTGGTCAACCGCGCGGCCAACCGCTGGCGGCGGCGCGCCCGGCGGCCGGAGAGCGCGCTCGGAGATCTCGATCCGGCGACCCCCGACGCCACCGACGACGTGGCGCTGCGCGAGGCGGTGGTGGGCGCCCTGCGCGCGGTGCCGCCCCGGCAGCGCGCGGCCGTGGTGCTCCGCTACCTGGAGGACCTGTCGGTGGCGGAGACGGCGGCGGCACTCGACTGCTCCGAGGGCGCGGTCAAGAGCCATACGGCCCGCGGGCTCGCGAAGCTGCGCGAGGCGCTCGCCGGCTCAGGTCTCGTCGTGACCATCCCCAACGGCTCCGGGAGCTCGCGATGACCTTGAACGACACCGATGTACGCGCTGTCCTGCACCGCGCGACCGATCACCTGAGCAGCCCCGATGGCCTCGTCGAGGGCGTGCGCCGCGGCGGTCGCCGCCGGGTCGCGCGCCGCCGCCTGCTCGCCGGCGGCCTCGCCGTCGTCACCGCGGCGTCCGTCGCGGGCGTGCTCCAGTTTTCGGGTACCGGCGACGAGCGGATCGATGTGGCCTCGCCGCTGTTCGACGAACCCACGCGCGGCGACCTCGCCCGAGATCCGGCGTTCCTGCGCGAGGTCACGGACGCGTGGCGGGGCGCTACCGAGAATGCTGAGCTGTGGCTCAGGGGCGAGCCACACGTGGTGTGGGCCGGAAACACGCCCAAGGGCAAGGCCGCATACGTGGCCCAGCGCAGCCTGGACAACCCGGTCGTGGTCCAGCCAGAGGGCGAGCGGCTGATCGGGTACGCCGGCTTCGTCGTGCCCACGGCGAACGGCTTGCGCGTCCTGACGTTCGAACAGTTCCACGACTCCGGAAATCTGGACGGCAACTCGCAGGCGGTGTTGCTCGGGCCCGACCGCGATACGCTCCTCGTGCTCGACTTCGGCCACCCGGTGGAGTATTCGCCGTCGATGTCGTACGCGCCGGACGGGCGGATCGTGCGCCAGCGGCTGCCGGTCACGTTCCGGGATGGCGCGGCGTCGCTGCCGGTGCCGCCGCAGCTGACCAAGGTCACGATCGCGGTGGGCCGTGCGCCGATGAGCGTCGACAGCCGGATCCACGTCGTCAACGAGAACGAGATCCTCTTCCCGGATGGCAAGGAGCGTCCCGAACCCCGGCGGTTCGACTACGTGCTGCCCGGCGCCGACCGGGCCTGGGGCGCTGCGGTCGCCCCGACCGCGTGGCCGCCCGGGGCGGTGGCCGCTCTCGCACCCTTCCTGGACTCGATCGGCACCCACGTCGTCGACCCGGAGGCGCCGGACCTGACCGTGTTCGGGGCCACTCCAGATGGCCGCCGGCTCCTGGTCAGCACCATCCAGTACGACGACGACCCGGGCCACGCGGTCGCCATGCTCGGGCGCGGCGAGTCCGAGTACCCGGTGGTGGCCACGCAGCCTGTCGACTGGGCCGAGCCGCTGCCCGTACGCCTGCGGCTGCCCGACGAGCAGGGCACGCTGGTGGCCGCACCGGAGGCCAAGCTCGAGTACCGGACCGGCGCCAGCGGCACCTGGCTGGACGCCGGGAGGGGCGCGGCGCTGCTGCCCGCCGGGGCGACGGATGTGCGTGTCACCCCGGCGAGCGGGGTGGCCAGGACCGTCCGGCTGTGAGTTTCATGGCACCATGACCGATCATGAGTGAAGTCGGGTCGGTCGTGCCACGCACCGCCGCCCGTCCGGCCGAGCCGGGCGGGCGTGTGGTCTTCGCGGTGGCCGCCGTGGCGACGCTGGCGCTGCTGCTGGCGCGCAACCATCGGGTCTTCGCGGCTGCGGTGTACGAGCGGGGCGACTTCGCCGCCAACTCGATCATCACCGGCGACGCTAAGCAGTTCGAGCTGCTGGTCGGCAACTACTCCCGCCTCGGCTTCTCGCACCCCGGTCCGGCGTTCTTCTACGTGCAGGCGTTCGGCGAGTGGCTCTTCCACGACCTGCTGCACGCCGTGCCGGCACCGTGGAACGGCCAGTGGCTGGCGCTGCTCGCGCTCAACGCGGCCCTCGTCGGGCTGACCCTCACGATCCTGCACTCCTGGTCGCGGTCCTGGACCGCGACGGCGCTAGCGGGTGCCGCGGCGTTCGCGTTCCTCGCCGCGCAGCCCCCGATCCTGGCGTCCGCCTGGATGCCCCACCTGTACGTGGCGCCGTTCCTGCTGCTCCTCACGGCGGGAGCGTCGGTGATGGCGGGACGCCTGTCGCACCTGCCGCTGCTCGCGGTGGCGGCGGGCCTGCTAGTACACGGCCACGCGGGATTCCTGTTCTTCGTACCGGTCATCGTCGGCGTCGCGGTCTTCTTCGGGTGGCGCCGGCGCGGGCCCGACGATCCGCGTCCCGCCATCTACCGCTCGGCCGTGGTGATCGGCGTGTTCGCGCTCCCCATGGTCATCAACCTGGTCGTGAACTGGCCGGGCGAGTTCACGCGGTACTTCGGGTACGGCGGCAAGCGCCACACCCAAGGGGCCGGCGACATCGCCTCGTACGTGCTGCACTTCTGGGCCGAGAAACCAGGGACGGCGCTGGCGCTCGTCGCGGTGCTCTTCGGCGGCGTCGCGGCGCTCGCGCGCCACAACCGCTTCCTCGCCGCCGGTCTCGGCATGGCGGGGCTCGCGAGCGCGCTTTTCATCGGGTACGCCGCGCGCGGCATCGACGACCTGAGCCAGACCTACGTGGGGCACTTCTCCCGAGCGGTACCGCTGTTGCTGTTGATGCTTCTGGTGCTGGGCATCGCGGAGCGGTGGACGCCGCATCCGTGGCTGGCGCTGGCCGTGCTCGCCGGTGCGCTGGGGATCGCGGGGCGCTCGACCGCGCTCGCGTCGAACCCCGAGCACCTGCCGGAGCTGCCGCGGGTCGTGTCAGTCCTCAATGGATACACGGGCGGGAAGCCCGCCGTCGTCGAGCTGGAGCACGCGGCATGGCCGGCTCTGACCGCTCTGGTAGCGCACACAGACCGCGCCGGGCTACGGGTGTGCACCCGCGATCCACAGTGGAGATTCCTGGTGACCGCCGAGTTCGTGTGCACACCCGCCGACGTCGCAAGCGGCCGCCCGGTGCGGCTGACCGAGCATCCGCCGCGCGACGCCACCGTCCTGGCCGAGATCGACGGAATGTATCTGACCGGCTAGACAGGCCACTCGTGCACGGGGATGTTTTCGTGCATGTGCTCGATGTACCGCTTGAGCACCTCGCGCAGCGCCGAACGGCGGTCGAGATTGTCGTTGTCTTCCAAGGCATGCAGCGTCGCCACCTGCCACGCGGCGCCGTTGCGCCCCGTGAGGCAGCGCTGCTCGATGATGCGCAGCAGCCGATCGCGCTCGGCCGAGCCGACACCCCACCGGTCGAGCCCTTCGGATGCCATCGGCAGCAGGCGGCGCAGCACGAGCTCGGTCACCGGCAGGTTCCCGAGCCCGGGCCAGTACACGGTGGCGTCGATGCCATGGCGGGCGCAGGAGTGGAAGTTTTCCTCGGCGGCGCTGAACGACATTTGTGACCACAATGGACGGTCCGATTCGGCGAGCGTGCGAACGACGCCGAAGTAGAAGGCTCCGTTCGCGATCGTGTCCACCACCGTCGGGCCGGCGGGCAGCACCCTGTTTTCCACCCGGAGATGCGGGCGCTCGCGCACCACGTCGTACACCGGGCGGTTCCAGCGGTAGATGGTGCCGTTGTGCAGGCGCAGCTCCGTCAGCTTCGGAGTGTCGCCGCGGGCCAGTGTCTGCGCGGGATCGTCGTCGTCGCACACCGGAAGCAGGGCGGGGAAGTACCGCACGTTCTCCTCGAAGAGGTCGAACACCGACGTGATCCAACGCTCGCCGAACCACACGCGTGGGCGTACACCTTGGGCTTTTATCTCTTCCGGGCGGGTGTCCGTGGCCTGCTCGAAGAGCGGGATGCGGGTCTCGCGCCAGAGCTCCTTGCCGAACAGGAACGGCGCGTTAGCGCCGAGCGCCACCTGGACCCCGGCGATGGTCTGTGCCGCGTTCCAGTAGGCGGCGAACTGCGCCGGGCTCACCTGGAGGTGGAACTGGGTGCTGGTGCACGCCGCCTCGGGCGCGATCGTGTCGGTCGTGACCGCCAGCCGGTCGACGCCGTCGATGCGGATGTCGAGATCCTCGCCCCGGGTCGCGAAGATCTGCTCGTTGAGCAGCGCGTACCGAGGGTTGGCCGACAGCGACTCCAGCGTCAAGTGCTCCCGGCGCAGCGTCGGCAGGATGCCGATCATGACCATGTGGGCGCCGACCGTGCGGGCCTTCTCCTCGGCCGCGTTGAGGCTGGCCCGCACGTGCTGCTCGAAGTCGGCGGTGCCATCGCCGCCCAGCCGGCGCGGCGCCACATTGATCTCGACGTTGAACTGACCCAACTCGGTCTGGAAGTCGGGGTCGGCGATGGCGGCGAGCACGTCGGCGTTGCGCATGGCCGGCTCGGCGGCCTCGTCGACCAGGTTGAGCTCGATCTCCAGGCCCGTCATAGGGCGCTCGACATCGAATCGGGCCGCCCGCAGCATCTCCGCGAACACGTCCAGACACTGCCGGACCTTCAGCCGGTATCGGGCCCGGTCTTCCCGGCTGAACTCGCGCCGTGCGACCTCCTCGCCCATGGCTCCATAGTGGTACGAGCGGGGCGGCTACGCTACCAGTACAACGGGCTCCGATTCCCGTGGCTTCGGCACCTCTATCGGCTGGGCCTTGGCTGGAGGCTCGGCGGCGACCGGGGCCGCCTCTCGCACATCCGCCGGCCGGGTCAGCATGACCACGCCCGCCGCCGCGACGGCCGCCGCGCCCAGAGCCACCACCGCGCCCCGGCCGCCACCCGCGAAGCGCTCGCCGAGCAGCGCCATGCCGATGACCGCCGACGCGATCGGGTTCGCCAGGCTCACCGTCGCGAGCGGGGCACCCAGGCCGGAGTCCCGGTACGCCACTTGCGAGAGCAGCAGGCCGCCAACCGACATCGCGGCGAGTACGAGGGCGATCGGGCTGAGGAGCGTGCCCGCGCCGTCGGTGGTGGCGCGCAGCGTCACGGTCTGCGTGAGCGCCGACGCCACCGCGAAGGCGGCACCCGACGCCACGGCGTACAGGATGCTGCGTGCGAGGCTCGCCTTGGCGTACTTCGCGGCGACCATGATGGCGAGGACGGCGATGACCGCGACGACAGCCAGCGTGGTGGCTCGGCCGGTCGTGAGGACGCTCGCCGTGTTGCCGGGTCCCACCAGCACCAGCAGCACCATGAGCCCGGCGATCGTCAGACCGGCGCCCCGCCAATGCTCGGTGGCGACCCTCTTGGAGGCGAGAGCCGCACCCATGGGCAGGGCCAGCACCAGCGTGAGCAGGCCAAGGGGCTGCACCAGGGAAAGGGGCCCGTACGCCAGTGCGGCGACGTGCAGGGCACCGCCGGCCGCGTTCAGGCCGACCGCAAACCACCACCGGCCGAGTTTCAGCAGCGCCAGTACGGTGTGCCGCTCGGCATCGGCGGCAAGGCGCTCTTGCATCACCGCACCGGCCGCGTAAGCCGCAGCCGACGCGATGGCGAAGAGGACCGCCAGCGCCAACGCACTCATGATTCGATGATCTCTCGCGAAGTGGCTTCGCACGTCAGTCGACAGTGGGTTTGTGCCCTACGTCATGCGCAGTAGGGGGTGATGCCCATCTCATACCCGAGAGGGATGCCGATCCTCCATCTCCCACACATGATCGAGCACGTGCCAGACGATGCGGCGGGTCGCGTACCGCGCCGGCCAGCCGTTCGGCCGTAGCGGCGAGCCGTCCGACGGCTTCGACAGCACGCTTCTCAGGTCGGCCCGGAGCACGGCGACCGCTTCCTCGTCGTCGAACGCCGGCTGCTTGTGCTTGACCCCGATCATCCGCCCGTACCCGCTCTCCGCGCCAACCACGTGGTCGAGCATCTTGTCGCGGTCCCGCCCGCCGCCCCGCGGCCCCTTCGTCAACTCGGCCGGCGACTTCGCCGCGACGGTGGCCAGAATGTCCCAGGCGGCGGTGAGCAGCTTGCCGGCTCGGGTGGCTTCGGCCGCTTTGACCGGTTGGCGGTCGAAGTCACTGATCGCACCCGGTACGCCAAAGTCCGTGCTCGCCGAGCCCGGCAGGCGCTCCTGGACCTCGAAGGAGTCGGCGCGCGGAAACCTCAAGCCAGCCTGCTTGACGACAATCCCGTACCGGGCCGCGTAGTCGGCGAGCGCCTCGATCGCGAGCTCCTCCGTCTTGGCCGACCGGCACCACCCCGGCCACTCCACCGCCCACGCGAAGACCTTCTTCTTGCCGATCTCGGTCGCTATGGGAGTCACTATCCCTGCCATACCGACCACCGTAGGCCGCATCCCTGCCACACACCGTCACGTATCCCCAGCCCCTTCCCCACCCAACCCCGCCGCCGTCCCGCCCCGCGCTTCCGCGCGCGTCGCCCGCGCGGGTGCCGCGCAGCCCGCGCGTCGCCCGCGTTGCTCGTCGGGCGTGGCGCCCGCCTCTGCCCGCCGATCAAGGGCGAATGCACGTGGTTGGATCTCTTTTTCGCGTGCGTTTGCCCTTGATCGATGCGAATGCCCTTGATCGGCGGGCGCTGGGGATTTAAGGATTTTGGCTGGGTTTGGCTTTCGGGTTGGGGCGTTTGGGATGTCCGGTA
>NZ_JAIBNX010000167.1:0-8070 GCF_026130045.1 Micromonospora sp. CPCC 205371
GAGCCGGGCGGGTGCACCGTGGTGCACCCGCCCGGAGGCTTGTGGGTGGTGGGCCGACCGGAACGCTGCGTTGGCCACTCCAGCCGGCCCACCACTGGTTGGCCTGACCGTGGGAATCAGGCCGCTAGCCAGCCCGACCGTGGGAATCGGACTGTCTATTTGGGGCTCCGGGATGAGGGGGAAGGAGAGACCCCTCATCCCGGGGCGGCTCACCGGAGTCAGTCCCCGATCAGCCGGTCGTAGTCGTGCAGTGCCATGGCGACGTCCACCTGCGCCCAGAAGCGGTGGTAGTTGAACGTCGGCACAGGGCCAGTGCCACTCAGGTAGGACTGCACCTTGCCCCAGTCCGGGTCGTTCCGCAGGAACGAGCGGATGCTGAGGAACGTGCTGTTGGAGTTGATCTGGTCGCCGTTCGGCATGACGCCCGTGTAGCCCGGCGGGATGTACAGGCCCTGGCCGGTGCTGGCGTTGTAGGTGTCGTCGAAGCGGTTGTAGTCGGCCTTGGTCTCCGGTACCGACACACCCTTGGCGTCCTTGTGGAGCAGGACGGCGTCGAGGAGCGCCTTCGCCGTGGCCTGGGCCTGCGTGTTGCCGGACTTCGCGCCGTAGTAGGTCAGCGTCCGGGCGTACGCGCCAGCCACACCGACGTCCTGCGTGTGGTCGACAATGCTCACCCGCAGGTTGGCGTTGTTGACGGACGTGGTGCTGCTGGTCCAGTTGCCACCCGGCATACCGCTCCAGCTCAGCGTCGACGGGATCTGGTAGTTCGCCCCGCTGACCGTCGTGTTGGCGATGGCCCACGCGACCCACTTGTCGAGCAGCGCCTTGGCCTGCGCGTTGCCGGTCTCGTAGTAGTACTCCGCGACCCGCTCCATGCTCCACGCCTGGAAGCCGAACCACTGGTTCGACGGCGGGTCGTGGTAGACCGGCTTGTCGTCGTACACCATGCCGTAGAAGGTCGGGCGGCCGGCCGGGCGGGCGCTGTAGTCGCCGTTCCAGCTGTTGGTCGCGCCACCGGCGATCGCGCCGTCGGCCGACTGTAGCCAGGTGTAGAACTGGATCTGCCGGTTGAGGCTGGTCGCCCAGTCACCCTGTGCCGACGCGGACCGCGGGATCAGCTCCGGGGTGGTCGACAGCGCCCAGGCCGCGAACGGGTTCTGGTAGCCGCCGTGGTTGTGGCTGGAGCCGATGCGCCACGCCCAGTTGCTGCTGCCCTGCGGACCGCCCCAGGCGTAGTACCAGGACAGGAGGTACGCGGAGCTGCTCTTGCCGGTGCCGGCGGTGCAGGTCGGCGAGGCGCAGCCGGGGTTCTTGTAGTACTTGTCGTACATCGCGTACCGCAGGTAGTCGCCCATCTGGGCGGCCTTCTGGATGGTCGGCAGGATGGCCGACTGCTGGCCCTGCTCCTTGGCCCACTTCAGTGCCCAGTACGCGGCCTGGACGGCGCGCGCGTCGGCGTCGGGGGCGTTGGTGTAGCGCCACTGCTGGGTGTACGACGAGTCGCCGAGGAAGATCGGCAGGAACCCGCCGTTGCCCTGTCGGCCAAAGTTGAACGTCTCGCAGGAGGGGTGGGGCACGGTCTCGAAGACCGACTCCTGCGGGCCGCGCTGGTAGGTGTTGATGTACGCCGGACGGGTCGTGCGGTCGCCGCACTTGCCGAAGCCGTACACGTTGTCGACGTCGAGCAGCCAGTGCATGCCGTACACCCGGTTGCTGCCGTAGGTCTGGGTCAGCTCGTTGTACAGCGGGTCCTGGCCCACCGGCACCGTCGAGTCGAGCTTGCCGCCCTGCTGCGGGTACAGGTCAGGCCGGTTGGCCTCGGGAGCGTAGTCGGCCGGGTCGTTCGGGTTGTAGCCACCCTGCGTCTCGGCCGGGATGATGTAGCGCTCCATGACGTTCCACGCGTTGTTGAACGGCGTCCAGTTCTGCGTGGTGCGGCCGTACATCGCCTCCAGCGACAGCCAGTAGCTGAACGCCTCGGAGGTGGTCTCGTGACCGTGGTCAGGCGCCTCTACGAGCAGCGTCTCGACCGAGTGGTACGGGATGCCCTCAGGGCTGAAGTATCCGCTCGCCGGTGCCTTGATCTTGTTGTAAAGCTCCATGAACTCGTCGGCGTACCGGCCAGGCTGCTGGGTGTTCTCGTCATCCTGGACCGTCACCTGGGTGACCGACGATGTGTAGTTGGTGGCACTGGCGGTGATGGTCGCCGTGTCGTTGGTGGCGTCGGCGTCCTGCGCCGCGTTCACCGGGACGTTGACGCCCGTGCTCCAGTTCTGCGGCGTGATCGTCGCGCTGGGTGCCCCGAGGGTGACGTCGGCGTCGCCGGTCTTGGCGAGGCTGACGGTCACGTTGCCGGTCGGCGCGGCGCTCAGCTTGACGTTCAGGTTCGAGCTGCTGCCCTCGGCGATCGACAGGGTCGCCGGCGTGACGACGCTGCTGGTGCTGGTGCCGGTGACGGTGAACGCGACCTCGTCGGTGCCGGTGAGGCCAGCGCTGTCGTACGCCCGGGCCTGTGCCGTGTACGAACCGGCGGGCAGGCCGCTCATCAGGTACTCGTACGGCGCCGCGGTGTCGGTGTTGACCAGCATGCCGTTGCGGTAGAACTCGACGCGCGCGACCGGGCCCTCCGCGTCGGTCGCGGTGGCCGCGAGGGTGACGTTGGCCGGCGCGGTGAAGTTGGCGTTGTCGGCCGGGGTGGTGATGTTGACGGTCGGCGCGGTGTTGGCCGCCCCGTTGCACGCGACACCGTTGATGGTGAATGCCGTGGGCTTGGCGTTGGTGCCGGAGTACGAGGCGTTGAAGCCGATCGAGGTGGACGCGCCGGTGGCGAGATTGCCGTTCCATGAGAGGTTCGTGGCCGTGACCTGGTTGCTGCCGGCGGCCTGGCTCCAGGTGGCCGACCAGCCCTGCGTGATGCGCTGGTTGCCGGGGAACGCGAAGCCGAGCGTCCAGCTCGTCAGCGGATCACCGATGTTCTTGATCTGAACGTTCGCGGTGAAGCCGGTGCTCCAGTCGTTGGTTGTATAGACGACGTCGCAGGAGGTCGCGGCGTAGGCCATGCCGACTGGTATGCCGACCATCCCGCCCGCGACCAACGCGCCAGCGGCCACCATGGCCACTCGACGTCTTCTTGCGGTGAGCTTCATCGTGGGGTGTCTCCTCGCGGACCTGGCCGAGCCCGTGGGGCCTCGGCGGGCACCTTCTACGCGGTGGTGAGAGCGGCGCGTAGGGCGGAAGGCGCTGGTTACGTGGGGCAGCCCGTCCCGGACCGGGTGGCGAACGACGCACGCCGTTCACATTTGGGCGCCGTTCCCGATGGGGATGCCCTCGGCGACCCGCCGCTCGCGCAGTTCTTTGGCTCCCTTGCGCGGTGTTCGACAGTCTTGCATGGGAGCGCTCCCGCAGCAAGTGAAGGGTTTTTCACGCCCCTCGTCGCATCGACAAACGTGCCCTGACCTGCGATCTAGCGGCACACTGGAGTTTCACAAGGGTTGGCGTGTTGTTTCGATCTTGTTTTGGGTCTTTCACAAACCCGTGACGCGGACTACAGTCCTCACCAACGTCGATGGGAGCGCTTCCATTGATGTCAATGCAAGTACATGGGACTGTACCGACACCGACGGTCTAGTCCCCAGCCATCTCAGCCGCAGAGCTGACGGCGGGCCAGCCCGGACTCCGCCGCCAGCGTCTCACCCCCCGGTCGAGAGGAGGTGGAACCAGAGCCACTCGCGTGGCCCGGCTCCCGCGCGACATGCGCGTCGAGGAGGCAGATTCCTCAGACGCCATGTGTGTAACGATGGTGGGGACGGGGGTTGCCCTCCCCGTCCCCACGCTAAGCCCCAAAGATTCTCGGGGAATCGGTCGACTGCGCTTAACCGGTCGACCGAGTCGGCATTATCGGCAATCGGACGTGCCTCACCTCTCGCCACCGACCACCAGACAGCCACCCCTGGTCGGTCAGCGCCGACCGACTTCTGCCACCTCTCTAGTTCCGCCAGGTTCAAACCCTGACGCACGGCGCCGCCGCGCGCGCCAGGGCCGGTGCGCGCCGCCCTCAGCGGGCAGCCGGCCAGCGATGTAACCAGAGCCCTGGGCACATCGCTACCCGATCACCCCATTTCCATCTGCCACGATCCGGGTTAGCCTTGGGAGCGCTCCCAGACCATGGGGATGGGAACACCACCGAGGAGACCCGAAGATGTCCGTACCCACCAGGCGGCACGATGACCGCCCCGCCGTGCAGTCCGCGTCCGGTGTGTTACCGGCGCCCGCGTCGAACGGCGCCGCCCACGAGGCCAGCCCCGCCGATGCCGCCGGCTCCGCGCCTGCCCGGGCCGACCAGCACTTCCCAGGAACCGAGCCGGATGCCCGGCTCGGTTTGGCGTTTCCGGAAGGATTCGGCTGGGGAGCCGCCACGTCCGCGTACCAGATCGAGGGCGCCACAAAGGACGACGGCCGCGGCGAGTCGGTGTGGGACACCTTCAGTCACACGCCCGGCAAGACCCGCAACGGCGACACCGGTGACATCGCCGTCGACCACTACCACCGGTACCCGCAAGACCTGGACCTGATGCGCGACCTCGGCTTGCGCTCCTACCGGTTCTCGATCTCCTGGCCGCGCATCCAGGCCGACGGCACCGGCGAGCCCAACCAGCGCGGCCTCGATTTCTACCGCCGCCTGATCGACGGGCTGCACGAGCGCGGCATCGAGCCGATGGCGACGCTCTACCACTGGGACACGCCGCAGGCGCTGCAAGACAAGGGCGGCTGGGCATCGCGTGCGACGGCGTACCGGTTCGCCGACTACGCCGAGGCCGTCTACGCGGCCCTCGGCGACGCCGTGCCGGTATGGCTGACCATCAACGAGCCCAAGACGGTCGTCCAGAACGGGTACATCCAGGGTCACCACGCGCCCGGCCTGCACGACGAGCGCATGGCCTACCAGGTCGCGCACCACCTCCAGCTCGCGCACGGCCTCGCGGTGCAGCGGCTGCGCGGCATGGGCGGCAACATCCGGATCGGCCCCGCGTTCAACCTGCACCCCTGCTACCCCGCTGACGACAGCCCCGAGGCGCTCGCCGCCACCCGGCTCTACGACGGCTACGAGAACCGGCTGTACCTCGACTCCGCCCTGCGCGGCCACTACCCGGCTGACGTGCTCGCCGACCAGGGCCCGGACAGCCCGTTCGCGCGGTCCATCCAGGACGGTGACCTGAAGATCATCAGCACCCCGGTCGACCTGCTCGCCGTGCAGTACTACACGCCGATCTACGTCAAGGCCGACGGCAGCACCGAGCAGCGCCACGCGACCACCGAGGCGTTCTGGCAGCAGATCTACCCCGAAGGCATGTACGACATCCTCACCCGGGTCCACCGCGACTACGGCCCGATCCCGCTCACCGTCACCGAAAACGGCCTGCCCTGCCCCGACGTGCTCGGCCCGGAAAACGACATCGACGACGTCGAGCGCGTCGCGTTCCTGCGTGACCACTTCGCCGCCGCGCACCGGGCCATCGCCGACGGCGTGCCGCTGGAGAGCTACCACGTCTGGTCGCTGCTCGACAACTTCGAGTGGGACCAGGGTTATGAGGAGCGCTGGGGCCTCGTCTACGTCGACTACACCACGCAGCAGCGCATACTGAAGCGCAGCGCCCGCTGGTACCAACGCGTCATCACGGACAACGCGGTCTGAGGTTCACGTAGGGTGGGGCGCTCGCGCGCCCCATCCCTCCAGGAGACGCTGTGGAAAGCCTCACCAAACGCCAGATCACCGAGGACGAGCTGGTCGCCCTCGTGCGCCACGGATTTGGCCCCACGGCGGCCATCGACGAATGGCGCGAGCTCACCGACGGCACCTACAACGCCGCGTACTCGGTCACCGTCGACGAGCGCCCGCTGGTCCTCAAGGTCGCGCCCCCGCCCGGGCTCGACCTGCTCACTCACGAGGTCGACCTCATGCGCACCGAGGCCGACTTCTACCGCCGCGCCTCGGCCGCCGGCATCCCCGTGCCCGAGGTGGTGTTCGCCGACTTCGACCGTGCGCTCCTCAGCAGCGACTATGCCTTCCTCAGCCTGGTGCCGGGCGCCGACCTGCACACCAGCAAAGACGGCCTGACGGCCGCCCAGGTCGCGGCGGCGCGCGCCGAGGTCGCGGCACTCACCGCCCGCCTACACACGATCACCGGTCCCGGATACGGGTACCCGTTGCGCGGCAGCAACAGTTGGCAACGGACGTGGCGGGCGGCGTTCGGCGCCATGGTCGACGATCTGGTGGCCGACGCGTCACGCCTGGGCAAGCCGCTGCCCACCGCACCCGAGCGCATCGGCGAGTTGCTGCGCCGCCACGCCGACGTACTGGACGATGTGGACCGTCCCGCGCTGGTCCACTTCGACCTGTGGGACGGCAACGTCTTCATCGACGCCGGCGGCCGGGTCACCGGTCTGATCGACGGCGAACGGGCATTCTTCGGTGACCCGGTGGCCGAGTTCGTGTCGCTGGCGCTGTTTCGCGACCTAGCCGACGCGCCCGAACTACTCGCCGGGTACGCCGAGGGCAGCGGGGCGCCGTTCGCCCTGACCAGCAGCGTGCGGCGGCGGCTCAACCTGTACACCACGTACCTCTACGTAATCATGGCGATCGAAGGAGCGACCCGCGGCTGGGACGGCCCCGAACGCGACAGTTACGAGGCGTGGCTGGGCGAGCGCCTTGAGGCACAGTTGGCGATGCTCTGAACGTCGGACACACTTAGCGGCATGACGTTCGCGCCCGGGCTGCTCCTGCACGACCGGTACGACATCGTCGAACAGATCGGCGTCGGCGGGATGTCCGAGGTCTGGCTGGCCATCGACCAGGTGCTCGACCGCCCCGTGGCGGTCAAGGCGCTGACGGCCACCCTCGAAGACGACCCCGATCTGATGGCCGCCACGTGGCGCGAGGCCAGAGCCACGGCCAAGCTCACCCACCCGCACGTCACCCAGGTCTACGACTACGGTGAGGAAACGCTGCGTAACGGCGCCATCGTGCCCTACCTGGTGATGGAGCTGCTCGACGGGCAAAACCTCGCTGACCGCCTCACCCAGGGTCCGCTGGCGTGGCCCGACGCCGTTCGGATGGCCGCCCAGGTCGCATCCGGCCTCGCCGCCGCACACCGGATGGGTGTCGTACACCGAGACGTCAAACCCGGCAACGTCATGCTCACCGACACCGGCGCCAAGGTGCTCGACTTCGGCATCGCCGCGTTCTCCGGCACCCGGCCCGACGTCGACGGCGCCTGGCTGGTCGGCACGCCCGCGTACGCCGCACCAGAACGGCTCACCGCCGGCACGCCCGACCCGGCCGCTGACGTGTACGCCCTCGGCGCCCTGCTCTACGAGGCGCTGACGGGCGAGCCGCCGCTGCCGGTGGTCACCTGGGACGAGGCCGAAGCCGCCCATCGGATGGGGCCTACGTTCGCCCCGCCAGCGGTGCCCGATCTCCCGCCCGCCGTGGCGGCGCTGTGCCTCGCCTGCCTGTCCCGCGACCCCGGCCGCCGCCCGCGCGCCCAACAGGTCGCCGAGGCGCTCGAAGCGGCCGCCACGCCGGCCAGGGAACGCCGTCCCGTCGACATCCGCCGTCCCACCGGCCCGACGTACCAGCGGGGCGTGGCCCGGGCGGCCGAGACCCCCAGCGGCTCACCGTCCGGCGACGCACGCTTCCGATCCGGCGGCGGCCGGGCACCGTCCCCCGGGCCACGCACCGCCATAGCCCGTGCGGTCCCACCGTCCGCCCCGCCGCCTCGCGCGGGCGCCGCGGTAGCGCCCCGGCGCCGCCGCTTGCGCCCCTCGCTGATGCTGCTCACCGGCCTGCTCCTGGCCGGCGGCCTGACAGCGGCGGCGATAGCGTCGTTCGTGCCGCCCCAGGACCCGGGCTCCGCCAATGGCCCGCGCGCCACCGGCCCTGCTCGCCCGACCACCGCCGCACCAGAACCGACGCCGACGTCAGCGGCCCAGGTGGTGGCCCTGGTCGACGGGACCTTGGGGGCGGGGGAGGCCGCCGGCCGGGGCGGGGGGCTGGCGGGAGGCGACCCCCGC
>NZ_JAIBNX010000167.1:8080-18968 GCF_026130045.1 Micromonospora sp. CPCC 205371
GGGCCCGGGGGGGGGCCCCGGTCGGCGGGGCCCTTGGGGGCGGCGATCGCCGGGGGCCGGGTCGACGACGACGCGGCAGCCGCCCTGCGCGACGGCGTCGACAACCTGCGCCAGACCCTCGGCCGCGACCCCGACGACCTGCGCCGCGAGGCCGCCGAACTCCTCGAACAGATCAACGACTTCACCGAGGACTCCCTGGACCAGGAGGCCCGGTTCGAGCTGACCCTGGCCCTGAACCCCCTGCTCACCACCTAGCGGGGAAGGGCGCCCTGGAGTTCGGCGCGGAGGGCCGGGGTCAGCATCTCGCCGGCCTGCTTGGCTAGTCGCGCCATCTCGTAGCCCACCACGCCGATGTCCGCGTCGCCTGCTGCCAGCGTCGCCAGAATCGAGCCGTCGCGGATGGCCATCACCAGGAAGTATCCGCGCCCCAACTCCACCACGGTCTGCTTGACCACGTCGTTGTCGAACATCTGCGCGGCGCCCATGGTGATGCTCATCAGGCCGGACGTCACGGCCGCCAGCTTGTCGGCGTGGCCGCGCGGCAAGTGGCCGGAAACGGCGACGAGCAACCCGTCGGAGGAGACCACGATCGCGTGCGCCACGCCTGGCGTACGGTCGGCGAACGCGCTGACCAGCCAGCTCAGATCTCGCGCGTCTTGACTGAGCTCACTCATCGTGCCTCCTGGTTCACGTGCCCCGCGACGAGCCTCGCGGCGGTGTCGGTCGTATCTTCCGCCTCCGCCCTACGCACTCCCCCGTAGAACCTGGCGAGCATGCTCCCGACCGCCTCCGGGTCCGGCTCCGGCAGCCCCTGAGGTGCTGGCGGCGCCGAGGGCCCGGCCTGGTCGGGAAGCTGAGCCATCGGTACCCGCGCTGGCAGGCCGCTGGCCAGTACGCCGCCGGTGACCGGGGTCGCCGGGGGCGGTGTGGAGCCGAGTTCGGGCTCGGCGCCGGGCGGTGGCTCCCCCGACCACCACGTGCTGCCGGTAGCGGACGCCGTGGCGCCCGCCGACTTGAGCACGTCCTCCGCGCGCGTGGGCTGGGTGCGCCGCGCGATAGAAAGGTTTCCAGCGCTGCCCCCAGCGCCGGCACCAACCAAAGGGGCCACGTTCAGGCGAAGCTCCCGGCTCACCGAGTCGGGCACGCTCGCGGCCACGGCGGTCAGCATCGGCCGGGCAGCCGGCTCGGGCAGCTCGCGCGGCGGCGGCGCCGGTGCCAGCAGGGCGGGCGCGAGCCGTACCGTCGCCACCAGCCCTCGATTGGCTCCCGCGTTGAGCTGTACCCGGATGCCGTGCCGCGCGGCCAGGTGGCTGACCACGAAGTGGCCCATGCGCTCGGACGCCGCCACGTCGGCTGCCGGCGGCTCGGCGAGCAGCGCGTTGGCCTCGCGGATCGCCTTCTCCGTCATACCCAGGCCCTCGTCGGTGATCTCGATGACCGCGCTGCGCCCGGGTGCGGACTGGGCGGTGATGTGCACCGGCACGAACGGCGGCGAGAAGTGCGTGGCGTTCTCCAGCAGCTCGGCGAGCAGGTGCACCAGGTCGCCGACGGCGTGGCCGACGATCCACACCTGGTCGAACGCGTCCTGCCGGACCCGGGTGTACTCCTCGATCTCCGCGGCCGCGGCGAGCACGACTGTGGACAGCGCGACGGGCTCGTTCCACCGGCGGCGCGCCTCGGTGCCGGCGAGCACCAGCAGGCTCTCGTCGTTGCGTCGCATGCGCGCGGCGAGGTGGTCGAGCTTGAACAGGTTGGCGAGCTGGTCGGGGTCGACCTCGCTCTTCTCCAGCTCGTCGAGGAGTTCGAGCTGCCGTTCGACCAGTACCTGGCTGCGGCGGGCCAGGTTGACGAACATGGCGTTGACGTTGCGCCGCATGGCGGCCTGCTCGATGGCCAGGTTGAGGGCGCTGCGGTGTACGGCGACGAACGCCTCCGACACCTCGCCGACCTCGTCCATCGAGCGGACCGCGGACGGCGACACCTCGATGTTGGGCACACCGGCGTTGACGGCGCGCAGCCGCTCCAGGGCCTCGGGCAGCTCCTGCTGGGCGACCTGGAGCGCGTGCCCGCGCAGCACCCGCAGCGACCGGGCCACCGACCGGCCGATCGCGACCGAGATGAGCAGGGCGACGACCAGTACGAACAGCACCGCGCCCGCGACCAGGATGGTGGTGCGAAGCTGGGCGCCGCTGCGCGAGGCGGCCTCGTCGACGGCGTCGCCGAGCACATCGCGCTCGACCTCGCGCAGCAGGTCGTGCCGGTCTTCGCTGAGCGACCACCAGCGGAACGGGTCGAGCACGGCCGCGCCTGCACTGCCGCCGGGGATGGTGGTCTGCTCCATGGCGACGGCGGCGGCGAACTTGTCGTCGCGTGCCGCCTGGTCGTACCGCTGGAGCTGGTCGCCGGTGGCCGCGGCCTGGAAGTCGGCGACGGCGGCGAGCTGTTGGGCCCGCAGGTCGGTGAGCTCCACCTGGTCGGTGGCGCCGTACCGGCCGGCGCTGGCGGCGGCGAAGAGCTTGGCGCGCAGCTGGGAGCTGATCTCCTTGATGCGGGCCAGCTCGACGTACCGCACCACGAGCTCGTTGAGCTCGGGCCGCTCGACGCCGGGCGTGGGCTGGGCGAGCAGCGTGAGCAGCGCGTCGATGCTGCGCGTGTACGTGTCGAACACCGTCTGGGCGCTCACGCCGGACACCGAGCCGCGCAGCGTGCCGAGGTCGTCGAGCGAGTCCAGGGCACGGTTGTAGGAGGTGCGCCACGCGGCGGGACCACCGGCGAGCGGCTCGGCGGCAGACCGGAACTCGGCGGCAGACCGGTCGGAGACCTCCTGGTACTGCTGGAGGTCGGCCTCGACCTGGGCACTGCTCGTCTTGTTCGCGGCCAGCGCGGCCAGGTCGCCGGCCGTGCGGTCACGCTCGGTCTGCAGGTCGTGCACCAGCGTGGTGATCTGCTGGCCGACCGCCACCTCGTCGGCGAACTCGTCGAGCACGGTCGCCTGGCCGATCAGCGAGAACGTCTGCACGCCCGCGACGACCATGAAAGCCAGCGACGGGATGACCAGCACCGTGGCGAGCTTCGTGCGCATACGCCAGTCGCGTACATGCACGCGCGAACGCCGACGATGCGGGATAACCCGGACATCCAACTTTCGGCGATGATTCGGAACCGTCCGGTCGGTCGGTTCCGGGGCAGCACCTACCACGCCTCCCCCTCACATCCGCCGGCCGCTGGAATCCCCGGAGAGCCAGTCCATCCAATCAGCCGACCGCCCGCTGTCAACGCCGCACCCGGGCACGAGCTCACGAAGGATACTGCGGCTGACCGGATCTTGCCGATCCCGATGAGCCACCCTCCCCCATCCGTACGATTTGCGGGAATCCACGCAACGCGACGAGCGCCGCTCCCGTCGCGCCCACCTCGGGGTTGGTCACGTGCGTCACGGACCGTGGCGCGAGGGCCGCCTGGAAGCGCCGCCGCCACCACCCGGAGGCGGCGGCGGCGCCGCCCCCGAGGACCACTTTGGCTGGACTGTCGACAGTGGACTCGATGGTCGCGAGGTCGTGCGCCACCATACGGCACACACCGCCCATGAGTCCGGCCAAGATCTCCACGGCGCTGGTGGCGAAGCCCATCCCGGCCAGCACACCCGATCCCGCTGGTGCCAGCCCCGGTGGCCGGTCGCCGCCCAGCCGCGGATCGGCACGCACCACGTGACCGGGCTCGACGGCGGCGAGCGCCTCTTCCAGTGCCGGCCCCTCGGGCAGCCGCAGCTCCCGCCGCGCCCACTCATACAGGTTGCCGCCCGCCGAGTACGCGGTGCCGGTCACGATCCGGTCGTGGTCGACACGGTAGCGCCACAGCGTGTGCGGCAGCGGCGGCAACGGCGTACCGCCTGGCGCTGCCTGGACGAGCCGCACGGCCGCCGACGTGCCCACCGTGACCGCGGCCCGGGTCGGATCTTCGCAGCCGGAGCCGACGTTCGACGCGGCGCCGTCGCCGGTCGGGGGCGCCCACACCGCGTCGTGCAGCGCCGGCCACCGTCTCGCGTACTCCGGCCGCAGCCGCCCCTGCCAGTCGCGGGGCGTCAGGGTGGGCAGCTCGCCGGGGTGCACGCCGGCCAGCGCGCACGCCTCGGCGTCCCACGTCAGCGCGCCGATGTCGAGCAGGCCCGTGCCGGACGCCTGCGATACCGACATGGACGCGTCGCCGAGCAGCTCGCCCAGCACGTACTCGGGCAGCCCAAGGAAGCGTGCCGGCGCGCTGCCGGACGCCGCGCGCAGCCACGGCAGCTTCACGGTCCAGTAGAAGCGGTGCCACCAGGCGCCGGTGCGCTGGTGGAACGCGTCCGCGTCGGCCGGGCCGCCGGCGCCTGGCCGCGGCGCGGGCCGGGTGTCCAGCCACGTCACCAGCGGGCCCAGCGGCACGCCCGCGGCGTCGACCGGCAGCACGGAGTGCCACTGCGACGACGCCGCCACCAGCGCGACCCCGTCGAGCCGGCCGGCCGCCGACAGCTCGTCCAGGCACTCGACCAGCGCCGCCAGATAGGCCGCCGCATCGATCGTCGCGGCGCCGTCGTCGTCGACGGCGGCCCCGGCCTTCCGCCGCGCGTGGGCCCCGGACCGCGGCGCGGCCGCGTCGGCCAGCCCCCGTCCGCGTACCGACGACGTGCCCAGGTCAAGCGCGAGGATGCTCATCGTCCGCCACCCTAATCGGCGGCCTGCTACGCTGCTGCCCATGCTCGCGCGATTGAACTCCTGGTGGCCCGCCACACTGGCGGCCCATCCCACCCGCGCGTAGCACCAACCAACGCGGCCGCCCAGCGAGGCGGCCGCCGTTCATTTTTGTCGGGCCGGCTGTCCGCCCCGAGCGGCCCCCGGCCCCGAGGGATGGACGACATGGGTCTGGTCACCGAATTGATCACCCCGCCGGTCGCACGCCCTTTCGCGCTACTGCGCCGCGAAGGCGCCGACCACATCGAGGTGTACTCCGGAGACGTCACGACCGTCGACCGGCTCGCCGATATCCCCCTCCCACCCGGCTCATCAGGGCCGCAGACGCTCGCGCTCGTCCCGTACCGGCAGGTCATGGAGCGCGGCTTCGCGTGCGTCGACGACGGCGCCCCGCTGGAGTGCCTGCTCATCGCCTCCCGGGCTGAGGTGCGGCTCAGCGCGGCCCTGGCCGCGCTGCCTTCCGACCCGGTGGCCGCCACGGGCGGCGGCTTCGACATCCCCGACGAGGTGTACGCCGGCATCGTCGACACGGTGCTGCGAGACGAGATCGGGCACGGGGAGGGCGCCAACTTCGTCATCCACCGCACGTACACGGCCCGCGTCGCGGACCCGCTGCGCGCGGCCCTTTCCGCGTTCCGGCGGCTGCTGGTGGGCGAGAAGGGGGCCTATTGGACGTTCCTGGTGCACACCGGCGAGCGGACCATGGTCGGCGCCACGCCCGAACGGCACGTCAGCGTCGATGACGGGCTCGTGATGATGAACCCGATCAGCGGCACGTTCCGCCACCCCGACGGGCCGGCCGACCGCGACGAACTCCTGCGGTTCCTCGCCGACCCCAAGGAGGTCGACGAGCTGTACATGGTGCTCGACGAGGAGCTGAAGATGATGGCCACCGTCGCCGAGCACGGCGGCCAGGTCGTCGGGCCGTACCTGAAGGAGATGGCACACCTGACGCACACCGAGTACCTGCTGGCCGGGCGGGGCTCGCTGGACGTGCGGGACGTGCTGCGCGAGACCATGTTCGCGCCGACCGTGACCGGCAGCCCGATCGAAAACGCGTTCCGGGTGATCGCCCGCCACGAGCGGCGCGGACGGCGGTACTACGCGGCGGTACTGGCGCTGCTGGGCCACGACGAGGCCGGCCGGCAGACGCTGGACGCGCCGATCCTGATCCGCACGGCCGAGTTCACGCCCGACGGGGTGGTCCGGGTGCCGGTGGGCGCCACCCTGGTACGGCACTCGACGGCCGCCGGCGAGGTGGCCGAGACGCACGCGAAGGCCGCCGGGGTCCTGGCCGCACTCGGCATGCGCCCGGCGGCGCCGCGCTCTCCGGCGGCGGGTGCGGGACTGGCGCAGGACCCGGAGGTACGGGCGGCGCTGGCGGCCCGCAACGCGCACCTGGCACGGTTCTGGCTGGAGGAGCGCCCGCCAGCCCCCCTGTCCACGGGGCCCGGGGTGCTGATCGTGGACGGCGAGGACACGTTTACCGGGATGCTGGCGCACCAGCTGCGGGCGCTGGGCCTGTCGGTGACGCTGCGCCCGTGGTCCTCGGGCGAACCCGCCGATGAGTTCGACCTGGTTATCGTCGGCCCCGGGCCGGGCGATCCCACGCTTCACGACGACCCCAAGATGGCCGCCATGCGGCGCGTCATCACCGACCGCCTCGACAGCGGCAAGCCGCTGCTCGCCGTCTGCCTCGGCCACCAGTTGCTGTGCGGGCTGCTCGGCCTGACATTGCACCGCCGCGACGCGCCCTACCAGGGCCTACAGCGGGAGATCGACCTGTTCGGCACGCGGCGGCGGGTCGGGTTCTACTCGACGTTCACGGCCCTGGCATTGGCGTCATTTGCGGAAACTCCCTACGGGAGGGTCGAGATCGCGCGCGACCCGCTCGACGGGGCGGTGCACGGGCTACGCGGACCCGCCTTCGCGGGGCTCCAGTTCCACCCTGAGTCGGTGCTGAGCGAAGACGGCCTGCCTGTGCTCCAGGACCTCCTCATCCATCTGCGCTCATCGCTTACCTCGGAGCTGGCTTAGCCGGGCCTTAAACCTGGGTGAGAGTTTGAACCAGTCCAATCGGCCCGCCCGTACCGCTGCACGACAACGCCCACCTGAGGAGGACCCGTGCGTCACGGCAGCGTCGATCTGGGACTGCTTCGTACAGGTGCGCACAGCCCGTCGGTGTTCGCCCTGAACAGGAGCATGGGCGACAGCGGCGCCCCGCTTGTCGACTTCTGCATCCCATGCAACCCGTACTTCCCCACGCCGGAGATGTTCGCGCACCTGGCCCAGAACCTGGAGTCGATCCTCAAGTACTACCCGAGCGACTCCAGCTCGATCACCAACAAGCTGTGCAGCGTCCTGGGGCTGCACCCGCAGACGGTGGCGATGGCCAACGGCTCGACCGAGCTCATCACGTGGCTCGACCACCTGATGATCAAGGAGAGCATCGCGATCCCGATCCCCACCTTCGGCCGCTGGACCGACCAGCCGCTGGAGACCGGGAAACGGGTGGACATGTACCCGCTGCAGGAGTCCGAGGGGTACGCGCTGGACCTGGAGGAGTACGTGGCGTTCATCCGCGCGCGCGGCTCCCGGGTGGCGGTCATCTGCAACCCGAACAACCCGGACGGCGGGTTCCTGCCGCGCCGGGAGGTACTGCGCTTCGTCGACGCGCTCGGCGACCTCGACCTCGTCGTGGTGGACGAGTCGTTCATCGACTTCGTCGAGGCCGAGCGGCAACCGTCGGTCGGCCCCGACGCGGCGATCCGGCCAAACGTCGTGGTGCTCAAGAGCCTGGGCAAGAACTTCGGGCTGCACGGCATCCGGTTCGGCTACCTCGTAGCCAACCCCGGCATCGCCGGCAAAATCGCCAAGGTCCTGCCAAAGTGGAACCTCAACTCGCTCGCCGAAACCGTCGTGCACATGATCCAGGACTACGACACCGAGTACCGGGAGAGCCTGCGCCTGCTCGCCCGAGACCGGTACCAGATGGCCGACGAACTGGCCCGTATCCCCGGCTTGACCGTCTTCCCCTCGCAGGGCAACTTCCTGCTGGTCAAGCTGCCCACCGGGTGGAGCGGGGTCGCCCTGCGCGACTTCCTGCTCACCCGGCACGGGCTCTTCGTCCGCGAGTGCGGCAACAAGCTCGGCATGACAAGCCAGTTCCTGCGGTTCGTGGTCCGCCCGATCGAAGACGTTCGGCTGCTGGTCGACGGAATGCTGAGCTACGGCCGCGTCCTGCACGGCGAGAGCGAGTCGCCGCTCTCGTCACCGGCTGACAACCTGATCCCGTACCCGTCGTCGCGCACCAGCCACCGCCTGGCCAGCGCAAACTAGGACCGTGTCCCGCGTGGGGTAGCCTCCCCCTGCCCCGGGCACCCCACGCCGGGACACACCCCGCGCCCGCCGCACCCACCCTTCCCCACCGCGCCCGCCCCGCCCCCGCTCCCGCCGCGCGCCACCCCGCTCCCGCCGCGCCCCCGCCGCGCCCCCGCCGCGCGCCTGCGGCACGGCCAGGGGTCCGCCGCACCCGCCCTCTCCCCGCCGATCAAGGGCGAATGCACGTGGTTGGATCTCTTTTCCGCGTGCGTTTGCCCTTGATCGATGCGATCGCCCTTGATCGGCGCGACCGCCGGCCCTGTCGCGTCGCATACGCTAAGACCGTGAGCGTGGAGTTGCGGGCGTCGGACGACGACCGGCAGCGGGTGATCGCCGCCCTCCAGCGGCACGCCGAAGCCGGACGGCTGACTCTGGAGGAGTTCTCCGAACGGGTCGGCGACGTCTACACCGCGCGCACGCTCGGCCAGCTCGCGGCGCTCACCCAGGACCTACCCGCCGAGCCGCCGCCCACCACCACCGCCACCACCAGCGATGGCCGGCGTGACCTGCTGGTCATCTTCGCGATCGCCGCTGTGACCCTCATCCTGCTCAGCGTCTTCATGGCTCTCACCCGTTGACGCGGGGTGGTCGATCTCCTTCCAGAACGGCAGCAGGAACGGCGTAACCGTCGTGGCCAGATACACGGCGCCGAAGATCCAAAATGCTGCGTTGAGGCCCAGTTCCTCGACCATCCAGCCGCCGATCAACCCGCCGAGGGGAATGCCGCCCCACGAGATGGCCATCGACGCACCGAGCACCCGTGCGTGCATCTCCTTGGGCACCCGCTCGTACTGCGCCGCGCCCAGCACAGGGTTGACGCCCGCGATGGCGAACCCGCTCACCACCGCCACCGCACAGACGACCCAGACTTCGTCGGTCAAGGCCGGCACCACGAAACGCGGTGCGCCCGCGATCAAAAAGCCGACCGCGAACGTCGTGTACCGGGGCAGCTTCGGCGCGAGCACCGTGAATACGGCGTTTCCGGCGACCGCGCCCGCGCCGAAGAGCCCCCACAACAAGCCCACGGCGGCCACCGAGCCGACCACGTCGCGGCCCCAGACAGGCATCAACACGGCCGCGTACGCTTGGTCGAGCAGGTTTGTCATGAAGATCATCAAGGCGACGCCGAGAATCAGGCGATCCCGCCGCAGGAATCCCCAGCCCGCCTTCAGCGCGCGCAGATAGGGCTCGCCGCCAACCTTCTCCGCGCGCGGCACCAGGCTCCCGACCAGCACGGACGAGATGAAGAACGTCGCAGCGTCGACGAGCAGCACCGTCGGCGCGTCCAGCACCGCGATCAACACACCCGCCAGCGGCGCGCCGAGCAGCGTCGCCAACCGGTAGATGCCGTCTTGGATGGAGGTCGCGCGGGTCATGGGTACGCCGCTGACCGCGACCGCCCGCGGCAGCAGCACTCGCTTGGCCGAGTCGCCGAAGCCGCGCAGCAGCCCGAGCACGGCGACGAGAGCGACCAACACCGGGAAACTCAAGCCGGGGCCGCGGTGCAGAATCGGGATCGCGGCGACGGCGAGCGCGCTGCCCAGGTCGGCGATCACACCGATGCGGCGGGCGCCCATCCGGTCGAGCAGCGGGCCGCCGAACGCGCAGACGAGCACGTACGGCAGCATCTCGGCGAACGCCACGAAGCCGGTGCGTGCCGCGCTGTCCGAGGTGACCAGCACGAACCACGGCACCGCCAGGAACGACATCTTGGTACCGACGGCGGATATCGCCTTGGCGACGAAGAGCCCGACGAGACCCCGCTTCATTCTTCGCCACCGTCACCGTCACCGTCACCGTCGGCTTCGCTACCGGCGAACGGCATGAGCTGGACCTGAAGGGTCACCGACCGCGCATTGCCGGGCGCGTCGGGCGCGTCGAATCGCCGGTACCGCTCGGCGAGCGCCGTCAGCTCCATGCGCAAGGCTTCCGCCTCAGCCGGGGTGAGGCGGAGTTGCCAGTTGCTGAGCGTGCCGCCCTGCCGCCACTCCTCTGGCAGCGCTGGCCGCTCCCCGAGCCAGCGGTCGATCTCGTCGGCATAGGAGGCGGCGACGGCTCGCAGGTATGCCTCCGCGTCGGCCGGCGCGGCGATGACCGTCTCCGATTCGAGGATCGTCCGCTGATGAGCGGCCTTCCACCAGCGCTCGCGGCCCACTCCGCGCTCGGCGTCCTCGACCACGAACCCGTAGGCCGCGAGCTGTCGCAGGTGGTAGCTGGTCGCGCCGGTCGACAGGCCCAGCCGGTCGGCGAGCGTGGTGGAGGTGGCCGGTCCGTCCTGCCGCAGCAGCCCAAGGATGCGTACCCGCAACGGGTGCGCGACGCCGCGCAGCGACTTAGGATCGAGCCTGATCTGATCCCCAGACATGTTTGCAAAGCTACGCTTGCAAAGAACCCTTTGCAAGCGCCATCCGAAGCGAACTGCCGAGACGACGCCGATCGAAATTGCCTGAGGCCGTGTCGACCGGACCCGTCCTGCCCAGGCGAAGCAAGAGCTATCCCGGCTGATCAATGCCTTCCGACACCGCGCCGATCGAGCCCTGCGCCCGCGCGGACCAAGACCTGTCCGCGCAGCCGCGCCGATCAAGGCCGTCCCACGCCGCCCCGATCGAGGCACGCGGCCCGCGCGGTCACAGACTGCGCGGCCCGCGGGGTGACAGACCACGCCGCCAACGCGGGGTCACGGACTGCGCGGCCAACGCGGGGTCACGGACTGCGCGGCCAACGCGGGGTCACGGACTGCGCGGCCAACGCGGGGTCACGGACTGCGCGGCCAACGCGGG
>NZ_JAIBNX010000168.1:0-14063 GCF_026130045.1 Micromonospora sp. CPCC 205371
CTTTGTGGTCGGTCTTGCCGTTGACGGTGAACGGCACCGGGTCCAGCGTCGCGACCGCGCCCAGCACCATGTAGTGGGGCAGCGTGCGCTTGAGGTGTTCGCGCAGGCGGTGCGCCAGTGCGCTCGCGCCCCGGGCGGCCGCGGGATCGTTGGTGAGCGGGCGCCCGCCGGCCGGCAGGTGTGCGACCACGCCCGGCGAAGGCAGGAACACAGCGTCCAGGCTTCCATCGTCTTCGCTCGACCACGTGACGTGCGTGGCGCCCATCTCATACAGGTCTTCGACCTCGACGCCACCCTCGACAAGCCGCGCGTTGGGAATCCCCGTGACCCACACCCCATGATCAGGGCGTCCCTCAAGCTGTTCTAGCGACTTGAAGGACGCCTTGATCACGGTGGGGGAGGCGGTGGGTGAGGTGTGGAGGACCGCGTCGTAGCGGTAGCGGGTCAGTTCGTTGTGGTGGCGGCCCCTGCGGACACGCACCGACGCGGTGGCGCCGGGCAGCGTGGCGAAGTAGTCGGGGTCAACCAGGAGTTCCTTTTCGGACACCGCCGCGCGGCGAACGGCGGCCACACTCGTGTGGAAGTGGTCGGCGAGCCGCAGGTTCCGCACGTCGCCGACGAAGACGCGTCCGCCCGGCGCCACGAGGTCGAGCGCGGCGGTCAGCACCGACGTCAGGTACGCGGCGCTCGGGAAGTACTGGATGACCGAGTTGACGACGACGGTGTCGAAGTAGCCGCGCGGCAGCCCGGACAGGTCGTCGGCGGGCTGGCAGCGTAGCTCGACCCGGCCGCTGAGCCGCAGGTCAGCCGCGACGCCGGCGCGCAGCGCCTCGATGACCGACGGCGCGAAGTCGGTGCCCCAGTACGCCTCGCAGTCGGGTGCGAGCCGGCCGAGCAGGAGTCCACTGCCGACCCCGATCTCCAGGACGCGCCTGGGGTTCAGGGAGCGGATGTGCGCGACCGTGGTGTCGCGCCACTCGCGCATGTCGTCGAGCGGGATGGGCTGCCCGTCATAGCTGCTGTCCCAGCCGGAGAAGTCCTCCTTGGACAGAGCCGTGCCGATCTCGGAGTACTCGGCGTCGTAGATCTGCTGCCACTCGCCGATCTGGGCCTGCTCGACCTCCGCCCGCCCCGACGAGAGCGGTGCCGGCACGACGTACCCGATCAGCCGGTCGTCGCGGACGGCGACCGCCGCCTGCGCGACGCGCTCGTGCGCCCCGAGCACCGACTCGATCTCGCCCAGCTCGACCCGGTACCCGCGGATCTTGATCTGGTCGTCGGTGCGGCCGAGGAAGTCGATGTTTCCGTCCGGCCGCCGCCGAACGAGGTCGCCGGTGCGGTACATGCGGCCGCCGGGCGGCCCGAACGGGTCCGCGACGAACCGGTGCGCGGTCAGCCCCGGCCGGTCGAGATAGCCGCGCGCCAACCCGACACCGCTGATGTACAGCTCACCGGCCGCCCCGTCCGGCACAGGCCGCAGCCACGTGTCGAGGATGTACGCCCGGGTGTTCCAGATAGGACGGCCGACGGTGGGGGTGTCGCTGTCGAGCGTGCCGCCGCCCAGGGTGTTGATGGTGTATTCCGTCGGCCCGTACAGGTTGTAGCCGAAGGTGCCCTCGGTGTCGCGTAGCCGGGCCCAGACCGCGTCGGAGACCGCCTCGCCGCCGAGCAGCACGAGCGGCGGCCGGTGCGCCCCGTCGAGCAGTCCCTCCGCGAACAGGTGGTGCGCGTACGTCGGCGTCACGTTCACCACGTCGATCTCGTGCCGGTGGCAGTACTCGACCAGCGCCTCCGCGTCGCGGCGCAGCTCCTCGTCGCAGACGTGCACCTCGTGGCCCTCGACCAGCCAGAGCAGCTCCTCCCACGACATGTCGAAGGCGAACGAGACGGTGTGCGCGATGCGCAGCCGCCGACCGCCCGCCGACGCGATCGCCGGGTCGAAGATGGCCTCGCGGTGGTTGAGCTGCATGTTGGTCAGGCCGCGGTACGGCGTGACGACGCCCTTCGGCCGGCCCGTCGAGCCGGAGGTGTAGATGACGTACGCCGGGTGCTCCAGCGAGAACCGCCGCTCCAGCGGTGTGGCCCGCAAAGTGGACACTTCCGCGATCACGGCGGGGTCGTCGACCGCGACGCACTCGCCGGGCAGCCGCGCCGCGACCGCCCGCGTCGACAGCACGCACACCGGCCGCGCGTCGTCGAGCATCATCGCCAGCCGCTCGACCGGGTGGTCCAGCTCCAGCGGCAGGTACGCGGCACCGGTGCGCAGCACCGCGAACAGCGCCACCACCATGTCGATGGAGCGCGGCAGCGCGAGCCCGACGACGGCTTCCGGTTCCGCGCCCCGCCGGGCGAGCAGCCGCGCCATCCGGTTCACGCGCGCGTCCAGCTCCGCGTAGGTGACCCGCTCGGCCCCGAACACCAGCGCGACCTCGTCTGGCGTGCGGGTGGCCTGGGCGGCGAGCAGGTCGGCAACGGTCTCGTCGCCGACCGGGTGCGCGGTGGCGTCCCAGTCGCGGGCGAGCCGGGCGCGTTCGGCATCGGGCAGCACGTCGAGGCCGCCCACCGGGGAATCCACATCGGACACCAGCGCGCCGAGCGCGGCGGCGAACCGGTCCAGCACCTGCGCCGCCAGGCTCGGGTCGAGCACGTCGCGCCGGTACGCGAGCGTGGCGCGCAGCCGGCGCGCCGGGGTCACCACGACCGCGAGCGGGTAGTGCGTCGCGTCGACGCTGCCGACCTCGACGATGCCGTGGCGCTCCCGCAGCGCGGCCAGCTCGTCCTCGTCGCCGAGGTTCTGCAGCGCGAACAGGGTGTCGAACAGCCGCGGGTGGGGGGTCTCCCGCTGCACGTCACCGAGGCCCAGGTACTCGTGCGGCATCAGCGCGGTGCGCTCGGACTGGAGCCGGCGCAGCAGCGCCGCCACGCTCTCGCGCGGGTCGAACGCCACCCGTACCGGCACGGTGTTGAGGAACAGGCCGATGGCGTTTTCGATGTGGTCGATGGGTGCGGTGCGACCGGCCACCGTCGCGCCGAACACGACGTCGTCGCGGCCGGCCACGTTGGACAGTACAAGCGCCCAGGCCGCGTTGAGCACGGTGTTGAGGGTGACGCCGAGCCGCCGGGCGGTGCCGCGCAGCCGCTCGCTCAGCTCCTCGGAGAGGTCCAGCCGCAGCCGCTCAGGAAGCCCTGTGCCGGTCTGCGTCCCGCCCACGAGGGTCGGCTCGGAAAGGCCCGCCAGGGCGTCGCGCCACGCGCGGGCGGACGCCGCCGTGTCGCGGGTGCCTAGCCAGGCCAGGTAGTCGCGGTACGAGCCGGCGGGTGCCAGGTCGCGGTCGTCGCCGCCGCTGGCGTACAGGCCGAGCAGCTGCTCCAGGAACACCGACGCCGACCAGCCGTCCCACACCAGGACGTGGTGGCTGATGACGAGGCGGTCACCGGCGTCGCCGAGCCGGATCAGCAGCAGCCGGAACAGGGGCGGCCGGGCCAGGTCGAAGCGTAGGCCGCGATCGACTGCCATCGCCTCGTCGAGCCGGGCACGCCGTTCCTCTTCCGGCAGCGTCGACAGGTCCACAACGGACAGCGGCACCTCGGGCGCCACCGCCACGAACTGCACGGGCTGGGAGAGGCCGTCGCTGGTGAAACCGGCCCGGGTGCCCGGATTCCGGCCGAGCAGAGCCGCACACGCGGCGCGCAGCCGCTCGGGGTCGAGCCCGGCCGCCACGTCGAACGCGGCCTGCGCGGTGTACACGTCGAGCCCGCCGCTGTCGTAGCTGGCGTGGAAGAACAGTCCTTCCTGGAGCGGCGACAGCGGCCACACCTCGTCGAGGGCGCCGCCGCAGACCCGGCGTACCCGGTCGAGCTCCTCGGCCGTGAGGGCGACCAGAGGCCGATCCGGCGCGGTGCCGGCCGGGCGATCGCCGCCCCCAGCCGCGTACGCGGCCAGGGCGGCCGGCGTGCGGGGCGTGAACACCTCGCGCGGCCCGACCTCCAGCCCGGCGGGCCCTGCCCCCCTGGCGGGCCCGCGCGGCCCGGGGGCGGGGGCGCCCGCCCGCGCCCCGCCCTCCAGCCCGGCGGCCCCCGCCCGGCTGGCGACCGCGATCGACAGGATGCTGTCGCCGCCGAGCGCGAAGAAGTCTTCGGCCACGCCGACATTGTCGAGTCCGAGTACCTCACCGAAGATCTGGCAGAGCACGCGTTCGCGGTCGTCGCGCGGAGCTCGCGCGACGGCTCGCTCGGCCACGGGCGCGGGCAGCGCGGCCCGGTCCACTTTGCCGCTCGGCGTGCGCGGCAACGAGTCCAGCAGCACGAGCGCCGACGGCACCATCGGCGCCGGCAGCGCCGCCGCCAGGGCTGCGCGCAGGGCCTCGGCGGCCACAGTGGCACCGGCCCCGGGTGCCCCGTACCCCGCCCCCCTCCCCGCCGCCCGGGCCGGCACCCCCGCCACGACGGCCGCCTCGGCGACGCCCGGCTGGCCGCGCAGGCGGGCCTCCACCTCGCCCGGCTCGACCCGGTTGCCGCGGATCTTCACCTGCTGGTCGGCGCGCCCCAGGTATTCGAGCGTCCCATCCGGGCGGCGCCGGACCCGGTCGCCGGTGCGGTACATCCGCTCACCCGGCCCACCGAACGGGTCGGCGACGAACCGGTCCGCCGTCACACCGGGCCGGCCGTGATAGCCGCGAGCCAGCTGGACACCAGCGATGTACAGCTCACCCGCCGTCGCCGGGTGCAGTGCCCCATCGAGGACGTACAGCCGGGTATTCCACACCGGACGTCCGATGGGGACGGTGCCGCCGCGCTCCCCACCCACCTCGTGGCAGGTGACCTGGATGGCGGCCTCGGTGGGGCCGTACACGTTGTAGACCGGCACGCCGGTGGCGGCCCGCCATCGCGCGGCCACCTCGGCGGGCAGCGCGTCGCCACCCGCGAACACCCGTCGCATGCTCCCGAACACCCCGGGCTCCGTGGCGGCCACGTCCGCGAAGGCGCCCAGCACCGACGAGACCGTGGTGAGCGTGGTGACGCCGTGCTCGCCGATGAGGCGGGCCAGCACGGCCGGATCGCGGTGGGCGCCGGGCGGGGCGAGCACCACGGTGGCGCCCGCGCCGAGCGGCCAGAAGATCTCCAGGATCGACGGGTCGAAGCTCGCCGACAGCTGGTGCAGCACGCGGTCGTCGGGGCCGAGTGGAAACCGGTCCTGCGCCCACGCGAGCTGTGCCGTCACCGCGCGGTGCGTGACGAGCACGCCCTTGGGCGTACCGGTCGAGCCGGAGGTGTAGATGAGGTAGGCCGGGCTGTCCGGGTGGGCCGTGGCCGGCGCGGGTGGCCCCTCCAGGTCGGCCATCACGGAAGGGGTCACCACGAAGGCGGCGCCGGAGTCGGCCAGCATGAACGACACCCGGTCGGCCGGGTAGTCCACGTCGACCGGCAGGTACGCGGCGCCCGCCTTGAGCACACCGAGCAGCGCGGTGATCAGGTCCGCCGAGCGCGGCAGGGCCACCGCGACGACCTGTTCTGGCCCGACGCCCCGGGCGCGCAGCAGGCCGGCGAGGACGGACGAACGGTGATCCAGCTCCCCGAAGGACACCGCCGTCCCGTCCTCGACGACCGCCGTCGCGCCGGGGCGCCGGGCGGCCTGTGCGGCGAACGCGTCGACCAGCGTGGCCGGCGCGACTTCGCGCACGTTACCGGCCAGCGCGGCGCGTTCCTCCACCGTGGACACGTCGACCCGGCCCGCTGGCTGGTCAGGGTCGGCCGCGATCGCCGACAGCACCCGCACCAGCTGGTCGGCGATCCGCCGCGCGGTCGCGCCGTCGACCCGCGCCGCGTCGTGCTTGAGCCGCAGTTCGAGACGCTCGGCGGGCAGGACGATGACCGCGAGGGGGTAGTGACCGGTGTCCACGTAGTCCAGTCCGGTGACGCGCAGCGCGCCGCTGGGGTCGCGCAGCTCGCCGTCCACCGGGTAGTTCTCGACCACCACGAGCGTGTCGAAGAGGTCGCCGAGGCCGGCGAGGCGCTGCACCTCGGCCAGCCCGACGTGCTGGTGGTCCAGCAGGTCGGTCTGGCTCGCCTGGAGGCGGCCCAGCACCTGGCCGAGCGGCTGCTCAGGCCGGCACCGCACCCGCACCGGAAGCGTGTTGATGAACAGGCCGACCATCGACTCGATGCCGTCGACCTCGGCCGCGCGGCCGGACACGGTGGTGCCGAAGACCACATCGCAGCGCCCGGTCAGCCGGCTCAGCAGCAGGCCCCAGGCGCCCTGGATGGCGGTGCCAAGGGTCAGGCCGCGCTCGCGGGCGCGGGCGGTCAGGGCGGCGGTCAGGTCGGCCGGCAGGGCCACGCGCACCTCGGCCGGGCGCGGTGCGGCCGCGACGCCGCCCCCGGCCAGCAGCGTGGGCTCGTCGACGCCATCGAGGGCGCGCCGCCAGGCGTCCAGGGCGGCTGTGCGGTCGCGCCCCGACAGCCAGCCCAGGTAGGCCGGGTACGGGGTCACCGCCGGCAGCTCGCCGCCGCCGTACCGGGACAGCAGCTCGCGCAGCAACACCGACACCGACCAGCCGTCCGCGACGATGTGGTGGAACCGCAGCGCCAGCCAGTGCCGCGCCTGGTCGCCCCGGATGAGGGTGAACCGCAGCAGCGGCGGCTTCGCCAGGTCGAACGGCTCGCTGTCGCCGACCGCCGACGCGCGCGCGGCCCGCTCGTTCTCCGGGTACCCGGAGAGGGCGGCCTCGCGGCCAGGCACCTCGGCCCCCTCCCTCATCACCTGCACGACCCCGCCGCCGGTGCGCTGGTGGAAGCCGGCGCGCAGCGGCGCGTGCCGGTCGAGCAGCGCCTGCGCCGCGTCGCGCAGCGCCGCCGCGTCGAGCGGGCCGTGCAGCTCCACCATGAGCCGGACGGCGTACACATCGGACGCTGGGTCGAGGTGGGCGTGGAAGAAGAAGCCCTCCTGCAACGGGGTCAGCGGCAGGTCGCCGGTGAGGTCGCCCACTGCGGCCGGACGCGACACCGGGCCGGCGGCGGCCCCGACACGCGCGCCCCGGGGGGGGGCGGGGCAGCCCGGCCCGCCCCGGCCGATGCCGGCCTTCCGGGCCCGCGCGAGCAGCTGGACGGCGAGGATGCTGTCGCCACCGAGCGCGAAGAAGTCGTCGTCGATACCGACCCGCGGCACGTCGAGCAGCTCGGCGCAGAGGCCGCAGAGGGTCTCCTCGCGGGCGTCGCGGGGAGGGCTCCCGGTGGCGAGCGCGGTGAAGTCGGGCGCCGGCAGGGCCGCCCGGTCGAGCTTGCCGCTGGTCGCGATCGGCAGCCGGTGCAGCGGCACGATCGCGGCCGGCAGCATGTACTCGGGCAGCCGCTCCCGCAGGTACGACCGCACCGCACGGGTGAGCGCGTTGACGTCCGCGAACGGCGCCGGGGTGTTGGCGTGCGGCCGGGTGGCACCGCTGTGGCGATAGATGGCACCGGAGGCACCGTGCGAGAACACGGCGTCGAACTCGCCCGCCTCGCCGTCCGCCGACCAGGTCAGGGTCACCTGGTACCCGAGGGTCTCGGCCAGTTCGCGCACCGCCTCCGGGTCCACGCCCGCCGCGACGGGCGCCCCGCGCAGCGCGGCGAGGTCCGAGGCGAGCCGGGCGTTGGGCACCCCTTCGAGGCGCAACGCGTCGGGCCGGTGCTCCCCGAGGTACGCCGCCACCTCGCCGAGGCCGGCCCACCGGTGTACCGGGGCGGGCGCACCCGACGCCGCGACTCCCTTGTGGACAGCCACGTCGTACCGGTACCGGGTCAGCTCGTTGTGGTGCCGGCCCTCCTTGAGGAGGACGTCGACCCGGCCCGAGCCGGCGAGAGCGGTGAAGTAGTCGGGGTCGAGCAGCAGCTCGCGTTCCCAGGCGACCTCACGCGCCACGGCCGCCGGGTCGGCGACTCCGGACCGGGAGGCCAGCACGCCCGCCCGCAGGCACGGCAGCAGTCGCAGGTTGCGGACGTCGCCGACGAACAGCCGCCCGCCCGGCGCGACGAGATCGAGCGCCTTGGAGAGCACAGCGGTCAGGTAGGACTCGCTCGGGAAGTACTGCGCCACCGAGTTGACGACGACGGTGTCGAAGTACCCGGTGGGCAGGCCGCTGAGGTCGTGCGCCGGCTGGGCGCGCAGCTCCACCCGGTCGCTCAGCCCGAGGCCGGCGACCCGCTCGCGCAGCGCGTCGATGGCCTCGCTCGACAGGTCGATGCCCCAGTACGCCTCGGTGTGCGGCGCCACGCCGGTGAGGACCAGTCCACTGCCGACACCGATCTCCAGTGCCCGGCGCGGTGCCAGACCGAGCACCCTCGCCACGGTGGCGTCCCGCCACTCGCGCATCTCGTCGGGTGGGATCGGTTCACCGTCGTAGCTGCTGGTCCACCCGGCGAACATGTCACCCGCGCCGGCTGCGAAGAGCGCGTCGTGCGCCTCCCGCCAGCCGGTCAGCAGCGCGTCCTGGTCCGCCGCGGCGAGGTCCGGCACCACGTACCCGACCAGCCGCTTGACGCCTCCACCGTCGGCGCGCGCCACGACGGCCGCCTGCGCGACGGCCGGGTGTCCACGCAGGACGGTCTCGATCTCGCCCGGCTCGATCCGATACCCGCGGATCTTGACCTGGTCGTCGGCGCGACCGAGGAAGTCGAGCCGCCCGCCGGACAACCGGCGCACCAGGTCGCCGGTGCGGTACATCCGCTCCCCCGGCACGAACGGGTTGGCGACGAACCGCTCGGCGGTCAGCCCGGGACGGCCCAGGTAGCCGCGCGCCAGGCCGGAGCCGCCAAGGTACAGCTCGCCCTCGGTCGCGGGACGCAGCGAAGCGTCGAGCACGTACGCGGTCGTGCCCGGGTCGGCGACTCCAATGGGGACGGACCCGTTGCTCGGCTCATCTGGATCACATGAACCCAGGGTGGAGTTGACGGTCGCCTCGGTCGGGCCGTACGCGTTGAACATCTTGAGGTCACGGGCGTACCGGGCGACGAGCTCCGGCGAGACGCGCTCGGTGCCGGCCAGCAGGGTGGCGCCGGACGGCAGCGCGCAGTCCTCGGGCAGCGCGGCGAGCAGCGCGGGCGGCAGGATCATGAAGGTGGCGCCGTGCGCGTGGGCGTACTCGGTCAGCGCCGGACCGGGCACCCGCCGGTCGGTCGGCACGACGATGAGCCGGCCGCCGGAGAGCAGGCCCAGACACAGGTCCCAGAACGCCACGTCGAAGCTCGGCGACGCGAACTGGAGCACCCGGCTGTGCGGGCCGACGCCGAGCCGCTCGGTCTGGGTGGCGACGAGCTTCGCGACACCCGCGTGCGACACGACCACGCCCTTGGGGCGGCCGGTCGAGCCGCTGGTGTAGATGACGTACGCGGCGTTGCCGGGACGGATTCCCGAAACCGGGTCTGTGTCCGGCTGCCCGTCGCCGAGCCCGTCCACCGTGGAGAGCCGGCACACCGGTGCGGCGTCCGCCAGCATGTACGCGATCCGCTCCGCCGGGTAGTCCGGGTCGATCGGCAGGTACGCGCCGCCGGCCTTGAGGACGGCCACCTGCGCCACGATCATGTCGGCGGACCGGGGCAGTTCCAGCGCCACCACGCGTTCCGGCCCCACGCCTTGGGCGATCAGGGCGTGCGCGAACCGGTTGGCGCGGGCGTTCAACTCCGCGTACGTCAGCTCGATGCCCTCGTACACCAGAGCCACGGCGTGCGGAGCGCGCCGGACCTGCGCTTCGAACAGCTCCGGGAAGGTCGCCAGGTTCACGGGCGGCCCACCGTCGCCGGCTGGCGGTCCACGATGGACCGGAGGATGTCGGCGACCCGCACGGCCGTGTTCGACAGCAGCGACGACGTGATGCCGTGCGTGTGCTCGGTGCCCCCCTGTAGGTAGACGCCGGCGCGCAGCTCGGGTGCGGTGACGACCCGGTAGTCGCGGGCCACCCGCAACCGGCCGCGCTCGTCCTGCCGGCAGTACCGGCCAAGCCCGCCGAGCAGGTGGGCGGGGTCGGCCGGCCGGTACCCGGTCGCGTAGACCACCACGTCGGCGTCGAGCACGCTTTTCGTGCCGTTGGCGAGGGACTCGACGGTCACCTCGACCTTGTCATCGGTGTCGACCGCCTCGACGACCCGGGACACGTTGAACAGCCGCAGCCGCTCCTCGCCCAGCACCTTTTCCCGGTAGACCCGGCGGTACAGGTCGGCGATCAGGTCGACGTCGACGACGGAGTAGTTGGTGTTGCCGTGGTAGTCGACCAGCGCCTGCTTGACGTCCTGTGGCGCGTCGTAGAACTCGCCGACCGCCGCGGGGTCGAAGATGCGGTTGGCGAACGAGCTGTCGTCTGCCGGGCTGTACCCGTACCGGGAGAAGACCGCGCACACCTCGGCGGTTGGGTAGCGCTGGTGCAGGTGGCCCGTGACCTCGGCGGCGCTCTGCCCGGCACCCACCACGACGAACCGGCGCGGCTCGTCCGAGAGCCCAGCGAGCCGGGCGAGCAGGTCGCTGTTGTGCCAGATCCGGTCGGACGCCGTCACACCGTCGGGCATGCAGGGCCGAAGGCCGGTGGCGAAGACGAGGTTGCGGGCCCGGTACACGGTCTCCCGTCCCTCTGCCCGCGCCCGCACCTCGACGAGCTCGATGCCGTCCTCACCGGACACCGGTTCGACGCTCACCACCTCGTGCCCGTACCGCACCTGGTCGTCGACCCGGGCTGCGGCCCATTCGAGGTAGTCGTGGAACTCCACGCGGAGCGGGAAGAGGTTCTTGTGGTTGATGAAGTCGATCAGCCGACCCTTGCTGTGCAGGTACCGCAGGAAGGTGAAGTCGCTGCCAGGGTTCCGCAGCGTCACGAGGTCCTTGAGGAAAGAGACCTGCATGGTCGCGTCGTCGAGAAGCATTCCCCGGTGCCAGCCGAACCTTGGCTGGCGTTCGAGAAAGATCCCGTTTAGCGATCCGTCACTCTCCGTCAACGCGATGGCGAGCGCCAGGTTGGAAGGGCCGAAGCCGATCCCCACGACGTCGTACACCGGTAGCTGCGACATGCCCGTCCCATCACTCGGCGTTGCGAACTTAGGACAGCCTTGCTTAAGTTAGCGTGTTAGGCAAGCCTCAGATAACCAGAGATAACCAGGTCACGTTTCGCGGAGGGACATTCATGCGGGTAGTCATGTTCGGATACCAAACCTGGGGTCACCGCACCCTTCAGGCCCTGCTGGACTCCGAGCACGAGGTCGCCCTCGTGGTCACCCACCCGCCGAGCGAGCACGCGTACGAAAAGATCTGGGACGACTCCGTGGCCGAGCTGGCCGAGAAGCACGGGGTGCCGGTGCTGATCCGCAGCCGGCCCGACGACCTCGTCGAGCCGCTGCGCGCGGTCGACCCCGACATCATCGTGGCGACCAACTGGCGCACCTGGATACCGCCGGAGGTCTTCACGCTGCCCCGCCTCGGCACCCTCAACGTGCACGACTCGCTGCTGCCCGCGTACGCCGGCTTCTCGCCCCTCATCTGGGCGCTCATCAACGGCGAGCCGGAGGTCGGCGTCACCGCGCACATGATGGACGAGGTGCTCGACGCGGGTGACATCGTGATCCAGCGGGCGGTGCCGGTCGGACCGACCGACACCACCACCGACCTCTTCTACCGCACGCTGGAGCTGTTCGGTCCGATCACGACGGACGCGCTGGCGCTCATCGCCACCGGACGCACCGACTGGGTCAAGCAGGACCGGTCGAAGGCCAGTTTCTTCCACAAGCGATCCATCGAGGACAGTCGCGTCGACTGGACCTGGCCGGCCGAGGAGATCGAGCGCCTGGTGCGGGCGCAGTCCGACCCGTACCCGAACGCCTTCACCTATCACCGCGGCGAGCGACTGCGGGTGGTGTCGGCAGCGGTCTCCGAGGGCCGGTATGGCGGTACCCCCGGCCGCATCTTCATCCGCGAGGGTGACGGCGTCGTGATCGTCGGCGGCGCGGACGCGCGCCGCGGCCGTAACCCCGGCCTGGTCCTGCGCCGCGTCCGCACCGAGGACGGCACCGAGTACGCCGCCACCGACTACTTCCGCACGATGGGCGGCTACCTCACTGACCGTCCGGCTCCGTGACCGGCGGGACGTAGAACGCGGTCGTGTTGGCCACGCGGCGGGCGACGTCTTCCGGGTCTCCGCCGCTGTCCAACATGGCCTTTCCCCAGGCCTCGCTGCTGCGCGTGGCGAACTCTCGGCCCTCCGGTGAGGTGTCGAACGCCGCGCGCTCCTCTGGTGTCAGCTCGCCACCGCTCAGGTGGAGGGCGAGCCCGAGCAGCGCGAGGTCCCAGCCGACGCCGACGGCGCCCGGCCCGTACTCGGTGTCCATCTTCGGGTCGACGACGGCGGCGTGCACCAGTTCCAGCGTCGTCGTGGCGCCGCCGGCGCCCTCCGACAACCGCACCGTCACCTCGGAGATGTCGGACGGGCCGGGATTCTCGCCGTAGACCCACGTCACCTTGAAGTGTCGCGGCGGTTCACAGTGGAGGATCTCGCCGCCCGCGTTGCCCTGGAGCTGGTATCGCCCACCGACCTTCAACTCCCCCGTGACCGGCATGAACCACCGGTTGATGCGCTCGGGATCGGTGATGGCGTCCCACACGTCTTCTATGTCGGCGGGATAGCTGCGCTTGAGTGTGACCGTCGCGGCATCGCCGGCCGGTATGGTGGCCCGGCCAAGTCCACGTTGGACAGCAGCCAGCTCGTCGAGGATGTCCTTCATGCCTCATCCTTCTGCCTCAGGCGGCGCTCCCGCTTGCCGCGGGCGAGCTCGGTCGCCAGCGCGTCGAGGCGCTGGTCCCAGAAGCGCCGGAACGTTTCCAACCAGAGGTCGACCTCGCGCAACGGCGCGGCGTCGACGGCGTACAAGCGGCGGGTGCCCTCGGCCCGGACGGTCGCGAACCCGCTGTCACGCAACACCCGCAGGTGCTGCGACACGGCGGGCTGCGAGATCCCGAACTCCCGCTGGATGGCAGCGGTCACCGCGCCGGAGGTCTGCTCGCCCTCGGCGAGCAGCTCCAGGATGCGGCGGCGGACGGGATCACCAAGGACATCGAACGCGTGCACGACCAACAATAACGGCGCTGGCTTATATAAGTCAATCCTGGTGTTGGTCGAGCAACTCGAGGAGGCCCAAGGCGTGGGCAGTGGCCAAGGCGCCGGCCCGGTTGCGGGCACCGAGCTTGCGGAACAGCCGCGCCTGCGTGTTCTCCACGGTCTTCTCCGCGATGCCGAGCGACCGCGCGGTCTGGCGTACCGTATGGCCGGCCGCGATCGACCGCAGGATGTCACCCTCGCGGGTGGTGAGATCGGGCAGGCCGCCATCCGCTTCGCCGGCGCGGTTGCCCACGGCGTCGATGAGCCACGCCGCGGCCGCCGGGTCGACGGTCAGGTGACCGGAGACGACCAGCGTGAGCGCCGGCACCAGCGCCGTGCTGATCCGCTCGGCGGCGACGATCCCGATCGCACCCCGGCCAAGAGCCTCAAGGATGTCGCCGCGGGTCATCGGCGCCGAACACACCAGCAGCACGGGAACCCAGGACTGGCCCAGCCGCGGCCAGTGCTCAGGTCCCGGGTCGACCAGGATCACCGGTGCGGCGGACGATCCGACGTAGTCGTCGACCTCCTCGCCGTCCGGCGCGGTGTCGGTGACGAACGGAATGTGGTGCGACAGCAGGGCGGCCGCGGCCTGGTGCCGCGCGGGCACATCCGGGCCGCGCAGCACCGCGAGCCGCAGCCCACCCATCGCGTACACCCTGGGGCGGCTCAAGGGCAGGCGGTTTACCAGCCCGAGGGCCGCCGCCCGGGCGACCGCGTGGCTCTGGCTCGACACCGCGAGCTTCTGATAAATCCGCCGCTTCGAATTCTCCACTGTGCACGGTGTGAGGCCCAGCAACTCCGCGATCCGGCTCACCGTATGGCCCGCGGCGGTCAGCGTGAGGATTTCTCGCTCCTGCTCGGTGAACCCCACGCCGTTCTGGGTGCCACCGCCGGACCGCACGACCTCGGCGTGCTGATGCAACAGCATCAGCAACGCGTCGAGGCCGTGCGACG
>NZ_JAIBNX010000168.1:14073-18920 GCF_026130045.1 Micromonospora sp. CPCC 205371
CCGGCCCCGCCGGGGCGAGCCGAGCCACCCCCGACAGCGGCGGCGGGAGCCGGCGCCACGACGGTACGAGGGTGTCGACCCCGGCCTGCTGGCCCGCCGCCAGATCCGAGGACGACAACCGCTCGTACACCACGACCAGGCGAAGGTACCGGTACCGGTCACGCAGGTCCGTCAATGTGGACAGCGCCTCCGTGAGCCACGGTCCCGCGTCGTAGATGACGACGTCGGGCCCGCACAGGTCACACAGGCCGAGCAGCGCGCCATCATCGGCGACGTGACCGACGACCGTGAACTCAGGATGTGCGGACAGGCAGACAGCTAGCGTGTCGCGGAACAGCCGTCGACTCGACCGTATGGCGACCCTGATGACGCGACCGTTCGACAACATTGTCCGCTGCACGGCCTGCCTCCCCGGCATCCGTCCCCAGCCCGGTTTCCAGTTTGTTACATAGACTTCCGTGAGTGTCGGACTTTTAACTCAGATGGCGCATCACCCCTGGGGGATTCTTGTCCAGATGTCCGGTTACCCGCCTCGACTGACTGGGTCAACCCGGGCGTAACGCAGCAAGTCAGTCACGCGGAAAGTGCCCGCCGCCTGGCTCGGCAGCGTAGGCCTCCAGGTCGGCGCGACCGCGAGGTAAGAATTCGGGTCGAGTTGCAACAGACCGATGAACACCTCGCCAACGACGGTACCGCCAACGGGCCCGAGGCGCCGCCCGCCGGCCAGGATCTCGGCTTCCGCAAGCGTGTAGTACCAGAGCGGTGTCTGGTTCTCCAGCGCCACCCCGTAGCCCGCCAGCTCGGGTAGGTGCAGCATCGGCGCACCGATGGTCTGGGCGATCCGCTGCCCGGCGGGGATCGACCAGGTGACGTGCCGCAACAGGTTGCGCTGGGGCAGCGAGATCGGCGGGTCGCCACTGGCGATCGCGCCCAGCGGCAGCCGGAACAGCGGTGTCGAGATCTTGCGGTCGATCAGCTTGTTGTTGCGGACCAGGCCGTCGCCGAAGTCGAAGAACGTCTGCCAGCCGATGAACCGCCGCGGGGCGCGGGCGCCGCCGCGCATGTCCTCCGGGTCCGCCTGCCCCTCAGCCGCCGGGTCGAAAATGAACGCGAAGAACTCCGTGTTGCCGGGGTTGCCCTGGAAGTTCACCCGGTACGACGGGCGCACCTGGGTGTGACCGAACCGGTAGCAGGCGCCCTGGAACTCGACGGGTATGAACGCCGGGCCGGGCTCCGGCCGGTACCAGCGACGCCCGTTGTTGAGGATCTGCCGCACCATATCGGCGCCGATGGTCAGCGGCAGGAACTCGTTCACGATGATCCACTGGTAGTGCCACGTGAGGATCCGCCGCGCCTGGGCGAACTGGTTGGCCGCGGGCACGCCCTGCGCGCGCAGGTCGTCGACGATCCGGTTGTGCGCCAGGATGAAGGCGCACTGGAGACCGGAGATCACCACGTTCTCGTCGTTGCGCGGGTCGGCGATGATGGCCGACCCGTCCGAGTTCCGGGGCACGTCCTCGAACCGGCCACCCGACTCGATGCGCAGCTTCACCCGGTCCGACTGGTACAGGTTGGGGCTGGCGGCCGGCCCGCCGCCGTACACGGAGTCGAGGTCCAGGGCCGGTGTCCGCACGTTCGGCGTGCTCTCCGGTGCGGTGGGCACGCCGAGAGGCGACGACGCGTCGAACGTCATGTCGTGGTCGAGGAACTGCCCGATGAACGTGACACCCGCTGTCATGCCGGGATTGTCCGGGTTGTTGGCGAACAGCGCCGGGTCGATGATCAGGTTGACCGGCGGCTGCGTCAGGTCGTCCTTGGCGTCCAGCAGGCCGCCGACCTTACCCATGTCGATGAGAGCGGCGCGCCGCCGGTCATCGGCGGGGACGAACGGCGGCAGGTCCGGGTACATGCGGCCGAAGCGGTCGGCAGGGGTGGCCGCGACGACGAGCGTTTCCGGGGGTGCGGCGAGCGCGCCGCGGGGACCGAGCGCGACAGCTCCCGCCGTGCCGGCGCCCAGGCTGGTGAGGACGGAGCGGCGACTGACCTTCGGTGTTCGACCTTCTGATCGTGGGGTACGGGTCATGGGGGGTGCCCACCCTTCGTCCGTGGGCGGCGCTCCGACCGCGCCGGGATGACCACGGAGTGACCCAAATTCTTGGACGATTAGCAATCACGCCATACCGCCCCAAGGGGATTCAGTGGGAGCGCGCCCATGCCCGTTTCGCGCGCCCTGTCCCGGGTATCCGTGGTGCCAAGGTGAGGAAGGAGTCCCCATGGAGAGCCGTGTCAAGGCACTCGGCCACCCCGTCCACCCGATGCTGGTGATGTTTCCGCTGGGCCTGCTCGTGACCGCGGTGGCGTTCGACTTCATCGATCTGGTCGGCGGGCCGGACGTACTCGGCGAGGTGGCCTTCTGGAACATCACGGCCGGGTTGGCGGTCGGCCTACTCGCGGCGGGCACCGGGCTCATCGATTGGCTGGCGATCCCACGGGACACCCGCGCCAAGCGGGTGGGCGCGCTCCACGGCCTGCTCAATCTCGGCCTCGTGGTGGTCTTCGCGATCGTGTGGCTGATCCGGCTGGGCGCCGACGGCCGCGACGCCGGCACCGCCCTGTTCATCGTCGAACTGCTGGCCCTCGGTGTCGGCAGCGTCAGCGCCTGGCTGGGCGGCGAACTGGTGGACCGCCTAGGCGTAGGCGTCGACGAGCAGGCAAACCTGAACGCCCCCAGCAGCCTGCGAATAAGCCGTACTTAGGAACGGCGCACGACCAGGTCAGGGATTCGGGCCGGGGTGACCGACGACGGGCAGCCCGGCCCGAATCCCCCACCTCAACCGGGCTGCTGCTGCTCAGCCACCGCGAACTGCACCGACCCGTTCGGATCGACGGCGGCATCCAGAGACTTGTCATCCAACAGCTCAGCCGCCGACGACTCCAGGAACAGCCGCGCACCGGCCTCGTCAACCACCTGGTCGCCCTCCACAGGCTCCGGTGCGAGGCTGAGCGTGAGCGCGCCCGCGCTCGGGTCGGTGGCGATCCGGAGGCCGGCGCCGTCCGGTACCTGGGGCTGTTCGGTAAGGCTGCGGATAACCGCTACCGCATTGTCAGTCAAGGTAAGCATTACGCATCCTTTCGACTTCTCGGTCAGCTCGGATACCAACCGGCATATCCGGCCACCGTACCCGCGTTCGCGGATTCCACCAGCGGCGTACCATCTCGACCATGGCGGAAAAGGTCACGTTGACGCTCAGCGCGGACACCCTGGCCAGGGCCCGTGCCGAGGCCCGCGCGGCCGGCATGAGCGTGTCGGAGTGGATCGACCGCGCGGCGCGTCGCGCCGCGATCCGGGACGCCGCACGCCGCCACGAGGAGTGGCTGGCGACCGACCCCGACGCTCGCGCCGAACTGGAAGGCTTCGACCGGCTGGCAGACCGGCTCGACGGCGGCTGGCCCGAGCCACCCACCGACCTGGTGGACGCCGCATGATCGAGACATCTGGCGCTCGCCTGTGAACCGGGGCGAGGTGTGGACCATCGGTGACCGCGCCGACCTGCGGTACCGCGTGGTGGTGCTCTCCGGCGACGCCCACAACGAACGCCCCAGCGCCGCGCCGTACTGCGCCCCCGTGGTCCGTCAGCGCGGCACCACCGACCTGCCGCCCTTCGCCGTGCCACTCGCCGAAACCGACCCGGTGGCCGGCGTAGTGGTCGTCAACCGCATGCGCCGCCTCCCAGCAACCGCCGGCGCCGAACGCATCGGCATGGTCACCGGCGCCAGCCTCGCCCGCCTGGACGAGGCCTTACGCGACCTCTTCGAGCTCTAACCACCCACGCCACGCCGCGCCGCGCCGGGCCGCCCGGGCGCGCCGGCGGTCCCTCTCCCCGCCGATCAAGGGCGAATGCACGTGATTCGATCTCTTTTCCGCGTGCGTTTGCCCTTGATCGATGGTCTTCGCCTTGATCGACGGCGCGCGGGCTTGACGTGAAGCCTGGTTGAGGTCGCAGGCTTAGCGCATGGATGTCGACGCGTACCTCGACCGGATCGGCGCCGCACGGCCTCCGGCACCCACCGCGAACGCGCTGCGCGACCTGCACGAGGCTCACCTCACGGCCGTGCCGTTCGAGAACCTCGGCATCCACCTGGGCGAGCCGATCACTCTCGACGAGGACGCCCTCTTCGACAAGATCGTAAAACGGCGCCGCGGTGGCTTCTGCTACGAGCTGAACGGGGCGTTCGCGGTGCTGCTGGAGGCGCTCGGGTACCCGGTGACGCGGCTCGGCGCCCGAGTGTTTGGAGGCGGGCGATGGGGGCCGCCGTTCGACCACCTCGCGCTGCTGGTGTCCACACCGGACGGCGCCGAGGCGTGGCTGGCCGACGTGGGGTTCGGCGCGCACAGCCGGTACCCGCTGCGATGGGACGACCGCGCGGAGCAGGTCGACCCGGACGGGCGGTTCGCGTTGGTCGACATGGACGACGGGGACGTCGGGGTGGTCAAGGACGGTGAGCCGCAGTACCAGGTGGAGCGCCGCCCGCGGACGCTGGCGGACTTTGGACCGACGTGCTGGTGGCAGCAGACTTCTCCCGATTCGCACTTCACCCGCAGCACGGTCTGCTCGCGCCTGGACGGCGGTGGTCGCGTCACGATCAGCGGTCGCACGCTGATCCGTACCCGCGACGGCGCCCGCACCGAGGAGCCGCTCCCTTCCGACGAGGCCGTCTTGACCGCGTACCGAGACTGGTTCGGCATCCACCTTGATCGCGTACCGGAACGGCCGGCCGCCGGCTGAGTGCGGCGTCCGCCACCGGCCGGCGCGCGGGCGTAGGCCGCGCCCGTCTAGGAAGATTCC